>CAZOUN010000066.1:6386-15521 GCA_964582965.1 uncultured Anaerolineales bacterium | reverse complement strand
CATCACCTTCAGCTGCTTCCAGCAGCGCAATTAAATCCCCCTGCTCGCTTAACCCCCTGGCCCAGCCACTTGATCCTTGTTCAGCCGGGATGCGATGGCCATGTTTGATCTTTTCCATATCATCTGGAGTCAAATCCAGTGTATGCCAATCCGACAGCGTCTCAGCAGCCGGAATGAGGTGTTTATACCAATCACCCACCTCAAAGGATTCTTTTAAATCTTGCAATCGTACAGCATCTCGCAGGGTGAACTGGCCGTTCTTGGTCCTGCGCAGTCCAGTCAGATGAGCTCCAACACCCAGGTCATTCCCAAGGTCATTCGCCAGGGATCGGACATAGGTACCTGATGAGGCATGAACGTCGATAACTGCTTCCGGAGGTGCCCATTCCAATATTTCCAGGTTATAGACATCGATCATGCGGGGTTCCAGGTGTACTTCTTCTCCCCTTCGAGCCAGGTTATAGGCTTTTTCTCCATTTACCTTGACGGCAGAATGGGCAGGTGGAACCTGGGCAATTTTGCCTTCATAGTTCTGGAGAAGATTCTGGAAATCCTCTTCCGTAATATGGTCAACAGATTTGGTTTCTCCAACCTGTTTCCCTTCAGTGTCATAGGTATCCGTTGCAACTCCAAAACGTAAAATGGCCTGGTAGCGTTTATCTGATGCTGAAAGGAATTCACTTAATCGAACTGCCGGGCCAATCAAAACAACTAAAACACCCGAAGCTCGGGGATCCAATGTGCCTGTGTGGCCAGCGCGGCGAATACCAGTCCCAAGACGGACGACCTTCACGACGTCATGAGAGGTCATTCCAACTGGTTTATCAACAACCAGAGCGCCAGTAATAAAATCTTTCAATTGATCGTTGTTCATAATCTCAATCTCCCCAACTGATAATCTTGAGTGCAGACCATTCTATTCACTTTTCTGGAGTGATTTCCTGGTTGCCTCAAGTACTTCTTCTTGCACCCTCTCCAGGTCACCTTTAATATCGGCCCCTGCTGCAGGTTTATGGCCGCCCCCGCCAAACTGGGTGGCAATACTGGATACATCAAAGCCAGGTCGGGATCGCCAACTGACCTTTACGCTTCCATTCTTTTGTTCAACGAATACAATGCTAATGTCAGTTTCCTTGATCCTGGAAAGGACATTGATCAAATCCCCATCATCACGGCCAGGATAATCTGCCGCTATCCGATCTTCTAATGATAAAGAAGTCCAGACCAGCCGGTCTTCCATCTGGATCTTGGATATCCCTTGTCCCCAGTATTTGACTGCCTCGAAAGATTTTTCCCCCATGGCTTTGCGGTACAAAACAGGCAAGTTGGCGCCATTTTCCATCAATTCTGCTGCAATTCGCAGTGTTTGAGGTTTAGTGTTGGAGGTTTTGAAACCCAAGCTATCGGTCAACAAGCCAGTTAATAATGCTTCTGAGATCGGTAAGTTTATGGGAAATGAAAGCTCTTGTGCCAAATTAAAAATGATTTCGACGGTGGCGACGGCGTCATCCCGGACCAGATTAAGCTTTGCAAATTGTGTATTGGTTGGATGATGGTCAATGTTGACATCAGGTTCCCCATAATCATCCAGGACAGATCCGATCCTTTCGATGTCCGAGCTGTCCACCACTATCACCAGGTCGAAAACACCAACTGCTTCTCTGATGATCCGGTCTGACCCGGTAAGGTGATTGAACACTTTTGGGACGCCATCTTCGAGGACAAGGGACACTTCTTTTCCCATTTCCTCAAGAATTAACCCTAAACCAATGGTTGAACCGACTGCATCTCCATCTGGTCGGATGTGAGAAATGATCAGGATACGGTCTGCTCGTGATACCAAATCCCCAAATTCCTGTATCTGATCCTTATTCATCCAGACCCTCAAGCCCTTTTTCCTCATCCAGCTCAGCGAAGATTTCATCCATACGGTCGACCCGTTCAGGGACAGGATCCCAGTGAAAACGGAGCTGGGGGAATGTGCGCAGATGGGAAATACTCACTGCCAGTTGGGAGCGGATAAAACCCGAAGCCTTTTTCAAGGCAGCCAATATGTCTTTTTTTCGATCAGCGCCATCCCTAGCTGAAATGTAGATATCTGCGTAAGATATCTCCCGATCCAAATCTACAGCAGTTATAGTTACACCTTCCAGGCGGGGATCACTGATCTCCTGCATAAATAGCAGGGATATTTCCCTCTTGATCCGGTCGGCGATGCGATCTGTTCTTGATTCTGAAACCATGTTTTACCTTAAAATTCCGATACCATTTCGATGACGTAACTTTCCAGCACATCACCTTCTTCAAAGCCAGAGAATCCTTTTAACCCTATCCCAAACTCGAATCCATCCCGGACTTCATTAACATCATCCTTGTGGTGTTTCAGTGAAGCTATATCACCATCAAAGGCGATTTTGCCTTCCCGCAATACACGAATCTTAGCACTGCGGCGAATTTCGCCGGTTTCCACCTTGCATCCGGCCACCTGCTCGAACTTGCCTGAGGGGAAAATAGCCAGGACATGAGCCCTACCCATTAGGATCTTCTTTTCCACCGGTTCCAGCATGCCTTTAAGAGCCTTCTCTATATCATCAATCAGATGATATATGATGTTATATTTCCGGATGGAAATTCCTTTTGAATCTGCCAGCCGTTTAGCACCGCTGTCCGGACCAACATTAAATCCGAGAATGATCGAATTCGTAGTGGAAGCCAACATCACATCATCATTTGTGACATTTCCTGTTCCACTATGAATAACTTTAACACCAATATCCTGTTCACCACCACTTTTCATATCTTTCACAGAGTTGATGATCGGTTCCAGGGAACCCTGAACATCAGCTTTGATGATCAATCGAAGCTCTTCCTCTTCACCAGCCTGAACCCGGGCGAATAGCATTTCCAGGTTCGCTGCAGAATCTGGCTCTTCTTCCAGTCTTTCAGCTTTCAGCTCTCGATCTTGGATCATCTCGCGTGCGACTTTTTCGCTTTTCACAACACTGAATAATTCACCTGCTTTGGGGACTTCGCTTAAACCCATCACTGACACAGGTACGGATGGTCCGGCATCCTTGATCTTGGCACCGGTAAAATCAAACATAGCTTTGATCCGTCCACAGGTTGTGCCAGCCAGGACGGTATCACCAACTTTCAAAGTACCGTTCTGAACCAACAAAGTGGCCATCACACCGCGGCCTTTCGTAAGCTCGGATTCGATAACAGTGCCAAAAATATCTCCCTCGGGGTTTGCCTGGATATCCAGGTCATCCGAAATAAGAAGGATGGCTTCCATTAGGTCATCTAATCCGGTTTTTTCAGTGGCTGAAACTGGAATAATAATAGTATCGCCATCCCAGTCATCCGCTATAACACCAACGTCTGCCAGTTCCTGTTTTACTTTGTCAGGAGCAGCATTCGATTTATCTATTTTATTTAGGGCAACGATCATGGACACCTGAGCTACCCGGGTGTGGGAAATGGCCTCTTCAGTCTGAGGCATCACACCATCATCTGCAGCAACCACCAACACAACAATATCCGCTCCCTGGGCACCGCGGGCGCGCATGGCAGTAAATGCGGCATGGCCCGGCGTATCCAGGAAAGTGATCGGTTTTTCATTGTGTTTTATTTGATAAGCACCAATATGTTGAGTGATACCGCCAGCTTCCCCGGTTTGCACCGAAGTCTGCCGAATAGCATCCAGCAAAGATGTCTTCCCGTGATCAACATGTCCAAGGATGGCAACTACAGGAGGCCTGGAGACCAAACCTTCTTCATCTACCTCTTCCAGTTTCTGGCGCCAGAGCGGTACTGAAATTTCTTCGGTTTCGACTTCTTCTTCAACCGGCGCAGAAACCGCTTCATAACCCATCTCCGCAGAGACTATGGCTGCAGTCTCAAAATCAATCTCCTGATTGATATTGGCCATCATACCATTTGCCATTAATGTCTTAATAATCTCAATCGGACTGGCATCCAGGGTTTGGGCCAAATCTCGGACAGTGATACTGAATGGCAGTTCTATTTGTTTTAGCTCTTGTCCGTTTTCACTCATCTATTACCTCGTTGGTCCTGATTTATAGCTCGCTCAAATCAATCTTCATTTTTATTGAAAAAGGTTTCTTGATAGGCAATTAATTCTGCCCGATTTGTTTCGCTCAAAGTCGTATTCAATGCTTTTTCAAGGTATTTTTTCACGCCCAACTCCCAACATTTGGGATCTGCATGTAAATATGCTCCCCTGCCAGTCATTTTCCCGGTCTGATCCACCAAAACACCTTCCGGCGTTCGAACCAGGCGGACCAGAGATTTTTTATCCTGGCTTTTCCGGCAAGCTACACACATGCGTTGGGGTTTGTGTTTTTTTCTTGTCATCGATCAAACAGGATCTACTCCCCTTCCTCGATCTCATCCTCTGAAGTAGTTTCTTCCTGTTCCTGTTCCTGTTCCTGTTCCTCCGGTTCCTCTTCTGCTTCCAATTCAACCTCAGCAAGAGGTTCAGTTACATCGGGGTCATCTGCTTCAACCTCTTCCTCTACCGGAGTATCTTCAGATTCGGCATCTTCAGCCGAAGGATCTTCAAGTTCGCTTTCATCTTCGTTATCGGCGGCGACTTCTGCTGAAGCTTCTTCATCTCCATCCTGTTCAGCTTGATCTTCTTCTTCCTGTCCAGTGGCCTTTTCTTCGAGAACAATCTCTTCCTCGATATCAAATTCTTCGGATAGAGGTTGATAACCGATCATCACTTCCAGGGCACCCTCGATCTGCTTAATAGAAGATGGGCCGATACCATCGATGTCATTGATCATATTCGGCACCAACAGCAGCCGATACGCCAGTTCACCCACATTAGTGAAATTTGCTTCATTCAGCAGGTTTTCAACCTTGGTGGTCAGGCCAAGGGTCATGATTGGCAGGTCGTAGGCATCATTTGGAACTGCAGCTTTGGCAGCCTGGATTCGAGCTTGATGTTGTTGAGTTATTTCCTGACGTTCCTTGATCAAACCAGATTCTATCCGGCTGTTAAAAGTATGAAGTTCGCGATACTCTTCAGGTGAAATAGGCCTTCCCTCCGCTTTTTTAGCCATCACGGCTTCAATGCGGGGAAGAGATGCCGCTTCCAAATCCTGGAACTGGGCATACTTTGGGTTATCCTGGATCTTGAAGAGAGTATCAGATACTGCTTCAAAAAGACCTTTGATATCGATCCGCCACCCAGAAAGTTTAGCTGCCAGGCGGGCATTCTGACCATTTCGGCCAATTGCCAAACTGAGCTGATCTTCCGGGACAACCACTGTTGCTGTGGGCATTCCTTCAGATTCCTTGTTCAAAAAGACGCTCAAGACCCGGGCAGGACTTAAAGCCTTAGCAATAAATTCTTCCGTGTTAGGATTCCATTCAATAACGTCAATTTTCTCATCGCTTAATTCACGCACAATAGCCTGGATACGTACACCGCGGATGCCCACACAGGCACCAACGGGGTCTACACCAGGTTTGAGGGCTGAAACAGCCACTTTCGACCGGTATCCCGCTTCACGGGCGATAGCCCGGATTTCAACTAATCCCTGATAGATCTCGGGGACTTCGTTCTCCAACAAACGCCGCAAAAAGTCACGGTGACCACGAGAGAGGATAATGCGTGGTTCGCGGGTAGTTTCTTCCACATCCAAAAGTAAAGCCCTGATGCGGTCATGAACCCGATAATATTCCTTTGTAATCTGTTGATTGCGAGGCATTTTACCCTCAGCGTTAATATTCAATCCAATTGTCAATTCATGACGGTGGACTGCCTGGATCACACCTGTTACAACTTCACCGATCTTTTCGTTGTAATATTCATACTGGGCCAAACGTTCCGCCTGGCGAATTCGCTGCTGGATCACCTGGCGCGCTGTTTGGGCTGCAACCCGTCCGAAATCTTCCGGAGTGCTTTCCACCATTTCGAGATCACCCAGTACAGTATCCGGGTTCACATTTCTAGCTTCTTCAATCAGCACCTCTGTTCGATTATCCTGAATATCCTCGACAACCTCTTTTTCAACAAAGACGGTCACATCGCCAGTTTCAAGATCGATCTCAGCCTCAACCTTCTGAGCGCTGGAAGCATTCACGGAGCGCCGATATGCAGAAACCATCGCGTCCTGTATTGCTTCAACAATAATCTCCTCCGGGAGGTTTTTGTCATTGAGAACCTGTTTAAAGGCCAAAGCAAATTCTGTTTTCATTTCAATATCTCCAACTACGTTTACCGGGAGGGATGGCTCAGGCTAAGGATGGCAATAAAAAAAGTGGGTAAACCCACTTTCCGACGCCGCCAATATTGCTTCCCCCCTCTGGAAAATCATTTTATCACGAAGAATATGGGCTGGCAAGGCATCCCAGTCAGGGTCAATAATCTACTCAGATATAACCTGGTCCCCTTCATTTTCAGGATCATTATCCTCACCTGCCTGCAGCAGTTCTGTAAAATAAGTCTTTTCTTCACTTTTTGAAGTGATTTTCCCGTCCAGCCATGCATTGCGAAGTTCACTGAGGATCTCTGCATAACGCGGACCGGGTGCCAATCCTTCTTCCTGGAGCTGTTGTCCAGTTATGTTGGTTTCAACATACTGCCAGGAAGATAAATAACGAGACAAGACGCCCTTCAATTTGGGATTCTTTTCATTCAGATAAACTGAATAAATAGCGAGGTTCGAAATCCTGCCTAAGATCGCGGTCACTTCACTGGCGAGAAGCCCATCAAGATCATCAAGTTTTTCCCTCAGTGCAGATGCCTGGCGGATCGTCCCTGCCAAACCACTCACCAGGCGTAAACGTTTGCTGACATCACTTCCGACTGGAGCATTCATCAACCACATGGAATAACACAGCGCCAATTCAAAAGAAATGCCAATTCCATCCCCATCAATATTCCATTCTGGTGGAGCTTCCTTGAATGGCATAGTTTTCATTAATGTACTAAGTCTTTTATTCCAAACAAGGTGAGGATGAATGCTTTCCAAAATAGTGAGTTCATCCAGGCGATTGAGCATCTGAGCCGCTTTTTTTTCTTCGAAAATTCTGTCGAATTCGTGGCGGATTCGATCGCCTGATACTCTCATGAGCAATTCTTTGGCTTCCAATAGCAAATTTTTGGTCCTGACATCCAGGTTGAAATCATAGCGCTGTTCATAGCGCACTGCTCGCAAGATACGGGTGGGATCATCCACAAAAGACAAAGAATGGAGCACTTTCACCTGTTTGGCTTTCAGGTCTGCCAGCCCTCCCCAGTAATCATATAATTCACCATAATGGTGACCATCAAGACGCAAGGCAAGGGTATTAATTGTGAAATCCCGGCGGTGTAAATCCAGTTTAATGCTGCCCCTTGCAACTGTAGGCAGTGCAGTTGGATGCGTATAGAACTCTCTTCTGGCGCTAATGAAGTCCAGTGTATCCGGCAGGGCCTGTTTGACTTTTTTAGTAGAGCCCAGGATATCCAGGTCTTTTTTATCAATAAACCATTTGGCTGTTCCAAAACGGTTGTGACTAGTCACTCGCCCACCGTATTGCCCCTGTACTGCTTTTGCCAAATCAATGGCATCTCCCTCCACTACCAAGTCAAAATCCAGACTTGGAATATCCAATAAGAGATCTCGCACAAATCCACCAACGATATAAAGCGCGGATTTCTGGTCGGCAGCAACTTCGGCAATTTTATTTAACAAAGACAGACGAGCTTCCGGTAGAGTAGATTCCAAACGTTGGGAAAGATTCTGTCTACCAGGTATTGGATGATGAGGTGCCAGTATCTTTATTAAATCAGTCCGGGTGATGATACCAACTATTTTCTTGGATCTGGAGCTAACTACCGGGATCTGCCCCCAGCCAGACTCCATCATAATATCTTGAATATATTCGATCGAATCCGCTGGAAATACGCGTACATTGCCGGCTTCCATAATGCTTACAGCGGTCACATCCAATTTATGGCCCAAGGCTCGATCTACAGCCCTCCTTGTGACCAGCCCAACAATTTCATTCCCATCCACCACCGGATAACCTTCATAGCCATAGTGCAGCATCAATTCAGCCACTTCACTGATGGGCGTATCCGGTTCCAGGGTCTGAGGATATCTAGACATAATATCTCGAGCTCGAATAGCAGGTTTAACATATTGAGGCAGGACAGCAGTTAATCTTTTATATATCTCCGGCAATGAGATTCCGCTCACCAACGCAGCTGCAGCACGAGGATGACCTCCCCCACTCTCAAAGGTAGACAAAATTTCACAGACATCAATATGGTCCGATGTTGAACGGGCGATGATCTGAACACCACCTGATGTATTAATAAGCAAAAACAGCGCATCTGGATCAAGGAGATCGCGCAGCTTATGAGCCAAACTCGATAACTCCTCTTCCAGATCAGTAGCTTCAGCCTGAGCCAGGATCAAACTGTGTCCATGGATGATCAAACTCTCAGCATTGGCTCGTAAATCTTCGTAGATCCTCTGCTGAGCCATAGACAACGGATGGTTAATATAATCAGTGACTATGGACAGCGAGGCACCTCGTTCCACCAAAATACCAGCAGCGAATATGTCTTCGGCAGTTGTACGAGTATAGGTCAGAGATCCAGTATCCTCATATATCCCCAATAACAGCAGTGTAGCTTCGACGGGAGTCAGCAGGATATCCCGCTCCTGAATTGCCTGGACAAATATCGTTGTAGTTGCACCAGTTTCGCGAATAGTCACTTCCCAGTCTTCGGGGAGATCTTCCTTTGGTTGATGATGATCAATAACCTGAACTTTGATATCCTTGACCATACCTTTGATACTGGTCATAGACTGAGTATCCACCAGGAAAACTGAGTCTATTGGATCTCCAGTCAGGTCACGCGGATCCATAAAAGGAAGTTCTACACCGTAGAGGGTCAAAAAAGCCTCTACATTTCGATTTAACAGGCGGGGCAAAACCGGGACCAGATTCTGGTCCAATTTATAGGCACCTAAGAGCGATGCCAGGCCGTCAAAATCGGTCCTTTCGTGGGTTAAAATTATGTCCATAAAGTTTTCCCCACTGATCACTTGGGGCATGGTTATTGTACCCTGTTATCCAGGGGAGATGATACTTCTACATTCACGA
>CAZOUN010000066.1:0-6286 GCA_964582965.1 uncultured Anaerolineales bacterium | reverse complement strand
TTCACGATCATCTTTTAAAATCCGGTCCCTTAAATATCGCCCATCCTGATTTCCAGTATAATATCCCCATGAAAACCATTACAGTATTTGGCGGTTCATTACCTAAACCCGGATCTCAGGCATATCAAGAAGCCCAGCGTCTGGGGAATCTGTTGGCCGATGCAGGTTTTGCAGTTCAGTCAGGGGGATATATCGGCACTATGGAAGCGGTTTCCCGTGGGGCATCAGAAGCGGGAGGCCATGTAATCGGTGTCACCTGCGATGAGATCGAAAGCTGGCGTCCAGTTTCTCCCAATCAATGGGTTAAAGAACAGAAACGCTGTTCCACCTTGAGGGAACGCCTTTATCGATTGATCGATGAATGTGAGGCAGCGATTGCCCTACCTGGTGGGATTGGCACCCTGGCAGAAGTTACATTGACATGGGCTGACCTGCAAATCCATCCTGAAAAGCCAAGACCCCTGATCGTAGTGGGCCAAGGATGGGAAGAAACCCTGGGGACCTTCAAAACCGAACTTGGTGAATATATCCCTGCAGCCGATCAAAGTCGTATCATCGCCGTTCCGGATGTGGAATCAGCTGCTGCTGTTCTAAGCAATTTAATTCCATGACCGCCATCAACCCAGCCAGACTGAAGATCCAGTGCGCAGAGCTGAGCGAAAATTTTTCGCATCCAGCTAAATTTATCCCCGCACTGCATGATCTATTGGGTTTCTACGCAGCCCGCATCCGGCAGACCTCGTTGTCTCGCACTCCCCTCACCCTGCAGACCTATCAGGTTCCGGCCCCGGTGCAGCGAGCACTTATAAGCGAACTGGAAGACTATCTGAAAGAAAAGCCAATCCTTGGATTGAACCTTGTCGATGCGCTCTGGAAGGAGGAATGGGTAGAGTTTCGTCAGTTGGCAATCATCTGCTTGGGAAAATTACCGCCCTTCGACCCAGATCCAATACTGAATCGAATTAAGTCCTGGTTGAATAGCTGCATTGCGGAAGATATCCGTCACAGCATTATGATCCAGGGTCTGACCCAACTAGTGGAAGAAAAACCGGAACTCATATTTGAATTTATCGGGGATTTAATCTCTTCTGGATCAAAGATGAACCATCAGGCAGCCCTGTTTGGTTTAGCCGCATTCGCGGAAAACCCTGATTTTGACAACCTGCCGGTGATATACAGCCGATTGGCTGAGATCCTTCAGCATGAAGAAACCGGCTTGATGAAGGAGATCATTACCCTGTTGAAGATCCTGCAGCAGCGGTCTGAACAGGAAACTGCCTACTTCCTGAAACGTCAACTGGCTGCGGCAGCCAAACCGAGAATATTCCGGGTCACAAGGCAGATCATTGGAAAATTCAATGCTGATAATCGAGTTATTTTAAGGGAAGCTATAGATAATTACAATTAACATGATCATGAGACCGATGACAAACGATCGCTGACTGGACTGTCATCCACAGATTCTCTGTCCTCCGTCCCCCATCTTTCGTCTTCCGGCGTGATATTGGAACCATATCATTCTTATACTGTGTTTACTTGACATTATCTTCTCCTGACCCTATACTGTCAGTAATAATATAGTAGCACGGGGAGCCGTTTTACGGCTGAGAGGAAAACAATTTTTTTCGACCCGCTAACCTGATCCGGATCATACCGGCGGAGGGATGCACAATCAGATGCTCCTCTGTCGAGAGGAGATTTTTCTTTAATAATGAAAGCTATCATTTTTGCCAATGGGGATTTCACACCTCCACCTCACTCCTTAAAAATTCAGGAAGACGACCTCATTATTGCAGCAGATGGAGGAAGCCGACATTGCTTGTCCCTGGGAATCCAACCAGGTGTATTGATTGGCGATCTGGATTCGACAGATCCATCTCTGGTGGAGAAATGGCGTGAAGAAGGTGTAGAAATCATCCAGCACCCTGAAGAAAAAAACCAGACCGACCTGGAGCTAGCAATCCTGCTGGCCCAGGATCGGTGTGCACGAAAAATAGTGGTCCATGGCGCTGTTGGTGGGCGTTTGGATATGACTTTTGGCAACCTTGGGTTGCTGGCCCATCCTCAACTCAAAACCCCCACCACGCTCATCAATGGCACTGAAGAGTGCCATCTCCTCCATTCAGGAGAAATGCTCACCCTGGTAGGTGAACCTGGAGAAATCGTTTCCCTGCTGCCAATCCAACCTGGAAATTCAGTTGTCAGCACCAGAGGTCTTAAATTTGCCCTTAAAAATGAGCCACTGGAATTTGGGTATTCCCGGGGAATCAGTAATCTACTTTCTGGAAAAAGAGGCTCAGTTCATCTGGAAAGCGGCTTGCTGGTTGTGGTCCATACCCGTGTTACCCCGCAGGAGGATATTTAAAATGAAAAGAAAAGGAATATTGTTGATGGGACTGATCTTTCTGATGGCAGCTTGCAAATCAACTCCGGAAGGACCAAGAGTCCTGACTGTTATGACCCATGACTCCTTTGCGGTATCTGAGTCAGTAGTGACTTTTTTTGAAACGAAAAATAATGTGAACGTCAAATTCCTTGAAGTAGGAGATACTGGAACAGCTGTTAATAAAGCAGCCCTCTCTAAAGAAAACCCGCTGGCTGATGTATTTTACGGAGTGGATAACACATTCCTGAGCCGTGCTTTGGAAGAGGATATTTTTGAGGTCTATCAATCCCCTGTCCTGCAGGATATCAACCCGATCTTCATTCTTGATCAGAGCTATCGTGCCCTACCAGTAAATTTTGGCGACGTTTGCCTCAATTATCAGAAGTCATATTTTTCCGAGAATGACCTGCCAGCCCCCGATTCGCTTGAGGACCTGATCCATCCGGATTATGAAGGCTTGCTGACCGTGCAGAACCCAGCTACTTCCTCTCCTGGGTTGGCTTTTCTGATGACCACAGTAGGTTATTTTGGGGAGGATGGCTATTTGGAATACTGGGAAGATCTTGTGGCAAACGGGGTGAATATCGTCAATGATTGGGAAACCGCATATTACAGCTCATTCAGCCAGGCTGGGGGGACGGATCCGATTGTGGTCTCCTATAGTTCCAGTCCTCCGTTCGAAGTGCTCTTTGCAGAAGAAGCGCTCGATGATGCCCCTACGGCTGCTGTTACCTCAAAGGGTACCTGCTTTCGGCAGATCGAGTTCGTGGGCATTTTGAACGGTACACCCAATCGGGATCTCGCAGAAAAATGGATCGATTACATGCTTTCACCTGCTTATCAAGAGGATATCCCCCTGAATATGTATGTTTTTCCGGTCAATAATAATGCTGTTCTCGAGGAGACCTTCCAAAAATATCTCGAGGTTCCGGATATCACCGCTAACATCAGTCCTGAACTGATCGCAAAAAACCGTGAAAAATGGATCAACGATTGGACTGAGGCTGTTTTAAGATAAACGACTATAACAACGACGGTACGGCTTACTTCAGAGGAAACCATATCGTTACAAAAAATCAATGAAAACCCCCACCCGTCTACTTAAGTCCACCAATCTTTTACTTTGGACGCTTCCTTTAATATTCCTGGGATTATTCTTCTTCTTTCCACTCGCAAGGATCACACAGCTAAGTTTTGCCCGGATCGAAGGTGGTTTTCTGGCGGGGTTATGGGAAGTTCTTAACTCGTCCACAATATCCAGCGTAGTGGGATTCACTTTCAAACAGGCATTCTTATCCACGATTCTGACCCTGGTAGTCGGCCTGCCTGGCGCTTATTTATTCGGCAAATTCCAATTTAGAGGAAAAAAAATACTCAGAGCATTGACAGGTGTTCCTTTTGTTATGCCCACTCTGGTTGTAGCAGCCGGGTTTTATGCGCTCTTAGGACCAAATGGTTGGATCAATGAAGTCCTGATGCGAATTCTCCACCTGGAAATTCCGCCAATTCAGTTTGTGAACAGCTTCGCAGCTATCCTGACAGCTCATGTCTTTTACAACACCACAATCGTTTTGCGGGTAGTCGGTGATTACTGGAGCCGTCTGGATCCACGCTTGGAACAAGCAGCCCGGGTGCTGGGAGCCAACCGCTGGAAAACTTTGCGAGAGATCACACTGCCTTTGCTGCTGCCAGCCATTGCAGCCTCATCTTTACTAGTCTTCATTTTTGATTTCACGTCATTTGGCGTTGTACTAGTTCTGGGTGGTCCTCTGTTTGCGACTCTGGAGGTGGAGATATATTATCAGACCATCAGTTTGTTCAACCTTCCCATGGCTGCCACTCTGTCGCTTTTGCAGATTGGTTTCACTCTAATATTGACTATTTTATATACCCGCCTGACTGGCCGCATCAATCAACCTGTTGAATTGTCCTCCCGGGTGAAAAGCCAGCGACCGTTGAAATCCCCGCGGAGCAGGATCCTGGCCGGAATCATGATCGTCTTTTTGCTATTGTTCATGATCAGTCCATTGGCATCCCTTGGGTTAAAATCACTCAGCGGATCGGACCCGGGATCCTCCCTGACGCTGGCATTTTATAAAGCTCTTGGGGAAAATCCACGCGAATCTCTTTTTTACGTACCCCCCTCCACAGCGCTGGGAGTTTCGCTGGGATACGGACTGATCACCGTAATATTGGCCCTTGTTCTGGGATTGCCAGCAGCCTGGGCTTTGGCTAAGAAGAACCTCACCCTAATGGACAAGATCCTGGACCCATTATTAATGCTACCTCTGGGTACATCGGCTGTGACCCTGGGCCTGGGTTTCCTGGTAGCGTTGGATACGCCACCCGTGGATCTGCGAACCTCTCCATTTCTGGTACCAATTGCCCACACACTGGTAGCTTTTCCTTTTGTAGTCCGCAGCCTGACTCCTGCATTGGCCAGCATTCAACCAAAATTAAGACAGGCGGCGGCAGTCCTTGGGGCTTCTCCCCAACGGATCACCCGTGAGATCGATTTTCCGCTCATCGGCAGAGCACTGCTGGTAGCGGCTACTTTTGCATTTACGATCTCGATTGGGGAATTTGGAGCCAGTTCATTGATCACACGTCCTGAATATCCAACTGTACCTGTTGTAATCTACCGTTTACTATCCCGCCCAGGTGCCTTGAATTACGGTCAGGCCATGGCTTTGAGTACAATCCTGATGGTCACCACCTTAGTCGGTATGCTAATAATGGAATTCTTCCGGGTTGGAGACGTTGGAGAATTCTAGATAATAAAGGAATCGGATAAATAATTGACATTCCCGTCAGGATGCAGAGCATCCACCGGTCTTTGGTCAAGATGCGAAGCGTCAACCAGTTTTTTAATAATCTTGACTTGAATACTGAATATGATAAAATTGGATTTCGCTGGGGGCGTGGTGTAGCGGTTAACATGCGGCCCTGTCAAGGCCGAGATCGCCGGTTCGAATCCGGTCGTCCCCGCCAGCTAAAAAGAACCACTCCATTTGAGTGGTTCTTTTGTTTAACAACAACCTTATACACACTTTTGACGATCCAGTGATCGCAATTTGAATTCTTAAAAGGATATAATCAATTCTATGAGTAAGACCCAACCGAAAAACCCCTTGCACGGGATAACGCTGGAGAAAATCGTCACCAACCTTGTTGAAGAATACGGTTGGAGCGAGTTAGGGAACCGGATCAAAATACGTTGTTTTACCCACGATCCTTCTCTAAAGTCGAGCCTGAAGTTCCTGCGCAGGACACCCTGGGCCAGAACAAAAGTCGAACAGTTATATTTGGATTCCCAACAGAAGGACAAATGGGAAAGATAACTCTGGACCTGCACGAAATATATAATCGTGGAGATAAAATTGAGGCCGCTTTAGATGAGGTTATCAAGGAAGCTGTAGACAAACGGATCAAGCTGGTGGAGATTATTCCCGGCAAGGGGAGCGGTCAATTAAAGAAACGCGTACTGAGATTTCTGAATCAAAAAGAGATTAGATCTCTCTATCACCGGGTTGAAAAAGATGATAAGAATTTTGGCCGCATTCTGGTCCATTTTCGCCATTGATCTTTCCAGGGAGGATCGGTTCAAAACAGCGAGGCGCGTGAATTATCACCGGTTTGAAGTCCAGCAATACAGGAATTTAGAAGTCCATGGTTGAAATAAAACGGGTCCACATTAATATTGGAAGCAAGGTCCGGATTGTGCTTAAAAAGGATCAGCGAACAGGCAAATTAACTGATGGCAGGGTTAAAGAGATTTTAACTAATTCCCCAACCCATCCGCACGGCATCAAGGTCCGCCTAGTAGATGGTCACGTCGGGCGGGTCAAAGAGCTTCTGGATACTTGAGAATAATTTTTAAATCACCCTGATCCATTCCCA
>CAZOUN010000065.1:0-15729 GCA_964582965.1 uncultured Anaerolineales bacterium | reverse complement strand
TGCCAGATGCTCACGGTTACTGCAGCTTTGGCGTGGAAGTCGGCCTCAGCAAAAGTCCTGCGGAATCCGCCGAGATCATCATCGCCGAAGTAAATGAAAAAATGCCCCGCACCCTGGGAGATACCTTCATTCATGTCAACGACATCGATTACATCGTTCCCGTTGATTATGAACTCCCGGAATTAGCTATGGGAGAAGGAAAACCCTCTGAAAAAGTGGAGAAAATCGCCAAATTCATCGCTGATTTGATTCCCGATGAGGCTACTATGCAAATGGGAATTGGCGCTGTGCCAGACGCAGTCCTCAAACACCTGTATGATAAGAAGGATCTGGGCATTCACACAGAGCTGTTCTCGGATGGTGTGATCGATCTAGTGGAAGCCGGCGTGATCACTAACGCGAAAAAAACTATCCACCCAGGCAAGATCATCGCCGGTTTTATTCTGGGCACAAAACGGCTGTATGAGTGGGTCCATAACAACCCTTTGATCGAGTTCCTGCGCACGGAATACGTCAATGACCCCTTTATCATTTCCCAGAACCACCGCATGGTTGCCATAAACTCAGCTATTGAAGTCGACCTCACAGGCCAGATATGTGCAGACAGCATCGGTACCAAGCTTTACAGCGGTGTTGGCGGACAGTTGGATTTCATATACGGCGCTTCGCGATCCAAGGGAGGTGTACCGATCATCGCCCTTCCCAGCAAAGCAAAAGATTTTAGCCGGATCGTGACAACACTAAAAACCGGGGCTGGGGTGATCACCACCCGCAACCACGTTCATTATATTGTTACAGAATTCGGTGTGGCGAGCCTGTACGGAAAAACCATCCGGGAACGAGCTCAGGCACTGATCAATATCGCCCACCCCGATTTTAGGGAAGAGTTAACAGAACAAGCTCAGGAATTGCACTATATTTAGATTGTTTCCGAAATAAGAACAAGAGGATTTTATGGAACGCCGGGCGAAGATCATTGCCACCCTCGGTCCTGCCAGCCAGGATAAAAAAACTATCAAAAACCTGCTCAAGGCTGGTATGGACGTCGCCCGGATCAATTTCTCGCATGGCACTCACCGGGAACATGCTCAGGTGATCCAAAACCTGCGGGAGTGCACCAGGGAATTAAACCGAACCGTAACTATCCTTCAGGACCTTTCTGGCCCCAAGATCCGTACCGGTGAGATGGCGAATGGACCCGTAGAGCTGATCGAGGGAAACCAAATAATCTTAACAACAGAAGAGGTACTTGGAACCGCTGATATCGTTCAGGCTAACTTCTCAGAACTACCCCAGAGCGTGCATGTTGATGGACGAATTCT
The DNA here is from genome assembly GCA_964582965.1 of uncultured Anaerolineales bacterium. Taxonomy (GTDB): domain Bacteria; phylum Chloroflexota; class Anaerolineae; order Anaerolineales; family UBA11858; genus B10-G9. The sequence goes on along the minus strand of CAZOUN010000065.1, from coordinate 14,407 downwards.
GCTAGATGATGGACAGCTTGAGCTGCTTGTAAAAGCAATCAAAGGCCAGGAAGTCATCACTGAGGTGATCCAGGGCGGACCCTTGAAAGCCCATAAGGGCATCAATCTCCCGGGAGCAAACCTGAAAATCCCGGCTTTAACTGAAAAAGACTTGAAAGACCTGGAATTTGGTTTAGGTCAGGATATTGACGTTATTGCCTTATCTTTTGTGCGTACTGCTGATGACATCAGCCAACTCAAAGATGCAATCCAGGCAATCAACCCCGAAAGGTCCGGGATTCCGATTATCGCCAAGCTAGAACATCCTGATGCAATAAAAAATATGCACGAGATCATTCATGCGGCGGATGGTGTGATGGTTGCCCGGGGTGACCTGGGCATTGAAATGCCGCCAGAATCTGTCCCCATCATCCAAAAACAGATCGTTGCCTCAGCAAACAAACACCTCAGCTTTGTGATCATCGCGACCCAGATGCTGGATTCAATGATCAGCAGTCCCCGCCCCACCCGGGCTGAAGCTTCAGATGTCGCTAACGCTGTGCTTGATGGTAGTGACGCGGTGATGCTTTCAGGAGAAACTGCTATCGGTGAATTCCCGGTGAAGACTGTTGAAATGATGGCTTCCATCATCAGTCAGAGTGAAGAACATAGCGATGAGTGGGGTCGCCTCAGCCTCGACATTACAGATGATTCCAGCCATGATGATGCAGTATATATCACAAGGGCAGCCCGCGAATTAGCTCAAGATCGGGCCGTGGCAGCTATTGCTGTCTTCACCCGCAGCGGACGGACAGCCCGATTGATGTCCAAAGCCCGGCCGAACGTACCGATCCTGGCATTTACACCAGATCAGCGCACATACCAGTATCTGTCCATGTTGTGGGGGACCACCCCATACCTGATCCCACATGCAGAATCCATCGAAGAAATGATCTCTCATGTAGATGCAGCAGTCATCGAAGGTACACCGGTAGAAGCCGGTCAGGAAATAGTTATAATTGCCGGTTTTCCAATCCATAAAATGGTGGCACCTAACCTCGCTCTACTACATACAGTTCTATCAAGCTGATTTCTAAACTTCTATTTATCTCCCTAAAAACCCTTCGTGAAAGAAGGGTTATTTTCACCACCGGGAGCAGCAAATGAACAACAAGCCTTTTATTTGTGGTGAACCACCAAAAACTATCTCCCCCCTTCAGACCTGCCTGCCAGCTTATCGGCCCCAGGTTGTCAGCACCTGGTTAAAACGACTCCCTACGACAACAGGTATTGTTCTCTGCCCATTTGGCGGATCTCCTCAGGTTATATTGGAGGCCGCCAGGAGTGGATTTCAAATCCTGACCCCAGTGCATAATCCGATCTTGCGATTTTTAATAGAATCCCTTGCTAAACCTCCCTCCAGAGAAGATTTAAGCAGCGCACTGGCCATATTGGCCTCAAGTTATAAAGGAAAAGAGCGTTTACAGCCCTTGATTTTATCCCTATACGAAACAGATTGTCCTCAATGCGGCGGGAAAACCTCTGCCAGTTCCTTTACATGGTCCAGGTCCACTGAGCAACCAATTCAAAAAACTTGCCGATGCAGTCATTGTGGGGAAGATACAGAAGGTAATGTTTCCGCCGATGATATCCAGAAGGCTTTGAGTTTCCAGAAGAACAGCCCTACCCATGCCCGGGCTTTAACCCGGGTAGTTGCACCAGATGACCCGATCCATATTCAAGTAGAAAATGCCCTGGGTTCCTATCCCCCGCGTTCTGTTTACGCCCTATTCACCATATTGAACAAACTGACCGGTTCTAACCTGCCGGAAGAAGAAATCATTCTCCTCGAAACCCTCCTTCTGCATGCCTTCTATCGCTGCAGCCAGCCCCTTGATCTGCAGCCTGATGCAGATGATACAGATGATTTTTATGTGGAAGAAAATGCCTGGTTCGCACTAGAAGAAGCGTTGGACATCTGGTGCGGGGAAGAAGATCCGCTGCCAGTAACAACTTGGCCCGATATGCCTCCTTTAAGCGGCGGTATCTGCCTATTCCCAGGACGGATCAGGGAATTAATTCCCCAGCTGAATGACGTTCAACTGGAATCAATCGTAATGGTTTTTCCGAAGCCAACGCCTTCCTTCTGGGCTCTATCTGCATTGTGGACCGGTTGGTTATGGGGACAGGAAGTTGCCGCCCCACTTCGGAGTATTCTCAGCATCAAGAATTTTGATTGGCCGTGGATGACCAAGGCCATAGAAATAACCTTATCCGATATACATGAAATCCTGCCTTCTGGTATTCCTTGTTTCGGATTGATGCCAGATATCGAATCAAAATCCCTCCTGGCATCTGTCAGTGCCGCATCCAGTGCTGGATTTAAACTTGATAGCATAACCCTGGATCCAGACCTTCTCCTGGGAGAAACTGACTGGATCTCGCAAAAGGGGATCTTTGACCTCAAATCCGCCGCTGATCCCAGGGAAATCATCCGAACTGCCGGCTATGATTTGCTTCGGGAAGCTGGCGAACCGAAACATACCTTATCGATCTATGCTGCAAGCATTTACAGGTTGGTAGAAAAGGATTTTCCAGGGAATGCTAAGGACCCTGACCTATTTTTTCCCAAATTACTGAAGGATTTTGAAGATAATATCTCCTATCGTCAGGGTTTTCTTCATTTCCCGGCCTCGGAAAATTGGTGGCATCAGGAACTTAAGCCTTCCTCATCTCCCCAGGCAGATCTGGTAGAAAAAAAGATCGTTGAATTATTGGTCAAAACTGACAAACCCATTCCTGAACAAGAGCTCTTCCAGAAAATTTATCATGAGTTCCCAGCTCATCTCACACCGCGAGAAGGATTGATAAAGGCTTGTTTGAAATCCTATGCTCAATTAATCCCCGGGTTGAATTCCAGCTGGCAATTAAATCCTAACGAAGATCCTGGTCAGCGAGTGCAGGATCTGGCTGAAATCGAGGTTGTATTGAACCAAATTGGGGAAAAACTGGGTTATACGATCAACCAAAAATCTGCTCCAGGCAGGGTAATTCATATTCAATGGATCAAGAATGGCTCACCAGAATGCAGTTTTTTCATTTCCGCATCAGGTTTATTGGGAAGACTGCTGGAAGAGCAAGAAAACAGTGCTGAAAAACGCTGGATCATCTTACCTGGCAGCCGGGCAGGCTTGATCCATTACAAACTGCAGCAAAATCCTCCTTTAGCTAACATCATCGAGCAGGAATGGGGATTAGTAAAATTCCGTCATATTCGGCGTTTGTCTGAACTCAGTGGACTAGACATCCTGGATAGGCTCGATCTGGATCCATTCCAATCTGATTCGCCACAGCTCCCATTGATCTGATCGTATTTACCTATATATTCAAGGAAAGCTCCACCTGTGTGCCAACTCGCATGAGCATCATCATGGGAAGAGTTGTCACTCTCCCAGAGCTTAGTATTTGAGTACACTGCAAGTGCTAAGTATTCGTTTGTTCCATGGGAGCGACAGATCACACAATTTTCAAACCTCTTGGACACTAGATCAAAAAAGCCTGGAAATGAATGTCCAGGCTTTTTTTCTATTAATTAGCTCACGGTGTTAGCGACGGCGTGGGCGTGGGTGTTGCCGTTGACGTCGGTGTAGGCGTTGTGCTCTCGGTCGGCGTTAATGTGATCGTGGGTGTTAAGGTCGCAGTCGGCGTTGGTGATAATGTTGGAGTAGGTGTTGGTGTTGGTACCTGAATATTGATCTGAATTCTCTTCTCAGCATATCCATCATTCAAGCCGGTCATATACAATCTCAAAGTCACCCACCCACTGGGCAGGTCACTGATATCCCAGGTCATGATCTCAGTTATTGTTGTAATGGATTCACTGATTTCCTGGAGCACTTTCCACTGAACCGGATCTGTTCCTGGTCCATATTGGATTTTTGCATCCTTAAATGAGCTTGTAGCATCTACCCTGGCAAAGATATCTACCGGGCTGAGGATAAGGATATCCTCGTTTCTTGGAGAGCCAAAATCCAGCAGAGGCCTCGAATCAGAGGCACTGCAGAGCTTTGTTTCATCGATAATATAGGGTTTCTTGGTCAATCCCATACTTTTGGCCCATGCTTTACCCGCTTTATCATTTTTTAGCCATTTTTTCGCCCAGGGGTCATCCACATGAATACCCAATTTTTCGGTATGATAATCCGTGCATTCAGACGTCCACAATTTATTTGTCCAGGTGTCTACAACCACTTCTTCCCATAGATCTTGATCGCTGGGCTGTGGTGGTTGGTCAGCTGCAAAGTACTCACTGCGCTGGCTGGGGCAATACTTGGATGGTTCAGTTCCTGAAACTGAGCAGATCACTCGTTCTATAATCCCTGCTGGCTTTGAAAATCCGGTGGGGTTACCCCCCGTTAATTGTTGGATTCCCTGCTGCATTACCTCAGCCCAGATCGGCGCTGCGCCGCTTAATCCGGTCGTATCCTGCATGGGTGTGTAATCTGCATTGCCAACCCAAACACCAACCGCCAGATCTGGCGTATAACCCAGGGTCCAATTATCACGAAAATCATTGGTTGTACCAGTCTTAGCTGCTGCCTTGAATGGCAGGTTTATCACCGGGCTGGTGCCAAAACCCGGGATGCGGGCGTTGGTATCCGAAAGGATCGATGACATCAGGAAAGCATGTTCAGCCCGAATAACCTGTTCGCCAGCTGGCTGCTGGTATTCATAGATCAAATTTCCTTGATAATCCTCAATCCGGGTGATAGCCACTGGGGGAACCTGCCTACCTCCATTTGCAAAAGTTGCATAGGCGCCGGTCAGGTCCAGTAAAGTCACATCTCCCCCCCCTAAAGTCAGAGCAAGCCCATAGTCATTCCTGTTCAAAGTTGATATTCCCAGACGCTGGGCAAAGGGAATCAATCCTTCTTCCTTTTCCGTGTCCGGATCATCATATATCCCTACAAAATCAAGTGTTTTTACAGCAGGGATATTATATGAATTGGCCAGAGCTGTACGGACAGTGACCGGACCATGGAATTTTTCATCATAGTTTACGGGTTCATAAGGATCACGAGGATCGTTGGGATCTCCGGATGGAGGAAATTCCGAACGCACATCCCAGATCAGTGTTGCCGGTGTCCAACCTTTTTCAAAAGCTGCTAAGTAAGTGAGCGGTTTAATTGAAGATCCAGGCTGACGTGGGCTCACGGACATATTGATCTCACCCTGGATATCCTTGTTATCAAAATCCGCCGAACCAACCATCGCCAGGATCTCACCTGTGGAAGGTTGTATGGCAATCAGAGCTCCGTTGGTAACATGTTTTGATTCCAGCAAACTCACCTGTTCTGCAACAACAGACTGGGCATATTCCTGAAGTACCGGATCCAGGGTTGTATATACAGTAAATCCTGACCGATAGATAGTCTGCGGATCATAAGTTTTTTCCAGGATGGAAGTGATGAAATAGACCCAATGAGGATGATGCATTTCCCAGGTAGGTGGCTGGAAATCATAATTTTTAATCTCATCTGCCCCAGAAACAGCTTCTCCCGGTCCAACACAAATAGGCTGCTGATTGTTGCTGACATAGATGCAGCCCTGTTCCAGGCTGGTCTGGTACATTAACACCAGTACACTTTCATGCCGTCTTAATGTCACATCACGATTGGTGTAAACATCATAAACAGCAGGAAGCTGCGGCAGTCCAGCCAGGAATGATGCCTGGCCGAGAGTGAGGTTTATTGCAGAGGTATTGAAATAGGTTTGAGCAGCTGCCTCTACACCGTAAGCCAAATTGCCAAAATTGATCTCGTTCAGGTAGAGCTCAAGGATCTCATCTTTGCTGTATTGGCGAGTGATCTCAGCTGCCAGGATAGCTTCCCTTAATTTTCGGGTGTAAGTGCGGCTGACCTGTTCTTCCGGTGCGAGAACAAGTAATTTCGTCAGCTGTTGAGTAATGGTGGAAGCACCCGATACTATTTGGTCGCTGATCAGGTTGTAATAAAACGACCGGGCTATTGCCATCACATCATATCCGGGATGGCTGTAGAAATTCGAATCTTCTGTAGCTATAGTAGCTGCAACCAGGAAGGGAGAGATCTCATCCAGGGGAACATAAGTCCTTTTACCCGCGTTGGGATCAACAAGCTCATATAGGATATTTCCTTCCCGATCTAAAATGCGGGTCGTCTCAAATTGCGCAGCCTGTTCTCGCAGATCCTGCACTTCAGGCAATGTAGAAGCAATCCGGTTGTAATAATAAACTGCAAGGGAGCCCCCAATGATCGCCATGACTATGCCAATGACCAAGCCAATTACCAACATGCGCAGGGCACATCCCCAACCCTGTCCTCTCGATAGACCCCCTGGCCCTTTCGTCTTCCACCACCTCACGAACTTAGACTGGGGTTGAACAGGGATAGTATTGGATCTTGATCTATTTGTTGACGAGGGAGAAGTCCTGCCGGGTGATGGCGGTTCATCTATCCTCCGCGGCAAGGGCATTCCACGTTCATCTAAAGCAGGAGGTGGCGTAAAAGGTGTTGACCCCAAAGAAGGTGGTGGGGTTTCATCCAGTGGAGACCGCTTCTGCTGGGCAGGTTTCTCTGCTGATCCTTCTTGTTTTTCTTCCCCTTGTTGGAATTCCCCTGGCAAGTGAGCTTGGGTTCGCTGATAAGAAACGGGTCTTCTTCGGGCAGAACCAATCGCCCTTTCCAGGGAGTTTTCTTTCCCGGTTTGCTGACCTTTTTCTTGGGATTTATCTGCAGATAAGTCAAAAACATCCGGTTTGGGATGTCCTTCAGCGTTTTCTGGTCTGTCCTGCGGGTTATTTAAGCGATCTTTTGGATCCTGGGGTTTTTCTGAGTCATTCATAATGTTCGGCCAATTTTTGACTGCCCGTAATCTACTCTCCTCGTTCTGGAGGTATTCTAGCATAAATTAGGGTTTCCAACCCCTTCCTGCAGGGAGATCTCAGTCCAGAATAACAGTTTTTGAGAAGATGATTGACTGGTTTCCAGCCTGCCTTTAGAATAGATTATATGAACGCCAGAACCTGGAACAAACCTCTCCCGGATAGATTTCTCCTGGGAGGCGAACAACGTTTCTCTTCAGAACACCAGCAGTCCAATCAGGGCTGGGTTTTGCGTCAATCTAAAGATACTTTTCCAGCCCCGGTAGTGGAACTTCTGCAGGATTTCCCAGGAATAAACTTCCGCATATATCCCCGTATCTATGAACCCACTCTTACCGAGGTCGATCCCCTCAACAACGACCCCACCCCCCTTATTAATAGTTTTTCTTGGGATTGGATTGAATTTGTCTACCAACCAATTAAAGAATTGGAAGTCAGGTCAATATATTGGTCCCCAGATTCCGCAGTGATATGTGGGGAAAGCTGGGTTGCTAACCATTCTGACCAAGAAAAAGTTGTTTTCCTGGACTTGGTTTGTTTACTACAATTTCAAGGGGCTGGAAACCTGATCGCCCATGAGGAAATAGGGGGCCGTCCTGTTTTAACCGGATGCCTTGGTGATCAATATTTGATCCTGTTTCTAGCTGGCAATCCAATTTTACAGGAAGGACCCTTTCCATATCTGCAGAACAAGCTCTCGATAGCTCCTGATAACGAGGAAAGAATCCAATGGTTTTGCATTAGATCAGATACACACCAATCTGCTCTGGAGGTATTCACAAATGTCCTTCAGCTAGATTGGTCGGGAGAGATCTCGCGCCGGAAAGTTGCCCTTCAGAGCCAGGTAGAGATCACAACCGGAGATCCGGATTGGGATTTCGTATTGGCACATTCCCAAAAACAAAGCCTATGGAGATACCACCAAATAGCTTCCAGAAAAAAACTCGAATCCCTCGGCGGTGGGGACCTATCTCCCACCCAGGCCTTAATGCTGCTTCAATCACTCGATAGTCAGGGCTCCGACTCAGTAAAGAACATCCTGGATCTGGTCTTCAATCAACCTGGACAGCCTGACCCACCAAAAAAGGATACCTACCATGATCAAACCCCTCCCATCCTGGCTGGGGAACTGTTATGGCAGGTCCATCGAATGGGGTTTTCCATTGACAACTGGCCAAGTTATCTTGAAAGAACTGCAGGATGGTTAGCGGACTGGTTCTCACCACAAATGGATAAGGACAGCGACGGCATTCCTGAACTTCTTCACCCCCAGATATTAGATCTGGCAGGATCTAGAACTGCGGCCGACAAGGGATCAAAAAACCGTTTTTTCCCCTCCCCTTACCTGGAATCACCGGGATTGGGTGCTCTAATTTATAATGATCTCTGCAAGATCGAAGATCTACTCCTCTTAGCCGGAGAAATTTCGGAACATAATGTCAATCTCAGGAAAAAAAACCTCCTGAATTTCCTTCAGAGTTCTTGGGATTCGAAAAATAGTAAATTTCAGAATCGTGACAGCCACAGTCATGAAGCAGTTGTCGGGTTCGATATATTCAAAAACTTGCAGCCGGGTTTAAATATCCTCCGAAAAATATTTCCTCAGCCTGCCCGGATCGCTGTCATGCATCTCGGTTCAGCAGCAGATCATCCCCGGAGGGAATTCAGGATCATTTGCCACGGACTGGATTTTCTTGGAAATTACCGGATAGAAGAACTTCACTCTCCAAATTCTTCCAGCCATGATGGGATTAATTGGATCTTCTCTGAGAGTATTTTTTCAAATCTTGATTATTGCCTTCTAAAAGACAGAGGACTGAAAGGTCAAATCAACCTGGTGGCTCCTTCAACTTTTAGCGAAGATATCACCATGACACTACCACTTTGGGCAGGGATTCTACCTGATCATCAAACCCGTGAAATTTTTGAGAACGTACTCCTGGATCCAAACCGTTACTGGTCCCCATATGGATTTAGTTCTCAACCTGGTTCTAAAGAAGCAACGATGGATTTATTCTGGAATTTGCTTTTGGGGCAGGCTTTACTGAAACTTGGAAAGATGGATACAGCAGCCAAGATGATCGAACGATGGATGGATGTGATTATTCCTGCTCTTGGACGATCAGGCAGCACCTATCCCAGTTATGAAATCAGTACAGGTCAGGGACTCGGGTTAAAAGATAGCCTTGAATCTCTATTTCCAATAAGGTTCTTTCTTCAAGTATTAGGGATAGAGATCCTTCAAAATGAGGTTCTCTCCATAGAAGGAAAAAACCCCTTCCCCTGGCCTGTCAAGCTTAGATATAGAGGTATGGAAATTCGACGGGATAAAAGACAAACAACAATTATTCGACCGGGCAAGGATACACTAACCCTTACTGATCTAGAAAAAATCCAAATTAAACTTGATTAATCCCTCTCCAGGAATTTTTCTGCCTGGTAAATTTCCACATCCAGATGCTGATTAAACCACGCCTCTGGATCAAGTCCCATTTTCACGCAAAGCCTCCCCAAAAATTGTTCTGGATCTGGAAGCTGCTCCCAGACCTGGGGAAGAAAAGTAGCTCTCCTGAATTTCTTCCTCAAGATCACTCCATCGATCCCTGGTCTTAACTTTTTCACCAGATCTTCCGATGTGGAATAGTCTAATCTTTCTGGACTGGTTAAGCGGGAGACTTCGATCTGAATATCCGGTAACTCCTCCAGTTTAAGTCCTGGGAAACGGGGATCATGGAATGCCGCTCCAATTGCCCTGTCCTGAACATCTTTGATCAGCGGTTGGGTTGCTTCAATTGACCCAATACATCCCCGCAAGTCCCCATTCATAGTCAAAGTGACAAAACTTGCCCCTCTTTCCGCTAAATTGGATGTATACTCGTCCATATTTAGAGGAGGATCAACTTTTCCACGCAGGTGACTATCAATCGCCTGACGTGCTGTTTTGAGAAGAAGCTGACCTTCCTCGGAAGTTAGTTTTTTGGTCATAATCTTGCACCTAAGGGTAGTATCAAATAAATGGAATATGGGTCCTTCTAGAGTAAAAATCGACTTAAAAATGGCAAAAAGATCGATTTTGCTCTATTTTAAGCCCACAATTGGCCTGTTAAGGGTATTCTGACAGTCACAATTTACTGTTTCTATACGTAAAGTACGGTAGAATTAAACTGGGTTCCAGAATGCCTTTTACCAGTATTATAACGGAATGAAAACACAAACTGATCCTCATGGTAGGCAGTCGGCCAACGGAATGGTGAGTAAAACCACCAGAGGTATACTCAACGTTTTGCTGGCTGCCATCCTCTCCGCTACATTATTTACCGCTCTGCCCGCCACGGGCATCGGGTTAAGTTCATCCCCCTTCCAATCTCAACCTGGCAGCGGGGAGAGTGCCAATGCGGCAACTCCCCAATTAAGCCTGCATGTTGGATTGGTGGTTGGCCACTGGGGCCATGGCGATGATGTTGGGGCTGTCTGCTCCGAAAGCCTGGGCGGTTTCAAAGAAGTGGATATAAATTACACAATTGCTGACCTCACCCGCCAATACCTGGAAGCAGAAGGCGTCCGGGTTGACATGTTAAAAGAATTTGATACCCACCTGGACGGATATCAGAGCAATGCCCTGGTCTCGATTCATGCCGATACGTGTGAATATATACCAGAATTAGGGACCGGTTTCAAAATTGCCGAAGCAGCAGATAACAAGCGGCCAGAGCAAGCGGCCCGCCTGATGGCCTGTCTTAAAAACCGCTATGCTGAAGCGACCGGCTTGAGGTATGACCACCGCATCACTGATGACATGACCAGTTATCATGCTTTTGGTGAGGTTGACCCGAATACACCTGCTGTGATCATTGAAACTGGATATATGAATCAGGACCGGGAACTGTTAACTCAAAATCCAGAACTCGTCGCCCGCGGCATCACGGCTGGAATCATGTGTTTCTTGAACCGAGAAGTAATTTCACCGGAATAATTATGCCCCAAAGACTGCCAGAAGCTGCTTTCGAAGCATTAAATAAAGCAAAGGACGCCCTAAATAGAGGCGAACTTCAACGGGCGCGGCGCCTGGCGTTAAAAGCTGTCAAGCTGGCACCTGATTTTGAAGAACCATGGTTATATCTGGCATCTGTATCTTCGCCTGAAGCCAGTATTTCTTATCTAAAGAAAGCGCTGGAGATAAACCCTGCCAGTATCCAGGCTAAAAAGGGCATGCATTGGGCCATTCAGCGTTTCAGGAAAACAAATCCTGGCCAGACCCCAAAACGCGTTAAGCTGCCAATATCAATTGCCAAGGAAGCCCTGACTTCTAATAAACCGGCCATTCTATCCTGGTCCACGATCGCGGTGATCCTGATCGGCGTCTTGCTGATCTGGCTTTGGACGCCGGATTTCTCTTTTGCCCTGCCTAACTTCCAGGCCACTGCCCAAACAACACTGTCTGCGCAGGAGAATGTCCGCAAGGTCACATTTACTCCCACGCCGACCAATACACCGACCCCTACACCCACGCCGACCAATACACCCACACCAACCATCACTCCGACACCTAAACCAACTGCGGTCCCTAAAACGTATCCATCATATATTAAATCAGTCCTGCCATCTGGCGTTTATCCGGATGAACGTTGGTACGATATCAATCTATCTACACAGCGCATGTACGCCTATGATGGCGACAAATTGATCAAGACCTTCATTGTTTCCACCGGCCTTCCCGGCACACCAACCGTTACTGGACGATTCCGGGTCTACGTCAAATACACCTCAACATTAATGACCGGCCCCGGTTATTATCTCCCCGGCGTGCAATGGACAATGTATTTCTACGGTTCCTATGGCATTCACGGAACGTATTGGCATAATAATTTTGGTTACCCCATGAGCCACGGATGCGTAAATATGCGTAATGATGACGCCGAATGGGCCTTCAATTTTGGCAGTGTGGGGACACTGGTTAACATACACTATTAATTATGAACCAGAAATTTACCAGGAAAGACTTCTTAAATCTAAGTGGGTTGGGCGTTGTCAGCCTTGTCGGCCGCCAATTGAACCCGGTATTGAACATCTACTCAGGCCAGCAAGGAAGAGTGATTTACGAAAGGATCTACACTTACAAAGAGCCTACCTTTGACAGTGAAAAAATCCGGATCCACTGGAAAGACACTGTCTTCCCTATTAGCAATGTGGTATTAGGACAAGGTGAACCAGAACACAACCGGATCTGGTATAAAGATGGCACAGGAGGATACGCCCACTCAGGGGGTGTCCAACCAGTCCGAACAGACCCGAATCCTGTAATCTCTGACATCCCTGTTGGAGGGTTGTTGGCAGAAGTCACCGTTCCCTACACAGATGCCCTCTGGACACCAGGCGAACGATACCATGTTGCCTACCGCTTTTATTACGAGACCACTCACTGGATCAAGGGGCTTGTAAACGGGCCAGACGGCATTCCTTATTACCATATCCTGGAAGACAAATGGGACCTCGATTATTACGTCCCTGCCACGCACCTGCGGGTTATCCCTGAAAGCGAATTAAGCCTCATTTCTCCAGATGTTCCCGCTATCTTTAAACGTATCGAGGTTCATAACAAGACTCAAACAGTGATCGCATTTGAATACAACAATCCGGTTTACATGGTCAAAGCCGCAACAGGAGCAGATTTCAGCACAGGAAAATATTTCACTCCTCCGGGGCATCACATTACAAATTACAAACGCCCTTCCCGGCATATGGCTGCCGGCAACCTGGCTTATAATGGCTATGACCTGCCTGGCGTTCCCTGGATAATTTACATCACCGAAAGCGGGATAGCTTTCCACGGCACTTACTGGCATAACGACTTCGGAAAAGCTCGCAGTCATGGCTGTATCAACCTTCCATCCAAAGCTTCCAAATGGCTCTACCGCTGGACATTGCCCAGCGTTCCCTATAATGAGCAATCTACCTATAATGTCTCCGGCACCCATGTAGACATATTCAAATAAACGACTTCGAACAGGTATAATTTTATCTCCCTGGCCAAATTAAGCGAATTTATAAAAATCTTATTGTACATAGGCTCCAGTCATCATACAATTTAGAGGTAGAGAACGTTTATGGTTTATTAGTTTAGGAAGGTTATAAGATTATGCCCGCAGGCCCCCTATTTGCCGGTTTGGTATTTGATGAAGAAGACCAGCTGGTAGAAACCACATTTATCGGATCAGAACCCTGTTATGTTGTAGATGACGATGGGTTCAAAAGACATATTCCCTCAGCAGACGTTGACTGTCAGGTGTTAAACCTGATGAAAGACGGTATCGAAGGTCACGAAGAGATCATCAGCGAACAGGCTGCAAAAATGTCCGGGCAGGACGATATATTTTCCCGTGCAATATTCCTGGAACAATTAAAGAATATAGATCGTCAGTTCGAGCAGTTGATCGCGGAAGGCCTGCCAGAAGAAGGTCTGGCCTATATGGGAATGACTGGATTTAAAATAGTGATAAATCATCACGGTGATATTGTAGAACTAGAACAGCCGGGTATGATCTCTGAGGACGAATAGGCACAGCTATGGATGAACCGGATATCATCTCTGTAAGCGAATTGGATTTCGAAGTGCAGGTTCTGGTTTACTCGGATCGAATGCCGGTCCTGGTGAACTTCTGGGCCGGTTGGGATGATACTTGTAAACGGACTAACGTTCAGCTGGAAACCCTTGCATTGGAAAATCCCGGACGTTATCGCCTGGCCAACCTGGATGTGGATAAAAATCCTTTGCTGACCGGTCGCTATCAGGTTCATACTGTCCCCACCCTGAAAACCTTCCAAAATGGAATGGTCACTCACCAATTGGAAGGCCTTCATACCAATATACAGTTGATCGACTATATCAGAAGCTTCACCCCCGGACCGGAGAACCTGCTACTGGAAAAAGCTTCCAGTTTTCTGGAAACAGGACGGTATGAAGATGTCGAAGACACTTGCCTGGAAGTGCTGGAAGATGACCCGAAAAATCCTCGTGCTAAGCTGCTGCTGGCAAAAAGCCTGATCTGGCAGGGAGAATACTTGGAAGCGTTAACCATCATCCACCATTTTCCAACCAGCACCGAATACCGGAGCGCGGAAATATTAGGCCCACTGGTTGAAGGACTGCTCATGGAATACGACCCCGGGCAGAAAAGCGAAAATCCACTGGACCCTTATTATTACAGGTCACTCAATTTGATACAGAGAGGGAAAATCGAAGCGGCCCTGGATGGAATGCTTGAGATCCTTAAACAGAATAAAAGCTATCGTGGTGGACAGCCAAGAAAGATCATCCTGGGGGTTTTTGAATTGTTGGGAAATGACCATTCACTGGTAAATGATTACCGAACCCAACTGGCAAACGCTCTTTATTAAATTCATTTTTACAATATACCTTGACCCTATCCGGAGGATGGGTACAATTAAGGGCAGAGTCTGGGGCGGTGGCGGAATTGGCAGACGCAGGGGACTTAAAATCCCCCGGTT
>CAZOUN010000064.1:0-16072 GCA_964582965.1 uncultured Anaerolineales bacterium | reverse complement strand
ATGTCTGAGCGGCTGGCAATAATACAAGCCAGAATATTCTTGTCGGGATCATAAAAACAACGCCTGCGCCGAGCTTTGCCATTGACTTGTTCCCAATCCCAGACATTGCCAAAACCCGCTTCTTCAAATACGGTTCCTGTTTGGCCCAGGACAATCTCTTTCGTATCCCGAACGCATTCCGGAAGCCGTAGAAGCGCGTAAATAAAAGCCGTCATATCCGGCTCCTGGTGCCTGGCATGCTGATGTAGCACTGAGTTCATCCCAGCGTGAACTTCTTCGATGGAGCGAATTTGAACAGTATCAGAGGTCCTGAGCAGGGAATAATATGTCCGCTGATAGAGTTCAACTTCTTCTGATGCAGTATAAGGTACTGTCCGTTCCATAGGTTACCTCTTTACCTTCAAAACAAGTTTTTCAACTTTTGGGACATAATTCTGATAGGCTTCCAAAACTGGAGCAAATTCTTTCTTAAGCGATTCAATATCTACTCCCATCCTATCCAAAGAATAATTACCGTGAGCGGTATAGTTCCTGGATTCAACAGTGACATGTGTGAGGATCTCATGAAACTCCTCTGATAGTTCCAAACCCATCTGCTTGTAAATCCTGCTAACTTCTGCCCCAGGATCCTTCACTAGATTCTCGAAAAACAAAACCTGATATCGATCGGACGGCAGATCAGCCAGTACCTGATGCGGATAACGATACCAATGTTTAGCGTGTTCCTTGATCACATCAATCTGTGGATATTCCTCTTCGGGTGTACCATACGCTCGCCAATTGTGGGCCCAGAGATTGATCGAAGATGGAACCATTTGTTCTGGCGGACGGATCAGGTTGATGAATTTTGCGTTTGGAAAGGTTTCCAGCAAAGTTTCAACCGCGGGAGAAAAATCAGGGTTTTTTGCGAGATAGCGTTGATCCGGGTGGAGATATGTATGCCGTTTTAACACTTCCCGATAATAGCGAAACTGTTTCTGCCTTTCCTCAACGGGAACTTCCTGGTCGTAGTAAATATACCTTCTCGCTAACTCGGGAAATGGCGATACCGCGAAAATATTATATGATGACCAGGTATGGTAAAAAAGTTGGGAATCCTGTTCGTACGTATATAATCCAGTTTTATGCATTGTGTAAAGTTCATTCATCATGCTGTCAAATGATGCAACAGCTTTCTGAACCGGGCTACCAATGTGTTTACTAATTTTGAGAATAAACCGGATCAAACTTCGATGAAACAGCGCTGGAGCAAAATAAATTTCCCAGGCTTTTAAGCAAGTAAACTGGTCATCCCTTAATAACAAACGATGTAAAAATGTAGATCCTGAACGATAATTGCCAATGATAAAGATAGGGTCAGGGGCTTTTTTTTCTGTATACTGCGGGAAGAAGAGCTTATCCAGACCATATCCGATCCGAATATAAATATTCCAGAGAGGAAAACAGAAAAACAAAAACAACAAAAGGAACACCCTTTTTCTTGACAATCTGGCAGGTGTTCCCTTGGAGCGAAACAGGCTGTAATAAAAATCAATCAAATAAAAACGAAAATTGAACGGCATAACAAACCAACATTTAATGAATACGCTTTATTATATAACTGAATGGGATAAATCCTGCAGTTTTTTTTCTCCATACCCGGTAAAAATCTCTATTTGAGCATTTTGAAAAGGTCCCGGGGACGGGTGATCTTATAAATAATTGAATAGACAATAGTAATCACACCAAAACCGATCATCATCAAGAAAAACATGACGATCAACTCAGCATATAGATCCGGAGCCCAGGAAACACCACCTCGAATTCCTGCCGGTACAGCAATCCAGCCTTTGGTTTTATTTGCTTCTACAAGCATGTTCGCCCCTGCATAGGACATGATGGCGATCACACCCAGTAGTAAAAAACCAATCCCCCGCCAGACCGGGTGAACGTTTGAAGGTTCATCCCTGACATCTCTTTGATATTGCTGATATCGTCCCATTAGTCACCTTCTTTTTGACTAGCTTCCTCAATAGCTTTCAGAATCTTGTAATAACCCGTGCAGCGGCAAAGGTTACCAGAGATCGCTGTTTTGATCTCTTCCTCCGATGGTTGAGGAATTTCTTCCAGAAGTTTCGCAGCGGACATGATAAAACCGGGAGTACAGTAGCCGCACTGGACTGCTCCATGCTCAATAAACGAGTCCTGGACTGGATGTAGGTGTTCTTCCGTACCCAGCCCTTCTATTGTAATGATTTCAGCCATGTGAGCTCTGGGAGCTGGCACCAGACAGGACATCACTGCTTTTCCATCTAGATATACTGTGCATGCTCCACATTCCCCTTCTTCACAACCAACCTTGGTTCCAGTCAGCTGGGCAATATCACGAATCAGATGAAGGAGAGTTCCTCGATGCCCTTTATTAAACGTAAATTCCACGCCATTGATACGGGTGATGATCGGGGTTACTCCCGGGACTAATGCTTTTTCACCCAGGTCTGGTATATCTTTACCGGCGTCTTTGCTCACTAGCAAGACCGGAGAATCAGGCAACTTAGCCCCTTCTTCTCCTGCCATTATATGCGAAAGGCCTCTCTTCACTAACACCCGAGTGATCTCCTGCCTGTAATCTGCTGAACCACGAATATCATCAATAGGTCGAGCTGCTTGTCTGGCAAGATCAGCTGCTTGGTCAATAATTTCATCAGATAGCTGTTTTCCAACCAAATATTCTTCAGCGGCGGTTGCATGTATGATCGTTGGTGCCACGGCACCCAAGGTGATGCTAGCAGTTGTTATTTTCCCTTGATCTAGTCCTAGAAGAACTGCCATATTTACTAGAGAGATTGCCTGGGCTTTCCTCAGACCCAATTTGAGATATTCGCCTTTTTGATCAGCTCCCATTTTAGGAATGATAATTTCTGTAACCAGTTCATCTGGTTGAAGTACATGTTTCCGAACACCAGTATAAAAATCACTGAGGGCAACTTGACGGTCTCCGTTCAGCGACTGGATTTTCAATTCAGCATTTAATGCCACCAGGGGCACGATAGTATCATTCGCTGGAGATGCAGTTACCAGATTGCCCACGATCGTTCCAGTATTTCTGATCTGGGGGGCTCCAACTTCAAGGGATGCCAGCGCTAATGGCAAAGCGCCATCCCTGATAATGTTGGATGAGATGCATTGATTATGGGTTACGCCAGCGCCAATGTGTATGAACCCATCATTATCAAGAGAAATATCGTCCAAATTATCTACCCTGGAAATATCGATCAGGGTGTGAACATCCTGATGAAAGTCCTCGCGCATTTCCAGCACCAGATCGGTTCCTCCAGCTATGATCTTAGCCTGGTTTTTTTTATCTGCCAGGATGGATAGTATCTGTTGTATTGAAGTCGCGTTGATGTATTCCTGCCACATAAAATTCTTCTCCACAAATTCTCTTAAATTTAAACCGAATTATGATAAGTGATTACCAGATCCTCCCCGAACAACCTGGATAACTTCTGCCAGGATGCTGAGGGCAATCTCTTCCGGTGTATCGGCTTTTATATCCAACCCAATCGGAGCATGAATCTTCTCCAAAGCTTTTTCCTTAATTCCAATCTTAATCAGCTCTTCTACAGTAAGCTTCCATCTCCTCCGTGAGCTGATCACCCCGATATAAGCTGAAGGTACAGACAGCAATTCTGGAAGCCCGCGGATATCTACCTGGTTGTTACGGGTTGCCATAACGACGACGGTTTGTGTAGAAAATTCAATCCGGGAAGGTAACTCCGCGAGATCACAGTTTATATATTCATCTGCTCCCGGCACAAAGGCAGTAGTGCAGTATTCTTTCCGATCATCGCTCAGCACCACTCGAAAACCCAACCATTTTGCCAGGAAAACAACTGCTTTCCCAACATGGCCACCGCCAACTACAATCAAATCTGTCGGTTGGGATAATGGTTCAATAAACACATCCAGTGTCCCCCCGCAAATACCCGGATCCCCCTTAACTGGATCAATCAGATCATACGAACGTATCTTACTCTCACCGGATTGGATCGAATCTATTGCTTCCTGAATAACTCTGCCTTCCACTGCCCCACCGCCAATCGTGCCAACGATTGACCCATTGGAATAAACAAGCATTTTACAGCCCTCTTTCCGGGGTGTTGAGCCCTTGGCCTTAATGATCGTACACAAAGCGGCTGCTGTTCCTATTTTTGGTAAATCTGCTAACGCTGAATAGACATCATTCATTAGTTTTATATCCCGATCAGGTTTCCAGTAAACTTAATATGACTGGCAACAGCTGCTTCTTCCTGGACACAACCCCTTTTGCGAACCGTGTTCCATCTGATTTTCCCGGATAGGGCAGATCATCAAATGTGGGCGGGGGATTGTTAATAATTAACCTACTTGAGCTTTGAACAACATCGGTCACCATCAGGATCGTGAAATCCAACGCCCGGTTCTTCCTTAATTTCTCGAGCGCTACTTTCAATTCAGGCAAATGTTTATCCACTTGCACCAAATCTGTCACTTCTGCTTGAGCAATTCCAAAATTCAACCCACCGGTGGTATAGGTTTTCGTATCCGAGGTAACTATCTCATCTGGATCCCGAGTGGAAATGCCGGCTCCAGCTTTTATCACTGCTTCCCCATAGGATTCCAGGGATTCTCCCTTCAAAGGGCTGTTAATGGAAAACGCACTGCGTCCCAACTTATCTGCAGCTGTCCTATCTCGATCAGTAGTGGTCGGAGAAGTAAAATGGAGAGTATCAGAAAAGATACCGGCCAAAAGAATACCTGCAATATCAGCAGGAGCACTCAATCCTGCTTCCATTATTCGTTCGGCGATAATTGTACTGGTACTGCCCACAACTTCCGTAGTAAACGGGATTGGCGCCCTGGTGAATGGATTGCCAAGCCGATGGTGATCGATGATTTCCAGCAATTCTGCTTCTTCCAGAGCACCAACAGCCTGTTCTTTTTCATTATGGTCCACCAACACAACCCTTACCCGGGGTGGATTGAGGATATCACGCTGACGGGAAAGGCCAACATACTGGCCTTCGTCATCCACCACAATAAAGTAATTCCTTTCCTGCCTCAGGATCCTGTTTACTGCATCCCGGATGCGCGTGCCTGCTTTAAATTGGGGGACTTCGGTATCTGCCGCTTCATGGCAAGGCTTATCCAGCAGTTCGGCTATACGCATATCCTGGCCATCTGGATGAGGTCCTACCAACTCAGATAAAAATGAAAATAACGTTATACCAGTGATCAACCCGTAGGGAGTGCCATCTTCATTCACAATCGCGGCAACACCACCCGTCCGGCCAGCGATTTCCCAGGCATTTCTAAGCGGTTCGTCAGGTAATGTTGTATCCATTCGACGGGCGACTGCTTCAAATCGGGGAGATACATCCGTCAATAAACAAGGGGCATCCAATCCCAATCGGTCCAGGACCCAGGTCGTTTGGGGATTCGTCGTACCCGCTCTGGCGGGTACGGCATTAATTCCGTCCCGTTCTCGAAGGAGCCAAGCATATCCAATTGCGGAAGCAATTGAATCGGTATCTGGATTTACGTGTCCAATCACGTAGGTAATCATTTCCATAGACAAATCCAACCCATTTTTCTAAAAAAGGGGGTATTTTACCCCTTATTTTCAACTGGTCGATAACTACTAAATTATAACAGATTGGCTGTGTTCACGCCTTCAGCCACCAGCTGCAAGGTAGTTAAAATGCCCAGGTCTACTCGCGCCTGGGCATTTAATCTTTTTTGGGCGACAGCTCTAGTGTCCTTGCAGCTCCCTCCAGACCTTTTCTGGCGTCACAGGGTTGTCAAGGACATTTGCTCCGCAGGCATTATATACTGCATTCCCAACTGCCGGAGCGACTCCATCCATGGGTATCTCTGCCACAGCCTTCACGCCAAAAGGATGGGAAGGTTCAAAAGTTTCGATAAAAATTGTATCCAGGATCGGCATTTCATGCGCTTCAAAGATATGATAATCCCTGAAATCCTTCTCACGAGCCCTGCCTTTCTCATCATATACCATCTCTTCAGAAACGGCGTATCCAAGAGCCTGTGTCATCCCCCCTTCAACCTGTCCAGAAGCAGTCACAGGATTTATTATCACTCCAGCATCTACAGCCATCACCAGGTGATCTACAATGACCTGGCCAGTTTCTATATCTACCGTTACTTCAGCAAATTGGGCCGCAAAAGGTGGAGGAGACACTGGTGACACATAAGATCCCACTGCCATGATCTGTTCCTGGTTGGCATGATGGAGAGAATGCAATGCAATATCCGGGAAGGAAACTGCATGGCCATCGGTGGCTATTGCACAACAATCCGCCAGTTCAATATCGCTAGCTTTGAATTTCAAACCTTCAAGACGAGATTCAAGGATCATCACTGCCCGTTCCCTGATCCTTTCAGCTACTTTATTTGCCGCATCCACAACCGCAGCTCCAGATATATAAGTCGTGCTGGATGCATAAGCACCTTTGTCAAAAGGTGTAAAATCTGTATCCGAAGAATAAACGATAATGTCATCCAGATGCACACCCAGGATCTCGGCAGCCATTTGGGCCAGAACTGTATCCGATCCCGTCCCCAGATCCGTTGCCCCAACCAATAGGTTGAACGACCCATCATCATTAAGCTTCAGGCTTGCTCCTCCCATATCCAGGTAAGGGATTGCCGTTCCTTGCATGATCAGGGCAACTCCTAAACCACGCTTAAGGTACGGTTTTCCAGGCACATCTTTCCAATCTTTATCTGCTTGTTTTTTATCCCAACCAATGGCTTCTTTTCCTTTGAGGACACATTCAACCAGCCCGTTGGTTTGGATCATCTCCGGGACTGGCTCTCTACCTTCACTCCAGGCAACGCTAAAGGGATGGATCTCCCCAGCCTGTAATGAATTTTTCAAGCGAAACTCCAATGGATCTAGTCCCATTTCATGAGCAATAAATTCCATATGGCGTTCTACTGGCCAGTATCCCTGGGGAACACCATAGCCGCGGTATGCGCCTGATGGAGGAGTGTTGGTATAGACAATATCAGCATAAAAGCGGATATTGGGAGATTCCCGGAACGGTCCATCGCCCACGTATAAAGCCATTGCCTTTGTAGTATTACCAGTCACCGTCAGCGCATGAGCGCCATTTGCCCCAGTATCACTCAATGCATACATGGCGTTTGCAGTCATCGTTCCGTCATTCTTGACGCCAGTTTTAAGCTTGATCCTCATCGGGTGACGAGATCGAGATGCTATAAATTCCTCTTCCCTGGTATATACAAATTGAACAGGCTGCCCGGTGACTATAGTCAGGTGAGCCGCAACATCTTCAATTAACATTTCCTGTTTTCCGCCAAATGCACCACCGACCCGGGGTTTTATTACACGAATCCTTTTTACAGGCAGATCCAGGACAGGTGCGATCATTCTGCGGACATGGAAAGGAACCTGAGTACTGGTTCGAATGACAAGTCGGTCATCCTCATCCCAATAGGTCACAACTGCATGAGGTTCGATATGGGCCTGCTGCACCTTTGGGACCTCATATTCCGCCTCAAAGATCTCATCTGCCTCTTTAAATCCTTCCTCGATATCACCAATATCTATTCGGATCTCAGCAGCCAGATTTTTTGATGGATCAGAGTCAGCGAAATTGACATAATCATCCTGATCATGGATCACCGGCGCGCCGGGCTTCATAGATTCGCGAGTATCGAGAATCGCTTCCAGAATCTCGTATTCTACTTCGATCGCCTCAACTGCCTGTTGAGCGATCACTTCAGATTCTGCAGCGACAAAGGCTACCCGATCTCCCACAAATCGAACTTTATTATCAAGGGAGTAACAATCCAGCGGACCCGGAATCGGATCGGATTGACCTGCAGTGGAATATGGAACACGGGGGAGGTCCTTATGGGTTAACACACACCGCACTCCGGGAATATCAAGGGCTTTTTCAGTACTTATAGATTTTATTCTGGCATGAGCATGGGGGCTAAAGAGCACTTTAGCAAATAGCATATCCCGGCGTTCAAAATCAGCGGTAAAAGCCGGCTTTCCTTGCACAAGTTTAACTGCATCAACTTTTTCCTTCGGTTTCCCAACCTGGCGCCAGGTATCCGGGCTGTTGATCACCTTTAATTCAGTGATGACCCTTTCTGCAGTCAAAATTGATCCATCAACCTCGATCGTCCGTTTGGATGGAATGGATTCATGAATGTCACTGCCCATCCATTCCGGCGGGACCTGGATTGGATCTTCAATTGGTGGAACTTCCTCTCCTCTCAGCCGGGCAGCTGCCCGGAGAACCGCTTCAACAGGTTTTAGATAACCAGTACAGCGGCATAATACACCAGCCAGGGCATCGCGTACCTCTTCTTCGCTTGGATCCAGTTTCCGGTTCAGAAGTTCTTTAGCAGCCAGGATCTGGCCTGGTGTGCAATAACCGCATTGGATAGCGCCCGTCTTTACAAATTCCTGCTGGAGAATATGAAGTCCCTTTCCCTGTTTCCATCCCATCTTGGGGTGTTCGCCCAGCATTTCTATTGTCTCTATATCATGGCCATCAGCTTGAGCTGCCAGCATTACGTAGGAGTTGACCGGTTTTCCGTCAAGAAGGATCGTATCCGCACCGGATTTTCCGTGTTCATCACCAAATTTAACGCTTCTGTAGCCTAATTTCCGAAGCACATAATATAATCGTTCACCCGGATCAATATTAAGCTGGTAGACCTGATTATTTATAGTAAGTACGATATCGATCATGATGATTAATCCTTAATCTTTCTCTACTATTTCTTCTAAACAGCGTTTTACTAGGATCCCTGCGGTATCTGACCGATAGCCAGCACCAGCCCATTGATCTTCCGCGGTCGAATAAGCATCTTGAGCAGCTTCAACTACGCCTTCGGCTACAGGACCATCCAAGACCATCACAGGTTGGTCTCCATACCCAATCAATACGGCTCGAGTCCTTCCAGAAGGCCACTGAGCAACTGCAGCACCAACAATAGGCAAATCAGCTGGAGATCTTGCAACATATTGATAAGAAATGCGAACATTCGTGGGGATTTTTACCTCAGTAACTACCCGACCAACTAATTTTTCATTCCGCATTGGCAGGAAGTCCCCGTATCTAATCTTTTCAGATTCAGCTTTATCTCCTCTGATAACCAATTCTGCATCCAAAGCTAAAAATACTCCCGCTATTGCTGAACGTCCATTTGCGGTAATCAGGGATCCAGCCAGGGTAGCTACCTGGCGTCTGTTGTTGGTTTCCTGGTGTTTTACGCTTTTCTTCAATGCAAATGGGAGCAAATCAGAATCCAGCATTGCCTGAAGAGTGACCGCTGCCCCTAACTGAAGGTTCTCTCCCTTACTCTCAATAGCGGTCAGGCCTAGATTTTGCAGATCAGCAACAGCTATTGATTCTTTGATAATCTCATTTACATATAATCCACCTCCCAGCACAATCGTCCGGGGAGATTTTCTAGAAACCAGAGTAAGTAGTTCTTCTATGCTAGTGGGGCGATGGTATTCAGTGATCATTTTCATTTTCCTCATGAAAAAAGCCCTGGAAAAATAGGATTAACTCCAGGGCTTAGTAAACATAAAAATTTATTTCGCCGCAAAAGTATCAATCAATACTTTTACATCTCCACCGACAGGATACAGGATCGGTGTTGTGCAGCCTTCTGCGCGATACTGATCTACTTTTTCTTGGGCAACTTCAGGAGTACCTGAAGCTGTGATGCGATGGATCAAATCATCCGTTACAAGATGTTTGGCGGCCTGAATCTGTTCATGGGTCGCAGGCCATCCCAAGATAGACTGTATTTCTGCAACAACATCGTTTGAAACACCAGATGCGATGGCAATATGGGGCTGCTGTGCCAGATATTGGGTGAGGAGTTGGCGGGTAGAGTCCATTGCCTCATCGTAATCATCCGATACTGAACAAACAACCAACTGGGGCCGGTCAATATCATCAATCGTTTTCCCGGCTTTCTTGGCACCAATTTCAATATTCTCCATGGCCATCTTGTTATATTCCACAGGTACACAGTAGTTCATAACCACACCATCGCAAATTTCTCCTGCCAACTGAAGCATTTTCGGACCAGTAGCGCCGATCATAATCGGAACATTGCGGGGATTGGTATTGCCATGGACTACATCCAGTTCGATCCCTTGAACATGAATGAATTCGCCGTCAAAGGTAACGGTTTCCATATTCAACAAACGGCGCATAACTTCCACGGTTTCACGCATGGCAGTCAATGGTTTACGGCGATGAATACCAACATTCTCAGCCAGGGGATCCCACCAGGCGCCAATACCACAGATCATCCGGTCAGGAGCAAGGTCATCTAAGGTCAGGAAAGTAGATGCCAGGAGGCCGATATTTCGGGTCCAGTTATTGATCACACCAGAGCCAATTTTGATCTTCTCTGTAACGGCTGCATATGCGGCCATCGGAACGATAGCATCTCTCACGAGACGGGATTCAGCTTGCCAGACAGAGTCAAAGCCTTTTTCCTCGGCATAACGGACATACTCAAGGCCATCTCGCAGATCATGAGCATCTTGTAAATATAATGCAGCAGGTTTAGTCATAATATTCCTCCGTAACTAATAAATGGATTTAAATTATTCATTAATTCTCAATTCCGCTTCAATCAGCGCTAAATCTTCGGGTTCATCCAGATCCAATTCCAAGGAAGCCAAGTCACAGATTTCCAGGCGGGCTCCTGCTTCTAGAGCTGCTTTGCTGTGTTTCTTGAACGATCCTTTGCCATACTTAAATCCAATCAAATCAGGAGGACATACGAAAAGGGCATTAGTGCCTACCTTCTTCCGGTCTGGAGCGATCACCACAACAGGTGGATTGTTCCGATGAACCAGGATTTTGCGGATATCTTCCGCATCCAGGCGAGGGAGATCAGCTGGGATAACCAAAATACCACAGGTTCCGTAAGATTTGGCAATTTCAACCGCCCTGGTTAATGCTGTATTCAGACCTGGACTTCCATTTTCCTGAACTGTTCTTGCTCCCAAATCGCGAGCCAAAGCCAGCGCTTCGGTGTCCCGACTAATTACCAGAACATTCTCGATCTCATCAATAGTAGATAAGACCTGAATAGTATGCTCCAGCAAATATTGGTTCAAATCTGCTCTTTCTTCAGCAGAAATAACCTTTGCCAAACGAGATTTCCCCCTGCGTAGCGGCTTAACAGGTACGATTGCCCATAAAGCCATCCTTAAACCTCCTTGATCAATTGGTTGCCAAATATCACTACTTCACCTGCCAGGCGAATGCGATCCTGGCGATTATTCATCCATGTATCAGCTTGTAGGATCCAGATCCGTCCATCAAAACCAGATACGATATCCTTGATGAGAGACTTGTCTTTCTGATCTAGAATAAAACCCGTGATCAGGTCACCGTAACCTTCAGCAACTGCCAAAGATGAGGGCTTAAGTCCCATTTCCCGGTACATTTTTGCTGCCGGACCTTTTACTGCTTCTCCACCAATAATCGGCGAAACAGCTATAACAATCTTATTTTTTAACGCTTCCAAGATACCAGGAATTGATAATATTGGGGCAATGCTCACCCAGGGATTTGAAGGACAGATCACTACAAAATCAGCCTCCTCGATCTCAGATAGCACGCCCGGAGCAGGTATTGCGCTCTCAGCACCCTTGAAATCAAACCCACTAACCTCTGGTTTTGTCCCAAGTTTAACAAAATACTCCTGGAAAGGCAAATAACCATCTTCAGTTTTTACCATTGTGGGAACCCGATCATCAGTCATCGGTAAAACTAGCGCAGAAATTCCCCAGGTTTCACAAAAATCTGCTGTGATCTTTGAAAGTGACTCCCCTTCATTCAAGCGCCGGGTTCGCTCCAAGTTTGTGGCCAGATCTTTATTACCCAAGGAAAACCAATCCGGTCCACCTAGTTTTTTTATCAGATCCATCGTTTCCCAATTTTCGGACCCCCTACCCCAAACAGTCTCGGGGTTTTCCATGCCTGCCAGGTTATAACAAACCGTATCCAGATCAGGGGAAATATTTAAACCGAAATGAGTAAAATCATCGCCGGTATTAACAATCACCGTCAAATCTACTTTCGGGATTAAACGGTAGATCCCATCCGCTAATTTTGCACCACCAACACCACCTGCCAAAGCAACAACTTTCATTCAGATATCACCTTTATTATGCTGCAAAGCTAACCCAAATATTATCAACGAAATAAATCATTATCTAAATCTCGCGGAATTTCCTTGAAAGAACCATCCCGAAGTGGGTAGGGAAATCCCCGGACATGTACGACAGGCAGGCCTTCATCAGCTTGTCCCATCATTAATGAGGCAGCTGCCGCGAGTTCATCCACAGCGGCTATTTGGGTTGCTTTCAGCTCAAACCCAAACAGATCTGGCTCTCCTCTTAAGTCCACTATTCCCGGAAGACCCGAAAAACCAATTGAGATCCCAACCGTGCCGTTGCGCCAGGCTCGGCCATGAGAATCAATGATCAACACCCCAATGTTTTGATCACACATCTTTTCCAAAACCAGGCGAATTTCGCGGGCAGACCGATCAGGATCTTCCGGGAGAAGCAGAACGGTTTCATCTTCTGAGCTATCGTTTTGCTTAACATTCGAACGGTCAATACCAGCATTGGCACACACAAATCCAAGTTTGTGCTCAACTACAATCAAACCCGGCCTATGTCGTAGAACTTTATTGCTGGCCCTAAGAATTAATTCCACAATCCGGGGATCCTTTTCTGCTTTTCGCGCCAGATCGTCCGCTTCTGCGGAAACCTGCACGTTTTGCAGATTCACCTTACGGCCTTCCGCTTTTGAGATCACCTTCTGAGCGATCACCAGCACATCACCGTCCTGAAGGTCAATCTGATTCTCATTGAGGGACGAATGGATGATATCAGCCAACTTATCCCCTTCATGGATCATAGGGAAATTAGCCAATGCTATCAGCTTCAGGGCACTGCCAGGTGTTGATGTCACAAAATTCCTTAGGAACCTATGATTTTTATGCTGGCGTGTTTGATATCATTGAATTTATTCAAATAAACCAACACTGCCGTAAGGCCTTCCAATGTAATGGCAATGTCAAGATCGCCAACATAAAAGGCATTCATACCTGCCTCGCGGATCAATTCACTGACCTGATCAGCGTCTTCTCGTTTGTCTGCACAAACCAATACATCACTGTCCAAATCTTTATCTAGATTTTTAAGGGCGCTGGCAGGGATATTTTGAAAGGCAGCTACAACCCTAACACCTTCTCCCAGCAGATCCTGCGCCAGCCGTGCCGCCGAAGGAGGAGCCGGTGGTTTTGGATTTGGAAATTTGATCCTGGCCGTAGCATCTACCAGGATCTTTCCCTGCAGGTCATCCTTCAAGCCAGTCAATGCTGCCTCATGAGCTGCAGCTACGACTGTCAAGACATTTATATCCGCCTCCCGGGCTGCAGCGCCATTCTCCATACCTCGGACCAGATCTTTTCCTAGGATCTCATTGATCTCTCCGGTTACCTTTAAGGCTTTTTCCTCCTGCCGGGAGCCAATAATGACATCGTAGCCACTAGAAGCCCAGCGCAGGGCCAGTCCTGTTCCTTCATTTCCTGTTCCGCCCAAGATGGCGATGGTTGGTTTTTCTGACATTCACACATCTCCTATAAAATATCGTCAATCTACTGTTAATATTTACCTACATATCCTTCATACCGCTTCCAGATCTCTGGTGCAAGAGCACGAGCTTCGGCTGCAATTTTCTCTTCATCCAATGTCAGCAGTTCTTTATCTTTCATTAAAAATTCCCCCGCAACCATCGTGGAGGTAATCATACTTTCCTGGAAGCCAAAGATGATCTGCCAGGGCAGGTTGCCAGTGCTCAAAGGAGTGAAGGGCTGGAAATCAACAAAGATCAGGTCTGCTGCTGCACCTGTTTGAATGGTACCAAGGTTTGTATCAGGAAGATACAGATTTGCCAAAGCAGCGTTATTATAAACACCCATTTGAACAATATCCATTGCGTTCATCTTGCGGGGATCCAATCTGTGGACCTTGTGCAAGTAATAGGCAGTTTTCCATTCCTCCCACATGGCATGATAAAAACCATCTGTTCCAATTCCTACCTTAATTCCCAGCCGGAGGAAATCTTCAATTTCAGCAACTCCAACAGCGTTATTCATGTTGGAACGAGGTTGATGGGTCAGCCAAGTTTCTGTTTCTGCCAGCTTTACTGCCTCTGCCTGGTCAATATGAACCCCATGAGCTACGATAGTCCGCGGCCCAAGGATTCCGAATTTATTTAGTCGGTCAACTACACGCAATCCACCCCGCTTCAAGCTGTCATATTCATCTGACTGGTGTTCACCAACATGTACATGGAAACCAGCGTTATCATCGATCGCTTCCCGGCAGGCTTCTAACGTATCATCATTGAGTGTCATACTGGCGTGGAGTCCAAAAGCAGCTCCTAATCTGTCAATTCCTGCCGCTTTTTTAATGAATCGAGCATTTTCCTCAATACCCTTTTTTGCGCCTTCCGGGCCATTTCGATCGGTCACCTCGTAGCATAATACTCCTCGTAAACCCGCATCCAGAACTACATCTCCAATCACATCCAGCGAGCCGTCAATAAAATTTGGGGAAGCGTGATGGTCAAAAAGCGTTGTTGTACCATTCTTGATCGCATCCACTGCAAAAACGAGAGCTGAATAACGAACTCCATCCTCATCCAGCGCCATATCCAGCGGCCACCAGAGTTTCTTAAGTATCTCCGGGAAATCTTTGGCGGCATCTCCAGGAATCCCCATCCCGCGGGCAAATGCGCCATAAAAATGAGTATGGGCGCAAATATTACCGGGCATGACATACTGCCCGCGAGCATCGACAACTTCCTCATCCGGATTTTTGCTTTCCAGGTCAGGACCAATTTCTTTGATTTTGCCATCCTGGATCAATAGCTGGCTGTCCTCCAGGATCTGATTCTCCTCTTCCCAGGTAATTAATTTTCCATTTTTGATGATCATGATGATCTCCTCGTGAATAATACTGACCGATTTAATTCCATTGATAATTGATGACAAAATCTTCCTGGTAACTATTCTCCATTGCTCCTTTTACGGAGTTCCTCACCCATCGGATGGCATCCATTCCTTCTAGAGCCATTTTTTCTTTAGCAAGGCAGGCCAGGAAAGTTCCTGTTCTTCCAATGCCCGCCAGGCAGTGAATAACAACATTCTCTCCACTCTCAGCGGCTGACACGACAGCATCTAGCCCGTCCTGCCAGCTGTCGAGATCATCCGGGATGCCAAAATCTGGCACTGGGATATGCAAAACTTCCAAACCCTGGGAGCGGTAAAAAACTGGCAGGTCTTTACCAGAATACACCAGGTATTCCTGCTGTTCGGTCAAGACTACTACCAAATCTATCCTCTGCTCCATAAAGGATGACCAGACATCCACTTCATCAAAGCGGCTGAAGGGCATCGGGCTACGGAATATTTTCCCGGGCATAGTATAAGGCATTTCAATCAGCATAATTTCTGTACTTAAACAAAAAATTCACAGGTTACTATCCTGTGAAACATTTATACAAGGCATTTTGGGATGAACGGAACGAATTAACTGGTTAACAATAATAAAATCTCTTCTTTTCATGGGATCGGCGACTCTAGCTCAAAAGGACGGTAGCACTTTTCGCCAGGCTGATCCTGGCGCCGGTGGGGTTAATCCATAACCACCAACGACCACCGATCCATGGTTATAAAATTGTACCATGAGGTCTGCAGGGAAAGAATAGGCAAATAGTCCTATCCTGTCCCTGCAAAATTTTCCTATAGTTTACTTATTCTTTTTGATCTCCCCTGCCAACCAATCCTGATCGATCGGAATGGTATGGAAGCGGACTCCACAGGCGTTGTAGACTGCATTGACGATCGCAGGAGGAACCGGCATGGTCGAGATCTCTCCCACACCCTTTCCACCGTAAGGACCTTCCGTTGTGGGATCCTCAACGAT
>CAZOUN010000063.1:0-16131 GCA_964582965.1 uncultured Anaerolineales bacterium | reverse complement strand
AAAAATCTTCCTACTTCGTGAATATATCTATCTATTAAATTCATCATTTTCTCCTTAGCTGGATATACCAGCTAATAAATTTTCCATTACATCAGTTAGATTTCGCCATTCTTCGGTCAAATTTCCTAGGACCTGTGATCCCCCTGAACTGATTTGATAATAACGTCTGGGGCGCGAGCCTTCTGTATTCCACTCGCTGGTCAGCAAACCCTGTTCCTCCAACCTTCTCAACAAAGGATAGAGGGTACCCTGTTCAATTTCCAAACCCTTTTCAGCCAGGCTATTAATCAAGGCATAGCCGTATTTTTCCTCTTTCAACTGGCTGAGCGCGGCTAGGACCAGAATTCCCCTGCGGAGTTCCTGGGTCAGCTTCTGATATTGATCGGACTGTGTGTTTTCTATCATCATGTTTCACATTATACAGTATGTCACACAGTATTGTCAATACCACAATATTATGGGTTTTATGAGTGGTTTCGGGTGAAATCACGTTAAGCAAATAAAAAAACATCTCATGGAGATGTTTTTTTATTTCATATTTCCGATTGTTAGAACGGGAGAATTCTCCCGTTTACCTTCCAGGTCACATGAGCATACCTATGATCAAACATAATCCCCCTGACGCGAACATGATCAATAAAAACGAGTACCTCTGAGCAAAGTTCTGCAGGGACTGCTGAG
Organism: uncultured Anaerolineales bacterium; assembly: GCA_964582965.1. Classification (GTDB taxonomy): domain Bacteria; phylum Chloroflexota; class Anaerolineae; order Anaerolineales; family UBA11858; genus B10-G9. Next base: position 15,450 of record CAZOUN010000063.1, on the reverse strand, counting down.
CTCTTTTCCAGCTATCATCTTGTGTGGCAGTCATGCTTTCCGGAAACTCACCACCTCGAGTCATTTCCCGATTCCCTTTTATTCCCAAAAATCCTATTCCGAAGAGCACTAATCCTGCCACCTGGATAGCAGCCTTGAATTTTTCCTCGATTTGCCATCCCGCCCACCAACCGATTCCAGCAATAATGGCAACTGTCACCAGAACAATCACAAAAACCACCGCAAAGATACGGAGGATCTGAGATAACAGGGATCTTGTTTTCGAGGGAATACTCTGCTTACTCATAACCTAATCCTGATATTCCTTTACTATACCTTAACTAGTAAGATATCTGTTCCCATTCTCGGGAAGTATTAGAAAAAATCCAGGTGTCATCAAGATTTAAAAAATCAACATCAAGCCCGCCGAACAGAATTACCTGTTCAAAACCAGGGCTATATACAATAGATCCGACAATCCTGGCCGGAGGGACCTGTTCTGATCTCTGCTTGACCCAATTTTCCGTTTCTGAATCAAAGACCCAAGTATCAGCAAAAAATCTAAACCCTCCATCTCCTCCAAAAATAAGCAAACCTGGATGCCCGGAATCATAGACTGCCTGATGCCAATATCTTGCAGAAGGATGGCTTTGGTCACCAGGAGGAATCTCCAGCCACTGGTCATCTGAATAGTTATAGGACCAGATCGACTCATTATAGCCAGCCGACGACATCCCTCCCTGGCTAAATTCAGACATATGCCCGCCCCAAAGCAGGAGCTGGTCCTTTTGCGAATCATAATCCAGCGAGTGTCCATAGATTACCGGGGGTGAGGATAGAGGACTTTTTTCAATCCAGCTATTAATATCAGGATCAAATACCCAAGTATCATCACATTTCTCCCGCTGACTTTCGATGCAAAATCCTCCGAATAATATTGCTATCTGATTTGTTCTGTCATATGCCATGCCCATATCACTTCTTGCTGGCGGGTTCAGAGCCGGGGTAACCTTTTCCCATTCATAGCTGTTCAGATCAAATAGCCAGGTATCGTTTATGCGCCCTTGATTGCTGTATCCTCCAAAGAGGATCATTTGATGATGAGCAGGATCATAAACCAACCCCGGGCTTAGTCTTGGCGTCGGACCAGAAGATGTTTCAGTTTCCTGCCAGCGATGCGTTTTCAAATCTAGTGTCCAGACATCATTATAGAGATCCCCTACAATTTCACCTTCTCCTCTGCCGCCAAACAAAACAACCTGTTTTCCCTCTGGATCATAGATCATCTTTGCTCCATGCCTAGCTTGCGGACCAGCCGTGCTCAGCTGACAGGCTGTTCCCAAACCAATCAGAGCAGGAATTATGAACAGAATCCATGTAAGTCTAAGCCAAACCTTATATCTCATAACCATCCTAAATAACTCCCAATTCTATAATTCCGCGACACAGAGATAGTCAATTATCTGAGACTGTTTCAGTCCAGTTCCTCCAGATCGAACCAGTTTTGAGGAGAAAATTCCATTTCCTCCGGGAAACCCCCATCAATAGGCTGCGCGGGACCATCAACTACATCCATTGGCCAGATCAATTTTCGCTCAGGGTCGTCTGCACTGAGAAAATTCACTGCCAGATAATTTTCTGAGCCAACTAGCTGGATCTTGTACTCCAGCTCATTTTCATTCCCCATGAAGGAGTTTATCCCTAGCCAACCGTGCTGATCAAAGAAGGCCATTCTTGCCCCGGTGGCTTCCTCACTCTCTATTCTGGAGCGGCAGCACCACTCAAAATCCTGGGTTTTCAGCCAGGTCTCCCCCTCCCCCTGATAGATTGCTGTACCAAGCGCAGCTGAAGTATGGAGAATTGTTATCTGATCACTGCTATTAAGAAAGATATTTCCTGCGATCATCTCGGCAGGAAAGGACCGGATGCCCAGATATAGATATTCCTCCGATTTCAGCAGGTATAACTCGCTCCCATCAGCAAAGGGATAATGATGAGCCTGATCCCATTCTCCGGTATCCCATACGCCATCGATAACCGGCTGGTCCTTTGCTTCCTCTTCTTCAGTAAGTGTGGTTTCCAGAGTTTCCGTGAACAGATCAGCATTAGTACACCCTGACAAAGCAAAAATTATCAACACAAAATACAAGCGGAACTGATGATTATTTAGCATTTCACTGTTTCCTTTCTTTCAATATAGATAGCATAGACAATAACCGGCTTCCTGTCATCTGTAAAATGGATTATTTTTACGTTTTAGCTAACAAAACCCCCCACAAGTATGGGTTGCTATGCTCTTCTAGAAGCGGATGAGGAATGACAAAATCCGCGAATTCCTGGAAATAGATGATGGGTAGAATTTCACATTCAGGAACAATGCAGCCATTTCGCTGCCCTTAACAGCGGTAGAATATGGTCTATCTGACTTACATCAGCATTTGAATATCTGCATTAGAGACCATTTTATGGAAACAACGCCTCACCCGTTTATCAAACACCCGCACAAAACCCTGATCAATTTATCTATCCCTGTACTTTTATCCCTGACAGCAGAACCGATCACTGCCCTGGTAGATACTGCCTTCATATCATCGTTGGGAGTGGTTCCCCTGGCTGCGTTGGGGGTTGGGACAACTGCCCTCTCCAGCCTATTCTGGATGTTTAATTTTCTGGGCGTTGGTACTCAAACTGAAGTTGCTCAACGTTACGGAAAAGGAAAAAGTGAGGGGACCGAGAAAATCCTTAGCCTGGCGCTGTTGTTATCGGCCCTCATCGGGCTAATATTGATCCTCACTATCGGGCCAACTTCAGCCTGGTTGGCAAATCTTCTAGGTGCCTCAGGATCTGTTCAAGAAAATGCCGTCCGCTATATGCAAATCCGCCTTTTTGGCGCGCCAGCTGTTCTCTTAACCCTGGCCATATTTGGTGCTTTGCGGGGCTTGCAAGATATGCGATCCCCCTTATGGATCGCCATCGGTGTGAATGTTCTTAACCTGTTCCTAGACTGGTGTTTGATCTTTGGCAACGGACCTTTCCCCGCCATGGGTGTAGGTGGTTCAGCCCTGGCCAGCACAATCAGCCAGTGGTTGGGCGCACTGGTGGGTTTAATCCTGGTCGCGAAAAAAATAGGGTTAACCAGTAATATTAAACTGCGCGATGCCACAAAAATTCTCCAGATCGGTGGAGACATGTTTGTTCGTACCGGAATACTCAATATATTTCTTGCCTATACAACCCGGGTAGCCAATAATCTAGGTGCGGATGTAGGTGCCGCCCATCAAGTGATCCGGCAGGTATGGGTCTTCACTGCTCTGGCACTGGACGCTTTCGCCTCAACTGTGCAATCACTGGTAGGTTTTTTTATTGGAAAGGATTCCATCTCGCTGGCCAAACGTGTAGTCCGGGTGGCGAATGGCTGGAGTATCGGCACAGGCATCGTTCTGGGGATATTAATGTGGGCAGGGCGGGATCTAGTTATTAAAATTCTGGTACCAGCTTCTTCGGTAACTGTCTTTTTATCTGCCTGGCTGATATCTTCTCTCAGCCAACCTATCAATTCAATAGCTTTCCTAACCGATGGAACTCACTGGGGCACGGGGGATTTTAGATATTTACGCAACGCCATGCTGATCGCCTCTGGAATCGGAATAATCGGACTCTGGGTGTTGGAAACCTGGGGAAACCCAACCCTGCTTTGGGTCTGGGTGATAATTGCTATCTGGAACGTATTCCGGGCGTTGTTGGGATGGATCAGGATCTGGCCTGGAATTGGCCAGAGTATTTTCAAAGAAATTCAAAACTAAGAGAACTCACGTATAAAAATAAACCGCACCCGAAAATCCAGGTGCGGTTTTAATTACCGGATCAGGAAGATCAATTCTCCCCAGTAACATCAAACTGGCTGTTATATAACTCGGCGTAAAAGCCGTTTTTTGCCAGCAGCTCATCATGATTCCCCTGCTCCACAATATCACCATCATTCATGACCAGGATCCGATCCGCGTTGCGGATGGTTGATAAACGGTGAGCGATGATGAAGGATGTACGGCCTTCCATAAGGGTTTCCATTGCCTTCTGGATCAACACCTCGGTCCGGGTATCCACTGAACTTGTGGCTTCATCCAAGATCAACATGCTTGGATCTGTCACAAAAGCCCTGGCAATGGTTAGCAGCTGCTTCTGCCCCTGTGAAATATTAGACGTTTCCTCATTCAGCACCATATCATAACCTTCAGAAAGTGTGCGTACAAAGTGGTCAACATGGGCGGCTTTGGCAGCTTGGATGACTTCATCATCACTTGCGCCGGGCCGACCATAACGAATATTTTCCATGATGGTATCGTTATACAGCCAGGTATCTTGCAGCACCATGCCAAACAAGCAGCGCAGATCTTCCCGTTTGTAATCCTTGATATTTTGACCATCAACTACAATGGCACCTTTCTGCACATCGTAAAAACGCATTAACAGCTTCACCATAGTAGTTTTTCCGGCACCTGTTGGGCCTACCAGGGCGATTTTTTGTCCTGGCTGAACATCAGCCGAAAAATCATTAATAATGATTTCCTCAGGGTCGTAGCCAAACTGCACGTTCTGGAATTCTACATGGCCTTTGATCTCATCCGGGATGACTGGATTTTCAACTTCCGGGATCTCTTCTTCCTCTTCAAGGAACTCAAATACACGTTCAGCCGCTGCCGCAGTTTGCTGCAACACATTCGATATATTTGCAATCTGGGTGATAGGCCGGGTAAACGAATTCACGTACTGGATAAACGCCTGGATATCTCCCACTGTGATCGCCTTCTGGATGGCCAGGTAGCCGCCCAAAATAGAAATACCCACATACCCCAGGTTACCGACAAAACGCATGATCGGCATCATCAATCCTGACAGGAATTGCGATTTCCAGGCTGAGCTGTAAAGAGTATTGTTGAAACCTTCAAATTTCTCGACACTGTCCGCTTCACCATTAAAGGCTTTCATAACCAGGTGTCCGCCAAACATTTCTTCTACGTGTCCATTGACATGGCCTAGATATTCTTGCTGTTGGGTGAAGTACTTTTGGGATTGACGCACGATCAGCATAACAACACCTGCAGATATGGGAATGATCGTTAGCGCCACAAGGGTCATTTTCCAACTGATGGTCAGCATCATCACCAGCACGCCGACCACGGTAACTACAGATGTGATGATTTGCGAAAGGCTCTGGTTCAGGGTCTGGTTTACCGTATCAACATCATTTGTGATTCTGGAAAGCACCTCCCCCTGACTGGTGTTATCAAAGTATTTGAACGGCATCCGGTTGATCTTTTTAGCGATGTCTTTCCGGAAGCGATAGGTGATGTCCACGGATATACCGGCCATGATCCATCCCTGGATATAACTGAAGATAGCTGAACCTAGATATAAGCCAATCGTAATCAAAATGATCCGACCTATAAAATCAAAATCAATGCCGCTTCCAGTGCCGGAAATCATTGCCAGAACACCTTCAAAGAGTTTTGTGGTCGCCCGACCGAGAATTTTGGGGCCTATGATTGTAAACACTGTTGAAGCAATTGCAAAAACCATCACAACCAGGATGCCAATATTATAGGATCCCAGATAAGCCAGCAATTTGCTCATTGTGCCTTTGAAATCATGGGCTTTGTCCCCTTTCATCATCGCCATATGACCGCCAGGGCCGCCCCTCCCAGGCCGCGGTCCGCGCGTTGGGCCGTCAGATTCACGAGCAGGTTTTGAAGTACGTTTCTTTTCACTCATGCTAATTCCTCCTCGCTCAACTGTGAGGACGCAATTTCTTGATATGTCTCACAGATTTTCATTAACTCCTGGTGATTCCCTTTACCAACTACACGCCCTTTGTCCAGCACAATGATCTGATCTGCATTCTTTACAGTGGCAACGCGTTGGGTGACAATCAAAACAGTGCTTTCTCCAGTCTTGTCTTTTAATTCTTTGCGCAGCATTGAATCTGTTTTGAAATCCAGAGCTGAGAAACTATCATCAAAGATAAAAATGGGTGGTTTCTTAACCAACGCTCTTGCAATTGCCAACCGCTGTCTCTGGCCCCCAGAAACGTTAGTTCCTCCCTGGGATATTTCCGAATCAAGTCCTTCTTCATCGTCAAAAACAAATTCGCTTGCTTGGGCGATATCCAACGCCTCCCGAATATCTACTGTTGCAGCATCCTTATCTGCATAGAGCATATTGCTCTCGATCGTTCCCGAGAACAGAGTCCCTTGTTGAGGTACATAACCAATCCTGTCCCTCAAATCGCTCTGTCTAACCTCGCGGACATCTACCCCGTCCAGCAAAACAGATCCCTCCGAGACATCGTAGAACCTAGGGATCAGATTGATGACGGTCGATTTCCCACAACCAGTCGAGCCAATAAACGCAGTAGTCTCGCCTGGACGGGCAGTGAAATTGATATCCTGGATAATTTCATCTTCCGCATCTGGATATTTGAAGGACACACCCTTGAACTCAATCTCTCCCCGGAACGGAACCGGAAACGATTTTGGATTTTCAGAATCCTGGATCTCAACCTCAGTATCCAATACATCCGCAATTCGAGCCCCAGAGACCGCGGCTCGCGGCAAGAAGATAAACATCATCGACATCATCAGGAAAGACATCACGATCTGCATAGCGTATTGCATGTAAGCCATCATATCGCCTACCTGCAAGGCGGATTCTGCAATCTGATGAGCTCCAACCCAGATTATTGCCAATGATAAACCGTTCATAACCAGCATCATCAGGGGCATCATCATCACCATCACGCGGGAGATAAAAAGTCCTGTGTCTGTTAGATCCTTATTGGCTTTATCAAATCGGACCAACTCATCTTCCTCTTTATTAAAAGCCCGGATCACCATCATGCCGGACAGGTTCTCCCGGGTAACTAGATTGAGTCGGTCAATTAAGTCCTGCATCAGTTTGAATTTAGGAACCGCAACCGAAAATACAACAACGATCATGCCTATCAGCACCAGGACAGCCAAACCGATCAGCCACCACATGCTGGCACTTTTATCAATAGCCTTAATGACGCCACCCACTCCCATTATTGGCGCAAAGAGCATCATGCGCATGAACATGAAGATCATGGTCTGCACCTGGGTAATGTCATTGGTAGATCGCGTGATCAGTGACGCTGTTGAAAATTTTGAAAACTCAGCACTTGTAAAACTTTCCACCTTTTTAAAGACCGCTGCCCGGATATCCCTGGCCGCGCCTGCAGCTGTTTTTGCTGACAGGTAACCAGCCGCGATAGTAGCTGCGCCTCCGGCCAGTGAGACCAGCAACATCGCACCACCGATACGCAGAATATAATCCCGTTGGATCTTTCCCGGATCCATACCGAGAGCTTCATATTCACTCTTGACAGCACCAACTGCCATCTGGGTGATCATACTATCACCCAGGGATTCAAATGCTTCTTCCATTTTGCCGGCCATCTCAATTCTCATATCTTCGGGCATCATCCCTAATGCCTGGAAGATATCCATACCAGTCGGGATACGGGAAGTATCAAAATCAAAGCCCTCTCCAAATGGCAACGTCGCATCAGGATTTTCTACCATCTGCTGTATGCCAGCAACCGCAACAAAAGCTTTTCCCAGGATGGAATTCAACTGATCATTCTGGTTCTGATCGATATCGCCCAGGATATAAACCGCATCCTCTGTGATCAAGGAATAGGTTTTTAAGAGATCTTCTGCTTCCGCAGACCCAGGATCTAACAGTTGATAGTTATCCAACACAAACTGGGCATCCTCCTCTCCCATAAATAATCGCAATTTATCCATGGTGTCCAGTCGGATTGCATCAGGCACGGCATCTTCCACTCCGTTCTGCTGAATACCAACATTCACGATATCGGATAGATAATCTGGCAAAGCCAGATCCGCATTAACCTGGATAAACAAAAAGATAATCGCCAGGACTATCAACAACACATAGGGTTTTAAGTATTTTAGTAATCGCCGCATAATTGCATAACTCCTCTAATCAGCATTCACCCTTACCAGAGAGCTCTAATTCTTTCGTTTTTTCTATGATCAAATTGATCACTGTCGAGATCTGATTTTTTTCCTCATCAGATAGATTGGCCGATAAATCCTCGAGCCAGCCCAACCTGGCACTAACGCTTTCTTTCATCATTTGAGAGCCTTTTTCCGTCAGAGCAATCTTTTTCATCCGGCGGTCATCTGGATCTTCAGTTCGCTGGATCAGCCCTTCTTCCACCAGATGTTCCAGCATCTGGCTGGCAGCAGCGCTGCTTACTCCCAGGTGTTCGCTAATATTCGTAACACCTGCATGATCACGGTGGCTGAGATGGAACAGCGTTCCGATCATTGATTGCGATAAACCTTTTTCACGGGCATAATGCATATACCCCCGCATGGAGTGATGCATGAAAATTTCCATCCACTCATGGAAACCAGAAATAAAATGTTCAGAAGAGGACATACTTCACCTCGCTTAATAATTAAGTCCGGTTAATTATATAGAATAATTAAGGAATGTCAAGGTGTTCGAAATAGTACAACTTTAATCATTATTATCTATTTGATTAAACAAAAAACCGCCATCAACAAGATGGCGGTTTTTGATAATTTCAGATGACCTTACTTGTGAGTGCACATAACGTGAGGATCCAGATCAGATTGCTGGTCCTGGCCCATCACCAGCTCATACGTTCGGGGCATCTCTAGTACAAAGGGGCAATCTCCCTGGGCTGAGCAGCTTCCACACTCAGTCAGATTAGTTGAGGTATTTATCTTGCCCTTCCGGATCCAATATTCCAGCATACTTTCTACATGCGCTGGAGTGACGTCCAGTTCGCGTGCCAAAGCCTGGATAGAATAAGCTCCAGAAGATTCCTCAATAAGGGTCAGGAGTTTGCTTAATATACTGGTCGCCATAAATTTCTCTATATAAAAAACAGTTTTCCCACCTGGAAGACAACAACCGACGCTACCCAGGCAATGACAAAGGTATAAGTAATCTGAGCCCACATCCAACGCCGTCCGAATTCCTGGCGCATGGCAGATACTGCCGAAACACAGGGAATATAAAGCAAAACAAATACATTAAACGAAACTGCTGCGATGGCACCTGCCCGGGGTGAACCCGCAGTTTTTTCAAAAGCTTTTATCAATGAACCTTCCAAGCGTGTAAAGTCCAACTCTTCACCATCTGATGGCAATAAATCCAGTTCTCCCAGATCCACAAATGGGATCAAATTTATGGTCCGTGGGATGATATTGATCGTTTCCTGAATGGTTAGGTAAACTGCCCGGCCAAAACCTATTCCTACAGAAACCAGGTCCTCCTGGAAGGTAGCTGTATTTCCTTCAACAGGTTGGCTTTCTCCGGCGTAAATTTGGCTCATTGTGCTAACTATGACCTCCTTGGCCAATATACCTGTCATCAACGATCCAGTTGTTTGCCAGGATCCAAATCCTGCTGGTTTGAACACCGGCGCTAAAAGACCGCTGATTCGGCCAAAAAGGCTGTCCCCCGGATTTACCTGGTTAAATGGGCCTGTTTCTTGATGGGCAGGGATAGCCATCAACAACCACAGAGCAACTGATACACCCAGGATCACCGTCCCTGACTTCACCAGAAAGCCATGAGTACGCTCCCACATTTGGTGCCAAACATCTCTTGGCCGGGGGATCCGGTAAGGAGGGAGCTCCATTACAAATGGTGCAGGGGGTTGGCTTTTATAAACAGTATTCTTCATCACAAAGCCAGTGATCAGAGCCACAATAATTCCCAATAAATACATGGCAAAAACCAACGTGCCTGATGAAGCGCCAAAGAATGCCGCCCCGAACACGACATAAACCGGCAGGCGAGCCCCGCAGCTCATGAATGTAGCCAGAAAAGCTGTTAACTTGCGGTCTTTTTCATTCTCAAGCGTCCTGGTAGCATAAACTGCCGGGACGGTGCAGCCAAATCCGATGATCATTGGTAGAAAGCTCTTTCCGTGCAATCCCATCCAGCGCATCACCCGATCCATAACGAAAGCCGCCCGGGCCATATAGCCAGAATCTTCCATGATCCCCAGGGCCAGATACAGGAAGAGTAAAACAGGCACGAAGACCAGCACTCCTCCTACTCCAGCAATTATGCCATCGGTGATCAATGAGCTGACCCAAGTATTTCCCATCCCCAAAAGGTCTAGCATCCAAACTGTCCACTTAAGGATAAATTCGTTGATAAACACATCCACCCAATCAAGGAAAGGCCCGCTAACATTGGATGTGAACTGGAATACCAACCACATCAATAACATAAAGATCGGTAAACCCCAGATCTTGTGAGTGACAAAATTATCAATCTTCTCCGAGCGGGTGATGGCTGTCTTGCGGGGGCGCTCCACCGCAGAATCAATAACCTTGTCAATAAATTGGTAGCGCTGATCAGCTATCAGGATCTCTGGATCTTCACCAGTTTGATTTTCAATTCGCTTCCGGGCAGCCTGGGCTGACGTCAGCAATTCCCCGGCACCCAGCGAATCCAGTTTATTAATTACCTCCTGATCATTTTCAAGCAGCTTGGTTGCCAACCAACCAGGACGGTAAGTATCCTTGAGGTTTTCTTGATCTTCAATCTCTTCTCTAAGGTTCCCGATCTCCTCCTTAACAATTCCACTGAAGCCAGTCTGGACATTCCCGATATGAGGATGTTTTGTAACCAATTCAATGGCATCTACCAGAGCTTCCAAGCCTTCACTACGGTTTCCCACTGTCTCAACAACCGGGATCCCACCGAGCCGTTCTGATAATCCATTTAATGAGATCGCCAGTCCCCGTCTTCTGGCAACATCCGTCATATTCAGAGCTACAATAACCGGGATATCCAATTCGATCAACTGAGTGACCAGGTAAAGATTCCGATCCAGATTAGCGGCATTAACGACTGCTACTACAGCGGTGGGTTTTTCATTGACAATATAATCGCGGGTGATGATCTCTTCGATCGAGTAAGCTGTCAGACTGTAAGTACCGGGTAGATCCACGATCTTGATCTCCTGCTCTCCAAACTGCAGCAGGCCATCTTTTTTCTCTACAGTCTTCCCTGGCCAATTACCAACATGTTGATGGGAACCTGTCAGAGCGTTAAAGAGAGTACTTTTCCCGACATTAGGATTGCCTGCAAGGGCGATGGTCTTGGTCATGAAAGAATTCTTCTCCAGGCCAGGTTAGGAAGGTTTAACCATGATATGCATGGCCATGCCTTTACCCAGGACTAACCTTTTTCCGTTATTAATAGAGATAATCAAAGGACCCGGAAACTCATTCTGAATGATACTGACTTCAGTACCGGGTGTTAACTCAAGTTCCTCAAGCTTTTTTTGAAACCGCCTGCCCCCTCTGGTTCGGGTAATTTCAACGTTTTGTCCTGACCGACAAGCCCCCAATGTTAAGCCTGATCCAGAAACATGCCCTCTTCCCCTTTTTGGGAAAGAACCGGATAAAAGTTCAACTTCAATAGTCTTCGCTTCAGATTTTCTAAGTGAGAGATGGTACCCACGCAGCCTGTATTCAACAGGATCACCCAAAGGGGATAGCTTAACCATCTCTATCTCAGCTCCAGTAGTGAATCCCATATCCACCAATCGGCGCCGAATGGCCCCTCTCCCACTAACTCTTTTGATTCTGCCCAATTCTCCTGGGACTAATTTGTCCAACGTAGTAACCGACATAAATTCCTTCAATTCTTCTTCAGTGTTTTAATTCTAAACCTAACTTATAAATAATTATAAGGTATACCATATAATATTTTTTGTGCAAGCTTTACATCTTAACCTACAAGGGACTGGGGCCTTCATAACGGACTCAGTCATTATCTTTTTGGAATGGCTCGATCCCAGTGGTTGGTAAGCGATTCGTTTTACCTATTCTAACCAAGAGGGGCGAGAGCCGGACTCTACAAGCTCAGAGATTCGACCTGTTTTTAGATCGAGCACATTAATCCCGGATTTGATCTGCCCATCCACAACAGTTCGGTAATCGAAAACCAGGTAGCTGCTGTCTGATGACCAGGACGGCTGCCCAAAGGTATGTTTCACTTCCTCTGTGTACTGAGTGGCAGCTGTACCATCGGGGCGCATAACCCACAGCTGGTTTCCTTCTTCCGGAATACCATCCACCCAAGCCCGACGCACTACAGCCAGCCACTCCCCGTCTGGGGACCAGGCCGGGTAGGACTCATCGAACATCTGGTTATAAGCCAGCATGGTCAGCCAGTCTTCCTCCACAGAATAAGAAAACAGTTTATTCAGATAACCATTTTCAACCAATTCGAGGTCCTGAAGGATCATGGTCTTACTGTCCGGTGACCAGACCGCTGGATATCCCAGCGCATTGGGCAGGATCTGGCTACCCCCGTTCTCCATCTGGTAAATCTTTATCTCGAGAGGATTGATGGAAGTATAACTGAGCCATTTTCCGTCTGGCGACCAGCGGGCGCTGAAACCAGGTGTCAGCGCATCCTGGAAGAGAGGTGCCGATTCCCGGGTATCGAGATCCAGCCACCAGACAGTTTGCACATTCGCCGGATTAGTCTCGGGATCGAAGTCCAACCGGCTGTAAAGGAATCCCTTTCCGTCCGGAGACCACGAAATCTCTGAGCAGTAGGCATCGACGCACTCCAGAACCAATTCATTTAGGGATGTTTCTGGATTCCACATCCATATTTCGGATCCATTCTGTTCATTGCCGCCCACGTAAACCACATTACTATGACCAGGTGAAGCTGCAAAATACCAGATATTGATTCCTTCTGAGAGAGCGAGAGGTGTTCCTCCATCCGCCGGGATAATGAAAAGCTGAGATTGATAATTTTCATCCAACGCAGTATAGAGAACATCGGCTTCTTTCAAGCTAAATTGAGTAGATCCCTGAACTGGAAGGGCTAAAGCGGGAAAATTATAATTATTTCGAAGGGAGGAAACTGACAGCCAGGCCCCAGCGATTAAAACGATCAAAGCACTGAAAATCGGCATGATCAAAGCAGCCTTGTTAAACCACTTCAGCCGTTTGAAAAGTCTTTTTCCCTGGACAATTAGCAGTCCTATAGCAATCAAGATTACCGCTAAACCAAAACTGAAAGAAACGATCAAGCTCAATCCGAAGGCAATCCGATTGATAGCTGCTGCTACCAGGAGGATAGCGATCGCGTCCGGACAGGGCACAAGCCCCCCGCTGATCGCCAATGGGATCAAATTTCGCCAACGAATATTCTGAAGCGGACTGCCCACTGATGGCCCCCGAGGAATTGAACCTAGGTCAGAAGGATCATGATTGTGAGCAGGGCCAATTTCTTCAATTGGCTGGTCGACCATCAATCGTTTTTCAACGCCCAATAATTCTTTTTCCTGATCTATCTCAACTTTCTTCACTTTGCTTTTCTGCTGGAAATCCTGGATCCAGAGCTTTAATCGTGGATAAAGCAAGCCAATACCAAGCACGAATATCAACAACCCGGAGACCAGCTCCAACACAGGGAAGACATCCGCCGCCAGAAAATAGCGGGACGCAGTTAAGGTCAATATACCTAATAGAAATACCGAACCCGTATGAACCAGTGTGACTATTCCACCCAGGGCAATAGCATGATAGGCTTTTCCCTGTGAGCCAACTAAATAAGCCGCAACAATTGTTTTCCCATGTCCCGGACTTAGAGCATGCAACCCACCCAACAGAGCAGACAGAAATAAAGCTCCCAGGATAAAACTGAAGGAGCTTTCCTGTTTTTTGATCAACCCTTCCAGAATGGATGCCGGTCCGGATCCGGCTGCCGGAGATAGCTCGGATTCTGCTGCAGCCTCCTCCGCCAGCTCCCCCAGACCAATGGATTCCACCACCCATGGAATAGATGGGGAGCCACTTTCCCAACCTGTCAAGCGAGAATTAACGGAATCCATTTCATACAAACCAACCAGGATGTCCAAATTGCCGCTATTTTGGTTGGGGATTTCGAAACCCAGCCCACCTTCTGCCTGGATCTCAAACCAGCTCAGACTGCTTTTAGGGTTGTACCTGTTATGAACAGAGACCAATGCGTCAGACCGGATTTCTTCCGGCCACTCAGCAAACAGGTGGATGATAATTGGTTCCTCCCCACTGAAAAGTGTATCCACGGATGAAGGCCAATTAACAGATAACAATTCCAGGGAGAGGGATTCCTGCTCCACATCAATACTGAATGTCATTAGAATGGAATTTACCCAAGCCGATGCTTCTAATTCTGAAACCAGGTCATCCTGATCTTTGTCCACGTCAAACCAAATGCTCTGAGCGATCATCGGGCCTGGTACGATCTGCCAGATTATAGAAATCCCATCTGGAGATAGCTTGACTGTATGGGTGTGGTAATACATATCCGCCGGATGAGCGAGCGCAGATACAGGAAAAACCAGGAGCAGCGCCAGGCAGATAAGGAGGATGATGGATATTTTTTTCATTATTTTTCTTACGAATACTGATAAATACTACACTCAAATCATACCAGAATGGTGAACCCAGAAAACGGACAAATCACTCTTTATAGGAACACCAATTAATCAACTCCAAAGATGCTTAAATTTCAAATTGATGGTAGTCCTATAAAAATTCAATATTTCAGGATTATAATCAAGAACACTATCAGGAAAAAAACAAGGATTACCCATGCCAGAATCTGAAAGCAGGGAAATGTATTTAAAATCGATCTGTGAAATAGCGGATGGAGATGAACCAGTTCCTGTGTCTTTGCTCGCAAAACGCATTGGGGTTTCGCCTGTATCAGCTGCAGAAATGGTTAAAAGATTGGAAGCAGGCCAATTGATCATCCACACCCCTTACAAAGGAGTCGTGTTAACCCAAACTGGTCGGCAAAGAGCTCTAATTGTTATTCGGCGGCAGCGATTATGGGGACGTTTTCTGGCAGATCATCTGGATATTCCCTGGTCCCAGGTATATGACGCTTCCTGTCGGTTGGAGCACGCCACCGATGCTGCTGTAACAGAAGCCCTCGCAGAATTTCTTGACGGTCCAACAATATGCCCCCATGGACACCCAATTCCAGATGCCCATGGCAACATTGAGATTCCTCCAGCTTTCCCACTCAATGAGATCAATTGCGAGGTGGATGTTAAGATCATCCGTATCGATCAGCCAGAGCTGATCCTCTGTGAATACCTCGAGGAACGAGGGATGCTGCCGGGCACGAGATTAAAGATAGTTGACGAGGCTCCTTATAATGGCCCATTTACTATTGAAATAGTCGGTAAAGAAATAGCATTGGGACGGGAGATCTCTGGAAGAATTATGGTTCATCCAATTGCATAAGCCAACTCGTCAACAAAGTATCCATGTATGACCTGGTCTAATCAGGTCATCTAGTACTTATAATCAAGGATATTGTTATGAAAGTAGGCATTATTGGAGCGGGATTGGT
>CAZOUN010000062.1:0-16371 GCA_964582965.1 uncultured Anaerolineales bacterium | reverse complement strand
ATATAATCAGAAACAAAATTTACTTGAAATGCAAAATTTTTCATATCCTAAAGGAATAGTGAAAAGGATTGAAATGCTTATTCGAACGAGTCTTCCGGAAATTCGCATTCCTGTTAAGGAAGGGAGTCTGACACAGACATTATTAACTGATGGACCGAGGATCATTAATGACTCAGATTTGATCCAGCAATGGATGCTGGAATTTACAAATGCCCTTGATTTGCCAGAAAAATCAAGGGTAAGCATCCGGAAAATTATTCCGCAAATTTATAAACTCATCGATGTTAATTCCGTAATTACTGTGCCCTTGATCTCAGCAGGAGAAATAATCGGATTGATGGATTTCTCCCGTCGGTTGCCATTTACGGAAGAGGATGCAGACCGGGTTTCAGGGGTTGTTGGGCAGGTGATATCTGCTATCACGAGTTTGCAAGCGGAGAAGGAAAAAACACGCAGCAACCACCTAATGTTGGCATTCAGCCAGGCCGCCCCAGCTGTGCAGAGAGCAAATAACGCCAAAGAAATCTACAGCGCGATTGGAGTGCATGTAGCCAAACTGGGAATTGATGTGACGGTGTTTACACTTAACGAAGACAAGGACCGTCTTTTTGTGTCCTACGAAGGTGCAAGGGTAGATATGTTGCAAAAAATTGAAAAAATGACCGGTCTTTCAGCCGAAAATTACAGTTTCGAACTGAAACCAAAAGGCTTTTTCGATATTATTCTTGCCAAAAATGAAGCTGTATTTAGCAATCATAAAATTGCACCCGTTGAAGAAATCTTGCCGAAGTTGGTGCGACCACTGATAAAAAAGATCATGAAATATTCTGGTACGCAGCAATCGATTATTGTCCCCCTGGCTGTCCGAGATGATGTATATGGTTTAATTTCCTTCTCTGGCCCGGACCTGGTAGAGACTGACATACCGGCAATAAAAACCTTTGCAAACCAGGCTGGCATTGCACTGGAGAAAACTCGTCTCTTTAATGAGACCCGGGAATTGGCGGCTTTTAATGAAAGTGTTTTATTGAGCATGACAGAAGGTATTGCGCTAGAGGATACTGATGGGATTTTCACCTTTGTCAATCCATCCGCAGAAATTATGTTGGGCTACCCAGCCGGGGGGCTGATTGGATTTAACTGGAGGGAAATTGTTCCAGTAGATCAACGGGCCCTCGTAGAGGCGGCTGACGCCAGACGCGTAATTGGTGAATCCGACCAATACGAAATGGATTTGATCACGAAAGATGGTCAATTAATCTCTGTCCTGGCCAGCGGAGCCCCACTGCTGAATGAGGATAACATTTTCACCGGGTCGATTGTGGTTTTTACCGATATCACGGACCGGAAGAAAGCTGAGCAAGAAATCGAGGGCCACATTAGAAGGATGGACGCTCTGCGGATTATTGATCAAGCCATTATGAGCAGTTTTGAATTAGATATTTCTCTTGATGTCATTCTGGAACAATTGCTCACCCAATTAGATATTGATGCAGCAGTGATATTGAGTTTTCAGGAAGATCTCCAGTCTTTACAGTTCACTTGTGGCCGCGGTTTCTCTACCGATGCGCTCCAGTACACAAACCTTCAGTTGGGAGATGGATATGCCGGGAAAGTTGCCCTCAAAAAAGATCATATCTTCATCCCTGATTTGACCAAAGATGCAGGAAAAATTCATGAGGCCCCCCAATTTAACACTGAAGGGTTCGTGTCTTACTATGGTCTTCCCTTGATGGCAAAAGGCAAACTGGTTGGTGTGTTGGAAATCTTCAACCGGTCTATCCTCGAATTGAATGATGAATGGGAAAATTACCTACGTCTTCTTTCGGGTCAAGTAGCGATAGCGATCGATAATAGCACTTTGTTTAATGACTTGCAGCGTACAAATGTTGATCTCACTATGGCCTATGATGCAACTATTACAGGTTGGGCCCATGCGCTTGAACTGAAAGACATGGAAACGGTAGGTCACAGCCGCCGGGTGGTTGATATGACGATGGATTTAGTTAGGAAGATGGGTGTCGGCGGTGATAGGCTCATCCATATTCGACGCGGGGCTTTGCTGCATGATATCGGCAAGATGGGCGTTCCTGATAGCATCCTGTTAAAACATGGCACTCTTACTGACGATGAGTGGGAACTCATGAAGCAGCACCCGGTCTATGCCCGCAATTGGCTGTTACCCATTCAATACCTGCGTCCCGCATTGGATATTCCTTATTCCCATCATGAGCGCTGGGATGGTACAGGGTATCCTGAAGGTCTGTCAGGCGAGCAAATTCCATTGGAAGCACGAATTTTCGCGATCGTCGATGTCTGGGACGCGCTTAGTTCAGATCGCCCATACCGAAAAGCATGGCCAAGGGAAAAGATCCTGGCCCATATTAAAGAAGAGTCCGGCAAGCATTTTGATCCCCGGGTGGTGGAAGTGCTATTGAAGAGTATCGAAGAGGATCAGAAACTGGAACGATAATAAAAGTGATCCATGGCGGGATGGCGCAGTAAATCTTAACCACCAGATCAATACTCCTCTGTAAATAATCCTTGCTAAGTCGGATTCAAGAGTTTGTAAAGCCCACTCAGCTGAATGATTGCTTTTACGCAGCGGGTTTTCCTGAAGATTCTTCACTCATTCGTTGTGCTCCCTTTTGGTTGGGATTCTCTTTCTATTAATCTTTCTCCCCCTTTTCTTCTCACACGAATACATTTTTAACAAAATCTTCCAGAATTTTGACTTTCGGTTGTTTTTTCTTAGAAATAATTATGGATTTCTACATCGTTATATATCATCGATCTTCCATCTGCAGACAGCAAAGTCGACACCTTGGGATTATCACCGATACCCAAACTCCACTGGTTCGAGCGACATCAGGTATAGATAAACTGCCTGAAGCTCCAGGTCATTCATATGCCTGTAGGAAGTCCAGGGCATATAGTCCGGGTGGATGGACCGGCCGTGTTTTTCTCCGTTTTGTATGATCTCAATAAATCCCGCTTTCCCCCAGGTTGGCAGCCGGCTGCCGGGGCCGGAGGTCAGATTGCCCGCTGCTGGCCATTCAGGTGGGAAGCCAGAGATCTCTCCCCCGGACATCCCCAATCCGTGACAAACTGGACAGGATAGGGCCAGGTATTCCCCATATTCCCGCGTCAATCCCGGTTCCGGAGATGGTGGCGTTTCTTCCCCGGGCGGGATCAATTCTGCTGGCAAGAAGGTTATCTCCTGGGTCAGGTTCATGACAATAAAACCAGTTGTAGATAGTTGGCTAGGATCGGGTTGATTATGGACTGGGGGTTTGCTGCGGATATAGGACAGGACTACGGCCAGGTCCTGATTAGACAGAAAATAAAATTCTGTTGAGGGCATAAATAGCAGGGCTGTCCCATTCGGGCCGACCCCGTATTTCACTGCTCTAATCAGGTCCAGGTTTGTGCGTTCAGATCCGATCCCACCTTCCCCTTTGGTCAAATTGGGTGTGATCACCTGTCCAATAGCAGGATTTTCCAAGTAGACTACACCTTGCAGCTCTTCTCCATGGCATGCCTCGCAACCACGGTACTGGAAAATCCGTTTTCCTTCCTGAAGACTCTCTTCGTCAATGGATATTTTGACCATATGGGGAGTGATGGCGTAGGTCTTATTCAATCGAGCCCGGCCAATCCCATAGAGGATCAGACCAATGGCCAGCACCAGGCCTAGCAGTCCGCCAAAAAAGATCACAAGCCACTTCTGAAGACCTTTCATTTACCCATCCCTCCTGTTTCAAGGATCAATTTTCCCTCTTCGGAAATGATTATCCTTAGAGCAGGCAATTCTTTTGTGGCTGGGCCTTTTAGTACCCTACCATCATGATCGAATTGGGAGCCGTGGCAGGGGCAGCTGAAATTCTCTCCATCATCAACTACTGTGCAGCCCAGATGTGTGCACACCAGGGAATAAGCCAGGAAACCATCTTTGGTTTTATAGATAATGGCTGGTATATCTAGCCGGATCAGCTCACCGCTGGCAGGAAAGTCAGCCGCCAACCCCAGGTCATAACTGGACGGCGATTTACCAGGCGGTTCGTGGCTGAAATAACGCGCCAGGCCGCCCAGCCCCAGAATACCGGCCACTCCCAAGGATAATTTTGCGCTGAGCTGCAGGAATGCCCTGCGCGGGAATGAGATCTCTTTTGTCATTGGTTATCTGAGCCCCCCTAGCAGGGTCAACAGGAAAATGATGGTGATAATGGTTATTCCGACGACCTGTCCCAGCCGGTTTCCGGATGGAAGCCAGCGACCCAATTCCTCTTTTTTGGCATTGGGAAAAATATAGGGAAGTAAACCCAACAGGATCACGGCCGCAAGGGGCAGCAACACACCCCAGATAAATGGATCACCCCACTGCAAAGTTTCTTGGATCCAAAGGAAAAACCAGGGTGCCTGTGAATCACCTACCAGCTGGCCGTTTTCTACCAGGGGTTGATCAATTGGTGCTGGAATGAAAACCGAGAGCAGCAGCAGAACGATACCGGCAGTGATCATGGCAATGACTTCTTTCCTCACCAACACGGAGCGTGGGATACGCTTGGGTTTCTCTCCCCGTGTCGAAGGGGGCGCGCTGACGCCGCCGTCCCTTCTAACTTTGAAAATGTGCCAGGCAGTGATGCCTGCCACAACCAGGGTCAACCCGAAAATATGCCAGGCATAAAAACGGATCAGGGTTGGAGCGCCTGGCTCCGCTCCGCCGATCACAAATTGATAAAACCCTTCTCCAATCAAAGGTATGGTTTTCAGGAGATTGGTCCCCACTACTAATGCCCAACGGATGCCTTCGTCCCAGCGCAGCACATAACCGGTGAAATCTTGCAGTAGGATCAAGACCAGCAGGATCAATCCCAGGATAAAGTTAAATCGCCTGGGAGGAGCATAAGCCCCGGTCAAGATGATCCGAACCAGGTGCACCATCATGGTGATCACCAGCAGCTGGGCGGACCAGAAATGCAGGTTCCGGATAATATTTCCGTAAGGAATAATCCCAGTGAGGACCTGGATCGATTCCGCCGCGCCATCAGTTGTGGGCATGTAATAGTACATTTCCAGGGCACCGGTGATCAACAAGACCAGACTGAAAAAGATTGCCAGGCCCCCAGCACCAAGTGTGTAGCTGTATTTACTCTGCGCTTCGGGGATGGTGGCGGGATGCAGGTGGTGGTAGAAATTCCCCCGCCCGGTTTCAGAAGCCGATTGTACTGACAATTGGCGGATGTATACAGCTGCGATAATCAGGAATAGAGAGAGGATGAATATCCCCGGCAGCTCTGTCCCGGGAAGTTTGACTTTGTGGTGGACTTGGATAGCCGCACTGTTAGTGCCTGAAAGTGTTAGCTCTGGATTGTTCCTGCCATTCAGATCGAGAATATAAGCGGTCAGCTCCCAGGCCTGATCTGTTGTGAGTGAGCCTGTGGGGGAATATGGCATACTCTCATGGATATATGTGCCAAGCTCAAAAGCTGTAGCGAACTGGGGCAGGGCCCTTGGCCCAGCCAGGGCGGGCGCGCCGGCTTCAGGAAGAACGAAGCTGTTATCCGGGGCGTCTTCTCCGTGGCATCCGGAACCCCAGCAATCCTGGGAGGCTGGCGCGAACGTGGAACGCCATTCGGCGTCCAGGCCCTGCCCTTGGTCCCCGTGGCAGTCCTGGCACATGCCCCAGTAAACCTGAGCCCCGTTATCCGCTTGAGCTGGTGGGTATACCGTCGGCAAAGGACCAGGCCGCTCAGTGACGGGCGTGGTCAATAAATTCTGTACAGGGGATGGGGAAGCAGCAACAGTTCCGGAATAAAGGAATAATCCTCCAAGGAGGATGAGCAATACAGGAATTAATATAAATGTTCGGAACCGGCTGCGCATAATGTGCCTTTGATTATTCTTTGAAAATTATACTTCAGCTTCTTGACCAACTTGCTTGAGTTACCTATACTTGTTTTGCAAGCTTTATATCCTGGAGCGGATGATGAGAGTAAATCCTTGGATCAAACTATTATTATTCTTGATTATGAGTGCATTGGTGCTGTTGAACAGCGGTTGTATTGTGTTGGGTTCTGGCGGCGAGATCAGCTGGCCAACCCATGACTGGAAAGTGAAAAAACCAGAAGATGTTGGACTGGACAGTGAGTTGGTTGAAGCAATGATCGAAGAGATTGACCATTCGGGTTTGGACTATGACAGCATTGTTGTGGTTCACAAAGGGGTCATCGTTGCCGAAAAATACTATTTTATCTATAGGGAATCGGACCTGCATGAAACATACTCTGTCACTAAGAGTGTGATATCCGCCCTGGTGGGCATTGCCTTGCGGCAAGGTTGTATCGATAGCATTGAAGACCCTATTCTCGCATATTTTCCAAATAGGGAAATACTGAATATGGATGACCAGAAAGAAACCTTTACCATTAAGGATTTTTTAACAATGTCCTCAGGTTTGGCTTATGATCCGGACGAGATGTATGATTCGGACGATTGGGCACAATACACCCTGGACGAGCCGCTGATCTATCCTCCGGGGGAATCCTGGTTTTACAGCAACGGAGGCCCACAAGTCCTGTCTGCATTGATCAATCAGGCCTGCGAAATGGACACACTCGAATTTGCGGATCAATACCTCTTTAAACCCCTGGGAATTACAGACTATCGCTGGGAGCGGAATGTGGAAGGGAATCCCAATGGAAGCTGGGGGTTGGAGTTAACACCACGAGACATGGCGAAGTTTGGTTACTTGTACCTTCAAGATGGCGTATGGGATGGAGAGCAGATTCTGCCTCTAGGTTGGGTGGAGTTATCAAGCTACCGCTATCATAAGGTACCGGATCCATTGGAACCCTGGAATTTATATTACGGTTTTCTGTGGTGGGTTCATGGAGATGGGTTTTATGCAGCCCATGGTTATAAAGGACAGTTTATTTACCTGGCGCCTGAACAGGATCTGGTTGTTGTGATTACAGCCAATATTGCTGATAAGGATTTTGTCCATCCGCAGAAGCTGATCCGGGAGTATTTAATTCCCGCAGTTGAGATAGAGGGGCTAGATTAACTACAAAAAAAACACCGGTCAAACACCGGTGTTTTTTGATTTAATTAATGAGATTTCTTGGTCTAGCCGATCTGAATTTTAATATTCTCTGTCAACTGATGGCCGGATTCATGCATAAGCGTCTCGTGATCAAAATCATCCAGCTTGGTCATTGTGGTCAGGCATGGGAAGTGTTTGTGAAACAGGTTGGCTTTATCAAGGACTTCGTCCGTTGAAAGGCCAATGATCTGTTGGGCAACATGGCGGGTGTTACCACACACAGCGTCCCGGATCACTTCCGCGGACTTGATAGTGTTGGATTCTTCATCAACCACGATCTTGAGATCTGGCTTGCCAAAATGGCGGGCAAACTCGGCGATCTCTGGGCTTTCAAATTTGATCCGATCATAGCGAGTTACTCCGAAATCACTATCAGTCAAAGAACAGAGGGGTCGGGGAGTGGCGCAAACCACATCGATATCTTTCAGCCAGCCGCGCAATTGACGACCCAACCCTAGCGGCAGCCAAGTTTCATTATTAACAGCAACAACAACCGCCTTGGCCCCACTCATTTTGGCGATCTCGGGCAGCAATTCAGCTACTCCGGTGATCTCGGCAAAGGAAAGGATTAGATCGACTTTAGGGAAGGTGTCAGAAATGTGATCTTCCGGGTAATCGATCATTTGGGGGAGGGTCGGAGGCGCTTGCCAAACCTCAATAGACCAGCCATCGGGTGCATTTGCCTGGATATTGCGTACGTTTCGATGGCCAAATTCGCCTGAAACAATAGCCAAAATTTTCATGCGCGTCGCCAATTTAGATTTTTATTTACTTAGGAGAGAACTGATTAATCGAGAGCAACCGGATTGATTTTATCCATATCTGGTAATTTTCCTGTTAATTTTGCAGGAGTGTGGATCAAGACAGGTAAGTGCTCGGTACAAATATGACGTTCCTGGCCCTGATAGTAGAATAGGATTAAAGGAACCTGGCTGTCATCTTGTCCGCAGTGGACGCAAGTAAGTGTGTTGTTTTCTGTCATTTTCACCTCAACTGGTAATTTGCGAAAAATTCTCCGTCCAAAAAATTATTACTGTATCATAGCTTCAAGAGCCAGTAATAGAAACTCATATTCTTCACGGCAAGCTGCGCAGCGGTCCAGATGCTCCTTTACCAGGGGCATGGCCTCGTCGGCGTTCTTCCCACTCAATTTCAATTCTATAAAAATGTCCAGCTCGTCATAACAATGACCGCAGGATAGCTCTTGTTCCCGGGTTGATTTGACCGAGTTCATCATTTTACGGATGGTTTCAGACGATAATTTCATTTTGACATTCTCCTGCACTTCTGACGGGTTTGAGCTGTTATCTCTTACCCGCTTTCAAAAACCTCCAGGACTTCCTGGGGAGTTAATCCTTTCTCAATTAAACGATTGCGCATTTGTTTCCTGGCATCGTGCAGTAATTTGTAGAGGGCATTCCGGTTGGTGTCCATCCGTCGGGCAACCTCTTCCAATGGCATACCACCATGCATGACTGCCATTAGGGCTGTCCGTTGGCGTTCGGTGAGATCCGTTTTTAACATCTCGTCAACCATTTCCAGCATTAATGTCTGGTTGGCCCGCTTTTCTGGATTTGGGCTGGGGTCTGAAAGGACCATGGGAGTAAAATCACCGCTGTCTTCTGGCATCAGATCTTCTATAGAGATATCCTTCCAGCGCTGTCTGCGCATCTCGGTGAATGCGACCCGCACAGCTACTTTCTGGGCCCAGGTCGTAAATTTGCTTTCCCCCCGAAACGTGTCCATCTTATCCAGGATTCTCAATATTGCGTCCTGCACAAAATCATCCACCTGGGTTTCAAGGTCGGTTTGGATCCGGCTGGAGAGGGCATAGATCAATCCTCTCTTTAACACCCGACCCAAATCTTCTATGGCCAGATTTTGGTTATTGCCACGAAGGTCGCTGAGCCATTCCTCGTTTGTTCGTGTCTGCATGAATATCTTCCTCTGGGAGTGAAAGTATTATAGCATGCAGACACAGCGTTTATATTTGTTTTGGCCGGGATACGGTCAATCTGCAATCTTGTTTAGTCCCCAATCATAGGCATGATATTGGACTCGGATAGATGGGTGGTTATTTGAGAGCCAACGTTTTGAGTCTGGATCATTTATGTATTTCAATAGGAAAGAGAAAATACCCGGTTCTCCGCCAAAATCACTTTGATACCAGCGGAAGATCTTTGAAATGGAGATCATTTTCAGCTCAGGATTAATGACGAGGTCGCTGTTGATGAAATTCCTGGCCGCCAGACCCAGTTGGTCCTGAATCTTTTCCGGTGTGTAAACACTGATCGGTGGACAGGAATTGCTGGCGCAGTTAAGGGCAAAGTGGATCCGGGGATCGAAGCGTTCGATAACAGCCTTGATCCTCGGGTCATTAGAGGCAAAATGGGGACCCGGGAAATAGGGAAACCCGCTGTTGGCTCGCAAAAGGCCATGTTCAATATCGGTCAGGCTGAAACGCAGACTATTTACCTGGTAGGCAGCTCTCTGAAAAAAAGCCATGATTCCCAGTCTGGATTCAGTGACGCTATCCCGAATTTTTTCCTGGATCACGGCATCGATCACCAGTGCGTTGTAAAGATTGATCCAGAATGCCAGTTTTTCTTCAACTATTTTCAGGTCCTTATATTCATAATGGTGCAGCTCACCTGTCAATTCCCTGTAATACTGATATAGAGGATCGTGTACAAGCTTTTGATAGTCCGCTTTTCCATCCTTGGAAAACGCCAGGGACTTGATTTGATTAAGGGTGTTTTTGATATCAACCGCGAGAGAATTACCCCCAGGGGTCCCCTGGGGAGGAGACTCCTGGGCATTGAGGGTTATTTCAGGATTTGTATCCAGCATCCAATTAAGGAACCTTTCCCGGTTGGTGACATAAGTATCGAGGATGGTCATACGTTATTCCTTACTGACTGAGTTCACTGCCAGGAACAAAGGCTGCCCAGGCAAACCAGAAAGTGTCGTGATGAGGTAGTCGGGTCAGGATACTGCCTGATAATGGACCTTCAAGTGCTTTTCCGAAGATATCCCAGGTGGACTCGGTTTCCTGATCGAGGAACAAGCCATCTTCCAATGCCGTGAACGTCAGCACCTGGTCATTGACCTGGGCGGAAAATACACCCGTAGTCCCAACATCCCTGCCATCGGCAATTGAACCACTGTCCAGGGCGGAAGCTGTTCCGGCCTTCCAGAAAAGTACTACAGGAAGTTCTCCCAGTTCTTCATTAAGCACCTGGTTTTCACGCAGGAGATCCAGGGAAAAGGCCCCGCCCGCCCCGTTTTCCGGGCTGATACCCACTACTCTGGCCATAGCTGGCAGCTGTGCATCCAAGTCACCTACAAAAGCAAATGGGTGAGAAGTAATGTTGTCGTACCCCGCGTAAGGATTCCGTCCGTAGCTTCGCTGAAATCCAGTCTCGATGGAGAGTACCAGGGCTTCTGGATATTTGGATTTGAAATCTACCCAGGAGATAATCGCTACTGGAATAGATTCCAGCTTGGTACCAGTCAGATCACCTACGATGGCTTCTCCGGTGAACTGCTGCCACCAGGACTCAGTCTGGCGGTCCCACATCACTAAATCGCTGTACCTCAGGTTGCCGCTGGTCCCGAAGGTAAGAAGTTCACCGCCGATGGTGGGTCTGATGAAGACCAGGGCGGTATTACAAAGCGGACAATATGTAATGACAATCGGATCACCAGCAATCTCATCATTAACGATTTCATGCCAGGTCAGGATTTGTATGGGATAGGCTCGGACTTCACCCTCATGATCCAGCAGGATGACCGGTTCAAGCTCTTCGATCCACTCATCAGCAGATTCAATACTTTCAAAACGGGGACTGTCGATGGGTGGTATCCCGTCGCGGGGTGGGCCGCCTGAAAAGAGCGATTCATAATCAACGCTGTGTAAACAGAAGTTGGTTTTCCATCCATCTGTTCTGAATGCGGGGATAGATCCACCAAATGGATCTTCGCAGACTGCCTCCTCGTGTTCTGTGGCTGCCGGAAGAGGTGAAGCAGTAGGATCCTGTTCTTTCTGGGGGGATTCTACCTCTGAAACGACTTGGTTTTTTACCCCGGGACTACAGGCGGCCATAGTGAAAGCCAGGGCCGGAAGAAGAACCCAGAAGGTTTTTAATTTTTTCATCAGAAGCTCCTTACAGGAGGTGAGTTTGATAAAACTGGCACGATCGCCAGGTTTCAATTGGATGGGACAAGGAAAATAAAGCTTACCTGGAAAGCAGTTTTTTCGAGAGAATTTCTATCAGGAAGAAAGAAAAATTCGGTGGATTATGGATTTGTTTATCTCAAACGTTGTACAATAACAGCTGTTTGAAGAGCCCAATTTATTAGATCAAATATTAACAAAAGGCTGACCGCTATGGGAGCAGATATTATCCGGGTGAATAATGACAATCAGGGGAAGCTGTATGAATACTGCTCCAAATTCGCCGTGGAACATGACAGCTCCTATGTTCCCGGCCGGGATTTCGAAATATCTAAAGAGCATCCTTCCTACTTGCTGGTTGATGATGGACAGGTGGTTGGCGCGGTCAGCCTCATGCGAACCAAGCGCTTCCTGAGTGTGGACAAGGGCAGGTTTTCCGTTTTTCATTCTAAAACCGGACAAATCGAAAAATACATCCGGTTGTTAGACGCGATTCGTCCCCACATGGATGATCTTCAAAATGTTTTTATGTTCATCCCTGAAAAAAATGAAGTGACCGCTGGAGCTTTGACTGAACTGGGTTTCGAGGTTGAACGTTATTCATTCGTCCTCGAGCGGAGTGAACCAGCCGTGTCAGAACCTGTTTTCCCCGGGGGATTTGCCGTCCATCAACTTGATCCAACTGATCAGGACGGTATCAGCCAGTTCGCGTCCTGCATCAACGAAGAGTTTAAGGAATTGGCCGGCCATACTCCCTCAACGTCGGAGGATATTCAAACCTGGTTTGAGGATAAGAGCTACATTAAGGGAGGCATGTGTTTGCTGGAAAAAGGACAGGAGGCTATTGGTACCATCGCCCTGATGCGGGACCTGGATGACATGAACGCGGGAGAGATCCTGGCTTTTGGAATTCTCGAGAAATATCGGGGCCTGGATCTGGGGCGAAATCTTCTGCGATATGGGATCAATTATTTGGTAGAAAAAGAACTCAAACCGATCACCCTGTCAGTGCATGGCGAGAATCGTGCTGCTATCAGTCTCTACGAGAAAGAAGGGTTTATTCTTATAGAGTCGGTTGTTTGCTACGCTTTGGAAGCCTAACAAAGGGAAAAACTCTTCAATCAAATCTCCCGCGTATTAACTCCAGCAATATGAATTAGTTGGGTAAGGCTCTGTCTTCTGGTCTCGTCGATAGTTAGCAAAGCCATTATTGTTATTGGAGGAAAAATGAACACAGGACCTGAAATCACAGTTTACGGCGCCTACTGGTGCCCTGACTGCAGCCGCAGCAAACAATTCCTGGGAGAACAACAGATTCCATATATCTATGTGGATATTGAAGACGACCCGGATGGAGAAGCCTATGTTATTCAAAGGAATGATGGTAAACGCATCATTCCCACCATTGAGTTTGCTGATGGATCGATTCTTGTAGAACCTTCCAATGCTGAACTGGCGGAGAAGTTGGGATTAAAGACAACTGCCGAGCGGACTCATTATGAATTGATCGTGCTTGGTGGAGGTCCCGCAGGGCTGACTGCTGCTTTGTATACCGCGCGCGAAGGAATAGGTACTTTGATCGTTGAACGAGCAGCTCCAGGAGGACAGGCAGCTACCACCCAATGGCTGGACAATGTACCTGGGTTTGCAGAGGGGATATCAGGGGCAGAGTTCTCTGGTCAGCTCCGAAGTCAAGCTGAAAGATTTGGAGTTGAACTGCTTCAAGCCCAGGACGTAGTCAGAATAACCAGTCATAACAAGTCTCATAGTTTGATCACGAAGGACGGCAGTGAATATAGCGCTCGGGCATTGTTGATCACTACGGGCAGCCGCTACCGGATGCTTAACGTTCCCGGCGAAACGGATTATATTGGCGCTGGAATCCATTTTTGTGCAACCTGTGATGGTCCATTTTATAAAGAGAAGTCTGTTGCCGTTGTTGGGGGAGGAAACAGTGCTGCGGAAGAAAGTCTCTTCTTAACCAGATTTGTTGAGGACATCACTTTGTTAGTCCGAGAATCTGAACTGACAGCCAGCCAAATTTTACAGGATAAGGTACTCGACCATCCTCAAATCAAGGTTCATTTTAATACTGACGTGCAGGAATTTAGTGGCTCAGGGGGGAAACTTGATTCCATATTGATAAAAAATAACCAGACGGCTGAGGAAGAGGAAATTTATCCTGATGGCGTGTTTATCTTTATCGGTCAGTTACCCAACACTTCGTTCCTGGAAGAATCTGGCGTTAAACTCGATGATTGGAAATATATCATAACGGGTCATGACCTTGTGCACACACATTTAGATCAGGAAAGATTTGATGACTGGGGTCCCGCCGCAATGGAAACCAGCGTGCCGGGTATATTCAGTGCCGGGGATGTACGGGCGTCAAGTACCAAACAGGTTGCTTCTGCAGCGGGTGAGGGTGCTGCTGCCGCTCTGATGATCCGTGAATATCTCAAGAATGTTTAGGGTATAATCCGAGCTTGGAAAACTTTTTCAAACAAAAAAATCCACGGAATAGATATCGATTTGGTACGGTTATTGCTACTAACCACTTGTTATGGTAAATAAAAAGGTCCTTGATTGGATAGAAGGCTACGTGCTGAGCAGGATGCTGATCTTAGGTGACTTTGTTGGTACTGTAAAAAGGTCAGATCTGATCTTCGACCTCGATACTACCAGTGATTATTTCCGGAAGTATGAAGGTCAGAGGATTCAATCTCTTTCGCTGCCTGTAAAAAGCAGGAACCTGAGCACGCTTTTGGGGGAAATCGAAGCTTGTTTTCGACAAGGTTGGATACTGATGGACAACGGAGAATGGACTGAGGCTGATTTTGACCGGGTCTATGGCCTTAGCAGGCAGATCAGCGAGGAAATCATGGTCCTTAGAATACAGCAAAAACAAGATACCCCAGAACCATACTACCCTTTAACAGACCCAACTCGCCATAAATAATCTCTTCCAGCTGAACCTCTTCAAACCCCAATTATGTTACTATTCAAATTGGGAGAAGAATAATGATTCTAGCCGAACATTTCCTGCCTGCTCAAAATCAATTAGGAGAAGGACCGCTCTGGCATCCAGAAGAGCAGACCCTATACTGGGTGGATATTGAGGGGGAAAGTTTTTACCGTTACTCACTTCACACAGGGCAGTGGAATACCTTCAATATCGGCCAGACGATTAGCTGTCTGGCATTCCGCGCATCTGGTGGGCTGGTTTTGGGGTTGCAAAACGGCCTGGCTTTTTGGAATCCAATAACCTCTGAAATAGAGGGCATAGGTAATCCCGAAGCTGGAAGGTTGAATGCCCGGTTTAATGATGGCAAAGTATGCCCCGGGGGTCGGTTCTGGGCTGGAACGCTGGGAGAAGATGAGCAAAGCAGTCTGTACAGACTGGACCCGGACGGCAAGATCCATGTAATGGAAACCGGGATCCGGATCTCCAACGGTATTGGATGGAGCCCAGATCAAAAGATCATGTACTTCACAGATTCTTTCTCACGTCTTATCAATCGCTACGATTTTGATCTTGCAAGCGGATTGATCACAAACCGGCGTGATTTTGTGAATGTTCCAGCTGAAGATGGATTCCCGGATGGATTGACAGTAGATAGCGAGGGTTTTGTGTGGAGCGCGCATTGGGATGGCTGGCGGATCACTCGCTATGACCCGGAAGGGAAGATCGAAAGGGTTATTTATCTGCCCGTTCAGCGGCCGACCAGCTGTACATTCGGCGGCCGAGAGCTGGACCAGCTTTTTATCACTTCGGCCTGGACTGGATTAAGTACCACCGACCGCCTAGAGCAGCCGCTTGCTGGTGATCTGTTTCTGGTTTATGCAGATGTAAAAGGCCAGAAAGAATTCAAATTCCTGGGATAAATGTTATAAACAGTGAGTAGTTTGATTAGAAATAAGAAAGCAAACATTAGATATATGAATACCATCGTCATTTTGATCGGACCAATGAGTGTTGGCAAGAGCACCCTGGCCAAGAAGCTGGCCAAGCAGTTGGGTGTCCCGCGCATTGAGCTGGACGAGGTCCGGCAGCGTTTTTTCACAGAGATCGGATACGATGAACAATTTGCATCCGAGATCGTTGGTAAAGAAGGCATGATAGGTTTGATCAAATACTGGAAACCCTTTCAAGTCCATGCAGTGGAGCGGGCTTTGAAGGAGTATAAAAACTGTGTGATGGACTTTGGGGCCGGACATTCTGTTTATGATGACCAGGAATTATTTCAACGAATCGAAAAAGCCCTTAAGCCCCATAAGTTTGTTATTCAGATTCTGCCTTCACCCGACATAGACCGTTCGGTAGAGATCGTCAACCAGCGGTTCTCTGAAATGCTAATTAATGAAGTGGGTAAGATCGATCCCGAACTACTGGCGTTGAACGAACACTTTGTGCGCCATCCCTCCAATGCACTCCTGGCAAAAAAAACAGTTTATACAGAACGTAGATCAATCAAGGCTACCTGCCAGGAGATTGCGGATTGGATTGAGGAAGAAGGCGGCCTTGGCAGGTTTTTGCATTACAGCCAGTCGAGTTTATTCTGATATTGGATTCATCGGGGCTGGGTTTGGTCAAACTGATGACGTATTTGTGCGTCAAAACAAAATGGTCTACGCAGATGAACCAACTAAACAACTTCCACCACTGAGAGAATGGATCTTTACCCGTTTGGACAATGGTGCGAAAGTTATCATAAAATTCAATCTTATGATTATCCCCCCCATTCCAACTCCGGGTCGCCAGGCAATGGGAAAGAAGATGGCCGCAGGTGAGGCTACTCCAGAAGAGGCTGCTGATTATATTCATTACTGGAACGATTGGGCAAGATTCGTGTTTGAAAAAACGGACATTAACGGATTGTTTTACGTCAATGTCTATGAGTAGTCTCTCGGAAAAACGTTAAGCGATTGTTTACTTAGAACAGTAAAAAAGGCAGATTTTTCAGAAAATTTGCCTTTTTTATTTCCCTGGAGAACTTGTCTTTTAATAAGGTCTAAAAGCAGTATATATTATATAATTACAAAGGCGCAAAATAGGTTACGGTTATAGTTTATTAATATAGTAAGGAGA
>CAZOUN010000061.1:0-16385 GCA_964582965.1 uncultured Anaerolineales bacterium | reverse complement strand
TTGCCTGTAAATCTTCCGGAAGGCCTAATGCGCCAGCCAAACAGGGTGAGGGATCTGCGTCCACAGCCAGGACATCTCTGCCTTGGTCCGCATAATATTGGGCTAATAAAGCTGCCAGGGTTGTTTTTCCAACTCCCCCTTTTCCACTGATTGCTAATTTCATGTTCTTCTCCATTCTCTATCTGTGAGATAAGGTTTCCTATTGTTCAGCCATTAATTTTCCAACCAGCATGCTGCCCAGGATGGCGCAGGCGTCGGTGGGTAAGTGGTAATCAGCAATATCTTCAAAGAGGATTTTATAGGAGGGAGGGAATTCCTCGTCTCCCTTCCAGTATACGACCAGAATCGCGATCTGCGGCAGGATCTGGTATCGGAATGCCCCATTTCCAAAATCAACCCTGACCCCACACAGGGTCTCATTCCTGGCTTCGAATTTATCATAATCCGTTTGGAAATATTGTGTCAATTTTTGTGCAGTATATCCCTGAAAAGCGGAATTGTAAAATTGTCCGTCCGCTAATTCTGAAAAAGAGATCCAGTTTCCTGTGGCAGGAGATCCTTTGGAAGAATGGAAGTAGTATAAGATCATCGCCTGGTGAATTGGAGGCAAAGGTTGGCCGGATTCAGGTTCTCTGGCGATATAATCTCCACTGGACAGGTGGACTGGATTGCCCCAATAGAGAAACTCAAAATAACTGTTTTCTTCTACGGATCGGAGCGTGGTGCCCGTGAGCTCAGCAAGCTGCTCGGCTTCCCGGTGGAAGAGATCTTCCCTTAGTTCATCACCCCGCCGTTCTAATGGTTCCTGGTCTTTGTTCATGACAAAATCGCTCATGAAATATTTTCCTTTTGAATATGGTTCAGTATAGCCCGTTTTAGTTCCCCAGGTTTGAAGCCGAATGGTCCCAACCCCCCGGCGTAGGCAACAAGTCCTTTTTTATCGATCAGGTATAAACGTGTTGGCCATCCAGCATATTTAATGTTCACCTCGTCATTCATTTCATCTATATAGGTCTTTACACCGTATTTGAGCGATTCTGCGCAATCTCCGGCAGCAGTCCGTCGCTCCTCGATAGTTGTTGGATCGTAGATATTCCAAGAAACCTTTGAGCGGGAAATCCTAAGTAATATATTCATAAAACCTTTACCGAACCACCAGCCGTCAACTGGATGGGCTTCCCGGATGTATACTTTGATAAATTGGATCTGCTCCTGATAGGCCTGGTAGAGTTCGTTGAGACTCACGGTCCCGTTTACGTAAGGTGGTCACGTAAAGCTTCCAAAGATCAGGACAACAGGCTTTACGCCCTGAAAGCTGCTCAATATAACGGGATTTTCACCGTTGATATCTCTCAGCTCAAAATCAGGGGCTTGGTCACCGAGTTTTGGTGCTTGGGAGTCGTATTTTTTTTGCCAGGAGGTTGCTTCGTGGCGGTTCTTGATTGTGCTCATATTGATTACCTTCTTAATGTAGGAAAGATTTTGGCAGAGGCTTCATTTGCGAAGTCTCTAAATTTCCATTCTGTAAGCCAGATCCCGAAAATCAATATATTTAAAACAACCGCCGAAACCATTACTAGCTGTTCTTTTCTTAACGGGGATAGGATATTATGCAAGTTGGTTTCCTGTTGATTATTCCAGGACGTGATCCCTGCTGGTGTTTCCCAACCAAATAGTCTTTGACCCCAGTTGATCTCTTCCCCTGCAATAAAGATACATGTCAAAGCCAAGAGAATAAAAAAGGATACATAGAATATTTTTTTGTCTGGGACTGAAGATCCAATGATCTTAGGTACTATAGCTATAAAAAACATCGCTGTAGCCAGGTAACTGGCAACCGTTAAGTATTCAAAGATTGAATCCTCTTGGTATATTGATAATCGTACTCCCGAAACTTCTTTTGAGATAGCAAAAACCCCGACCAAATATATTGCTGTTATTGTTGAAACTATCCACAAATTTAGACTTGATGGTTTGTTTGACTGGCTTGAAGTTTGAGGTAGAGAAATTAATCGCTGGGCAGCGATCATAACAAACCCAAAAATACCAAGAGTAATGTGGAATATGGCCAAAGCGGTCATGAGCCTTTTTACAACACCGTGGCCATTTATCTCAAGGAGGTGATCGGAGCTGAAAAGGGTTTCAACCAGATAGAGGGATTTCTCCAAGACAAGAAATCTTCCTAGAAACAGGATCAGACTACCCAAAAATAATAGTACGATAAAGGAAATCAAGAAGCGATTTGTTTTCATGAGAGTGATGGTTTGTGGGTGATCATTGTGATAATACCACAATTTTTTTTGGCTTAATAATTCGATGTCAGATTCCTGTGGTTATGTGTGTGACCGGCATCAACTAAAGTCATCTGTACTTGACCCGGATATTAATGGATGTTACACTAACGTCCGGTCAAAATTAATTACTGAGGAAATTTATGAGCGAGCTTAATTTAAAAATCGTTGCTTCCTGCGGATACGCAGATATGTCTGGGAGGTTTTCCATAGATTGAGCTTGTTATTTGATAACTAATGCTTAAGCTCTGGGAAAATCATACCCCGGGGCTTTTTTCTTAATCGGATCAGGTCCCGGGTTTATCCCGCGGCCTGTTTTTATTAACAGGACTGATGAAGAAGCTAATTTCAAGGAAAACATAAATGTTGTTCAGTAATTCGATGAAGAGAGTCAATACTATATACCAGGAATACCCCAAGCAATTTTGGGTCATCGTGGGTTCAAATTTCATAGACCACGTTGGTGGAGCATTGATCTTTCCTTTCTTCGCGTTGTACATCACCATGAAATTCCAGGTGGGTATGACGGAAGTGGGTTTGTTATTTGCCCTGTTCTCTGTCACAGACATGATCGGGAATATGGTGGGAGGAGCCTTAACAGATTTCCTCGGCCGGAAAACCATGATTATTTTGGGACTGATAATCAGCGCGCTTACCAGCCTGGGAATGGGATTTGTAAACCAGCTGGAATGGTTTTATGTTATGGGTGCGGTATCTGGGCTATTTGCGACGGCAGCGGGCCCCGCCCATGAAGCGATGTTGATCGATATCCTTCCAGAAAAGAAAAGGTCAGAAGGATTTGGTGTTATGCGGGTAGCGATGAATCTTTCGGTCGCGATCGGTCCGGCTATCGGTGGTTTTCTAGCATCCAGGTCATACCTGATCCTGTTTATTGCAGATACTGTTACCAGCTTGATCACGGCCTTGATCGTTTATCTCGTGGTAGAGGAGAGCATGCCGGTAGAACAAGAGACCAAAGACAAAAAGGGCTTTAAGGATACCTTTATCGGGTATGGCGATGTGTTAAAGGACAGGAAGTTTATGTGGTTTGTGGTGATCTCGACCATTGCCACGTTAGTATACTCCCAGATGTATAGTACTTTATCTGTCTTCTTGCGGGATGTGCATGGGGTTCCTGAGTCCGGCTATGGATGGTTGATGACCCTGAATGCTGGAATGGTTGTCTTGTTCCAATTTGTGATCACCCGCAGGATATCAAAACGTCCGCCGATGTTGGTTTTAGCGCTGGGGTCGCTGCTGTATGTTATCGGCTTTGGTATGTATGGTTTTGTGAATGTGTACCTGTTGTTCATGTTGGCGATGGTGATCATTTCTGTCGGAGAAATGGTCATTATCCCGGTCGCTCAGGCTTATGTAGGCAATGCGGCGCCGGAAGATATGCGGGGCCGATATTCAGGGGTGATGGGTTTTTCCTGGATGATCCCCTGGATGATCGGGCCTCTGTTGGCTGGCCTGATCATGGATAACGGAGATCCTAATTGGGTTTGGTATGGCAGTGCTATTCTGGGATTGATCGCCGCCCTCGGATTCCTGTGGCTTCGCAAGAGTCATGATCAGGGTTGGACCCCGGAAATTGAAGGACCAGAATTGGAAACAGGTTAGAATAAGGAAAGATTAGATGAAAAAGAAATTCCTTGATAACTACACATCTCGTCAGGCGGGAATGGGTGACTTGCAAGAGATCCACCGTCTGGATGAAAAGAAATCACTCCATTATAACGATGTACCTGGTTTTACTCTGGAAAGGTTGAGGAATGAATATGAGACACCGGGTTTTGATATCACGAGCAGTGTTCACCTGGTTTTTAACCAGGACGAAAAACTGGCGGGGTTGATCGAAGTTTGGGACGAAGCCAATCCTCCAGTTCATCCTTATCTCTGGATGACTGTTGATCCAGATCTGGAAAACCAAGGCCTGGAAGAATACCTATTAGCCTGGGCAGAAGAAAGGGCATTGCAAGTGTTCGACCGGGTGGATCCTGAACTGAGGATTGCCCTGCGGTCCCATTCTGATCATGCGATCGAATCTTCCATAACGGCAAAACTGGCTGCCGGAATGACACAGATCCGGCATAGCTTCCGGATGCGAATTGATATGAAGCAGAAGCCTGAAATCCCTGTTTGGCCTGATGGTATTTCCTTGCGCCCTTACAATCCTGAACGGGATGCCAGGGTTGTATATGAAGCAGATGAAGAAGTCTTTCAAGATCATTTCGGGTTTATCAAAGAAGATCCTGAAGAGGGTTTTGGAAAATTCATGCATCACATGACCGGGGATGATTCGTATGACCCGTCATTGTGGTTCCTGGCAGTAGATGAAAATGACGAGATTGCAGCTATTTGTCTCTGCTGTCGGTACGGCCCAGAGGATAAAGAGGCAGGTTATGTGTCCAGTCTGGGCGTAAAACGCCCCTGGAGGCGCCAGGGCATTGCCCAAGCCCTTTTGTTGGAGACGTTTGGCGAGTATTACAAACGCGGAAAGACCAAAGTGGATCTGGAAGTGGATGCTGAATCTTTAACTGGAGCGACGGATTTGTACAGAAAAGTAGGCATGTTCGTTCTGCGGCAGTTCGATCTGTACGAAAAAGAACTGCGCCCCGGTAAGGATGTTAGCGTTAATACCCTTGAACCGTTAGAAGAATAATAATTACCACAAAGGAGATCAATGATCCGAACTGTCATTTTTGACCTGGGTGGGGTGCTGGTTCGCACTGAAGACCGGATACCCCGCCAGCTTTTGGCTGAGAAATTTGGTATGACATATGAAGAGATGGATGCTTTGGTTTATGGCTCCCCCTCCTCGAAGATGGCCGGAGAGGGCAAGATCAGTGCTCAGCAGCACAAGGAAACTGTGTTGAAATCACTGGGTTTACCGCTGGATTCATTTAATTCTTTTGGTGATGAGTTTTGGGGCGGAGACCGGTTGGATAAAAAACTGGTTGAATTCATTGCAGGCTTACGGGGGGAATATACAACAGCTCTCCTGAGCAACGCCTGGGATGACCTGCGGCATTTGCTGGTGAACTTTTGGAAGATAGATGGAATATTTGATCGTATCTTCATCTCGGCTGAACTGAAGATGGCCAAGCCTGACCCACAGATCTATCAGCGTGTTATCAGTGAACTCCATGAGGACCCTTCCGAAATGATTTTTGTTGATGATTTTATAGAGAATGTTGAAGCGGCCAGGGCAGAAGGGCTGTGTGCGATCCACTTCAAGTCCCGGGAACAGGCTCTGTATGAATTGGCTGAGTATCTGGATCATGATAATTAAATAATTCTGGTTATTACTTATGGCAGGAAAACTTAGTTTTTTATTGTCCTATCTATCCGGTAAATCCCCCTGGGATACAGGAATCACACCCCCTGAGGTTTTTGTTTTTCTGAAAGATAACCCGCCGGGTAGGATGCTTGATCTGGGCTGCGGCACAGGGACCAATGTAATCACTCTCGCGGAGCATGGCTGGCAGGCAGAAGGTATTGATTATGTGGCCCGGGCAGTGAGAATGGCCAGGAAAGAAGCCAAAAAGAACGGTCTGGAAAATAAGGTTAAGTTTCGTGTTGGAGATGTCCTGTCCCCGGAGCTATTCAGGGGGGAGTATGACTTGATCCTTGATATGGGTTGTTTTCACAACATTTCACCTGACAATGTCGATCGATATCTTGAGAATGTTTTTTCTCATCTTGAGGTCGGCGGCAGCTTGCTGTTATATGTGCATTTGAACGATTTGTCAAAATTTGGACATGGTGCAACCGAAGTAAGCTTGGCGAAACTGGGGGAGAAATTGCAATTTGTGAAACGGGTTGATGGAGAAGAATCTGCCAGGCCCTCAGCATGGCTTGAGTTTATAAAGGATCCACATCATCGAGCGGACTCCGAGTGAAATCGAGGAAGTAGTCGAGATGCTCTTCGACTTCGATCGATCTTCGGACCTCCGCTCTGAGATCTGGAAAGTTACCAATCATTTATTCATCTCTCGACGTATTCTTTCTTCCTTTACAATTAGATGAATTTTCTTAAAATCGTTTTCTGTCAGCGCAAGTTTCTTGGAATGTGACCACCCTTTAATTTTTTTTTTCAGCGCTCAGTGCATAGTATCTAGTTGGAAATTTTTAAGCCAAAACAAGCTTTACGGGCCAGAGTTTATATGTATATGCCTTTGGATTGGACCCGGTTATATGTTGCGCAATTCTTAAATTTAGATTTGAGGTATTCCCTGTGTAGAATTTCCCATTTGAACACTTTAAGATATAAACATAAAAAGCCAATAATTCCCCCAGGAGTAGTCCAAATCATCGAGCGGACTCCGAGTGAAATCGAGGAGGTAGTCGAGATGCTCTTCGACTTCGATCCTTCGCCCGATCTTCGGACCTCCGCTCTGAGATCTGGTTTGATTTCATTCCAATCGTTCAAAAACTTCCCCCACCAGCTGTTTGAATTTCTTTTCGTCTGTTTCCATCAGTAATTCCCTTCTCTTTTCCTTCTCGAGGCCATAAGGTTCCAAATATCCGGCGGCAAATTTCCGGAAGAGGATCAGGCCGTTCATGGGGCCATAAAAAGACAGAGATCGATCAAGATGTTCCAACATCAGGTCTTTTACCTCAACTGGTGTAATCTCATGTCGATCGCGCCTGGAAAAGATCCACGGATTATTTACAGCTCCTCGGCCTATCATTACACCATCACAACCCGAGGAGGAGATCATGCCTTGGATATCCGCTACGGTCCGGATACCGCCATTACCTAAAACCGGAATATGTAAACGGTTTTTGATCTCGGCCAGAGAGTCCAGGTCCGGATTGCCTTTGTGGCCCTGTTCCTTGGAGCGCGCGTGTACAGCGACCATGGAACCACCAAACGTCTCGATGATCTGAGAAAGCAGCAATCCGTTCCGGCAGTCCTTCCAGCCCAGCCTGATCTTGGCAGTAATAGGTACATCGAGTGATCTAGTGAAGGATTTTATGATCCGGGCAACTTTGAGAGGAGTACGCATCAATCCTGCTCCAGCACCTCTCCCGGCGATAGACTTGTTGGGACAGCCCATGTTGATATCAATCGCATCAGGCCCAATATCCTGCAATCTGAGGGCTGCTTCGAGGAGGGAGTCCGGGTTATTTCCATAGATCTGGATAAATACCGGTCGTTCAGATTCGGTGAAATGGATCTTGTCTTTGATGTAATGGGGACGTTGAAGCACGTCCTCGGCTTTTACGAATTCTGTATAACTGATGGCTGATCCGAGTTCACGACAAATGGATCGAAACGGCCAATCTGTATAGCCATCCATTGGGGCTAAAACCAGATTGTCTTCGATCATCAGGTCATTTACCAGGAATGTTTGTAAATTTTCTGCCATCTTATTTTTGAACCAGGGCTTCTTTTAATGCCAGACTGAGTGAACGCACTTCAATCACATTGATATCTTTTGGAAAAGAAAACCCGCCACTTCGCAACCGTTTGGGGATGATAGCAGACTTGAATCCGAGCTTGGCTGCCTCACTCAACCGGTCGCTCATTCGGCTGGCCATGCGGAGCTCTCCTGAAAGGCCAATTTCGCCGATGAGGATTGTATCTGCTTTGACGGGTATGTCTTTAATCGAACTGGCGATTGCTGC
Source organism: uncultured Anaerolineales bacterium (assembly GCA_964582965.1). Lineage (GTDB taxonomy): Bacteria > Chloroflexota > Anaerolineae > Anaerolineales > UBA11858 > B10-G9. Next base: position 8,457 of record CAZOUN010000061.1, on the reverse strand, counting down.
CGCAACTGCAAGATCAGCGGCCGGTTCATTGATCCTCAAGCCGCCAACTACATTGACAAAAACATCCTGGTCAGTGAGCTTAACTCCCGCCCGCCGAGTGAGTACAGCAGTGATCAATAGCAGTCGGTTGAACTCGATCCCGTTTGGTGTCCGCCGGGGGTTTCCAAATGTGGTTGGATTGGTTAATCCCTGGATTTCTACCAGAATGGGCCGGGTCCCTTCCATGGTGACCGCAATCGCCGATCCTGGAGCATTGATCATACGCTCAGCCAGGAAAGCCTCAGATGGGTTAGTGACCTCGATCATGCCCTGTTCCTGCATTTCAAAGACCCCCACTTCTGATGTGGCACCGAAGCGGTTCTTCACTGAACGGAGCAAACGATAGGCCTGGTATCGATCACCTTCCAGATATAAGACTGAATCCACAATATGTTCAAGGACGCGAGGTCCAGCGATGTTGCCATCTTTGGTGACGTGGCCGATCAGAAAAATACTGGTTCCTGTATGTTTGGCGTATTCCCTGAGTTGCGAGGCGCACTCCCGGACTTGAGAAACAGAACCGGCAGAAGATTCCAGCTGCGGTAAGTAGCTGGTCTGAATAGAATCAACGACCAATAGTTTGGGTTTGATCTTTGTAGCATGGTCAAGAATGGCATCCAGGTTGGTTTCAGTTACCAGCAGCAGATTGGAAGGCAGGTTGGGCGCAGTTCCGTCCTGGTTACGCTGTATACGGTCAGCCCGCATTTTGATTTGCCTTTCAGATTCTTCGCCAGATACATACAGTACTTTTTCCTTTTCGGCAATCTCCAGGGCAATTTGCAGCAATAAGGTTGACTTGCCAATTCCGGGATCGCCGCCAATTAAATTGATAGATCCGGGAACCAGGCCACCGCCCAGAACGCGGGAAAATTCCTGGTGTTTCAGCTGCATTCTTTTTTCTTCGTCAGAATGGATATCCTGGATCGGCCGCGGCACGGATGTTGCATTAAAACGAGCAGAGGATGTGGATGATGACGGATTGCTTTTCTCAATCCGCTCTTCCACCATGGTGTCCCAGTTGCCGCAGTTAGGGCATCGCCCCAGGTAACGGGGATTGGAATAGCCACAGTCCTGACAGATATATTGTGTGTATGATTTAGCCATATGGAAATTATAACGCCTTCAATTTAGGGTAGGGTTTTCATAAGTTCAAAAATAAGGTAGGTTTGGCACTGCTCTTGCAAAATAAGAAATAACCACTATAATAATTATAGAACAAATGTTCTGTTTGACAAGGGATTAGGGAGAATTAAATGGATATTGGCATGTTATGGTTTGATAATGATAAAAAGTCCAGCGTACCCAGCAAGGTTGAGAAAGCCGCTCGCTATTATCAAAAGAAGTATGGCAAGAATCCAGATGTATGTTATGTACATCCCAGGATGGTTAAGGGGGAAAAGAAAAATGGATCAAAAAAAATCACTGATGGTAATCCGCTCAAGATTGGAAAGATCCTGGTATTAAAGAATGATAAAGTTCTTCCTGACCATTTTTGGATCGGGATACGTACTATGGAAGATAAGATCAGTTAGGGTGGGTGATATAGATTTCCCAGCTTCCCCAATAGGAATTCTCTGATTCGTTTTGACAGGTAGGTACTTCAATATCATTTATGACCAAACCGCTATTTGGTATTTCAAGCTGATAGGTCAATCCTGGTTCCGCCAGATAGTCCGCATATCCCAATCCCAATTCCGGTTTCAAACCAGTATAAAAGACCTCCGTTGGATCTGTTCCAAGTGATATTTCCAACGAAATTCCTGGTACTCCCTCTCCAGAGCCATCTGTAGCGATGATTTGTATCAATGTTTCCCCCAGTGTAGGATCGCAAATTGGAGATGAATCCTGCAATATAAAAGGAGGGGATGAAGTAGGTGATGGCGTTGGTGAAGTGGGTGCTACGCTTGTTGGCTCCCTGGTTGAACTTGCAGAATCTTGACCTTCGCTATTAGAATTGCCGCCGTTATTGGAAGTTTCGCCATCGGGGATTGCTGTAACCGTAGAAGGGATAGGAGTCGCAGCCGGTCCAGCCGCGATCTGCAGAGCAGCGGAGAGATTGGCAAGTACTTTGGCCATTTCGTTATCTCCGTTTTCAGCCAGGAAACGCTGGGCCTGGGCTGCCAAAGCCAGGGCGGGGTCATCGTCTCCAAGCAGTTCCAAGCGCGCTTCTGCGCGGGGTAAATTGCTATTGGCTTGATAAGCGCGGGAGATCAATGAGCGGTAGATATCTTTATAATCATCCCGGAGTAAATTGGGATGAGTATCTACTTCCGTAATAGGAGAAATCACCCAGGCGTAAATCATACCCAGGACCAGGCCGAGGATCAATCCCGTTAGCAAATACCAGTTACCCCGATTTTGTTCCATGGGATTAGTCAAGCTCCTTTAATGCGTTATGAAGATCCCGCAGCAGGAACATGTCAGGAAGTGTGTATTCCGCTTGTGAGGCAAACTTAAGTGCATTTTCAATGCTGATTATGGGGGATTTGTCCTCAAGTAATGTCAGCCGGTTGAGTGCCCAATCCAGATCATCATCCTGGTGGTAAACTTCAGCAACCATCAAGGTGTAATCGGTTTTATAATCAATTCTCAAGCTGTCCAGGGTTGTATCCTGATAACTGACGGGATTGACTACCCAGCCGTATACCAGCCCCAGCCCCAGTCCAAGCAGCAATATTAGAACAAACAGGGTCCAACGAGACATAAATCACCTTTTGAAAATCTTTCCTAATTGTGCCATAGAGGGGTAGAACGGACAAGCCATCATACCTGAAATGCTATGAAAAAGCCCTCAAACAGGTCAAATGTCAATAAAATTAAGGTTTTATTAATCCCGGGGACCGTTTCTTGACGTGCGTTGTGGCTAATGATATAGTTGTCGCGGAGGCTCTCCAAATGGAAAATAACAATCAGGATGATCAGCTGGAAGAAAATAAAGATGAACAGGCTTACGGAATTTTTTCCCCGTTTCGGGATCTGATAAGGGATCTCGTGGCAGGAGAAAATGGCCGTCGAATATTGACTATCGGCGGAGTCGTATTGCTGGTTGTCCTTGTAATTGTTGTAATTAGAGCTTTTTATCCTCAATCACAGGGTGTTCAGCAGACGCTCCAGATTTTTGCAGATCAATCCCTGGCTGACGAATCCACTTCAAACCAAAACTCTCTGGAAATGCCAAATTTTGTGCAAGATCAAACTTCTCTGGCCAGGGGAATCCACCGTGCGGCTGTTATCCATACCACTATCCCTACCAGGTCCAGAGTGGATGTGCTGCAATATGTTGTGGAACAAGGTGACTCCTTATTTGCTATTGCGGAGACATTTGGTCTTAAACCAGAAACTGTCCTGTGGGGAAATTTTGACACGTTGGCTGACAATCCCCACACGCTCCAACCCGGGCAGGAGTTGAATATCCTCCCTCTCAATGGTACATATCACCAATGGAGAGATGGGGAGAACCTGCTCAATGTGGCTGATTATTATGGGGTGGACCCTCTGGAAATTGTTCAATACCCAGGTAACAAGATCGATATTTACGATTTTGATCTGGATAATCCTTCCTTTGATATTGGACAGATGTTGATCGTCCCGGGCGGAGAAAGAGAATTGGTGGATTATGGACCACCGGCCATCACCAGGGACAATCCTGCCATTGCCGCAACTTATGGCCCAGGACATTGCGGCACTATTTACACCGGAGCTGTGGGTGTAGGAGTTTTCCTGTGGCCTACAACTGAACGTTGGATTTCAGGCTACGATTACAATCCCGGTGCCAATCATTCTGCTATTGATATTGCAGGAAGTATTGGGAATCCGGTTTGGGCCGCAGACAATGGAGTGATAGTTTACGCCGGATGGAGCAACTACGGATATGGAAACCTGTTAGTAGTTGACCACGGCAACGGTTGGCAAACTCTTTATGCTCACTTGAATTCGATTAATGTTGGCTGCGGGCAAAGTGTTAACCAGGGGGAAGGAATTGCCGGGTTAGGATCCACTGGAAATTCCACAGGAGCCCACCTGCACTTTGAAATGATCTATCTGGGTACGAGGGTCAATCCCTGGAACTTCTTGCAGTAGCAGTTGAATTATGAATACATCCAAGCAAGGTACAGTTTTGTACCTTGCTTTTTGTTACAATTAGGTAGTTATCCAATCCATACGAATTTAAATAATGACTCTAAACTGCAAAAAGTGTCAATTGATCTTAATAATAATCTTTATTGTCTTGCTGGCTGGCGCCTGCGATCAAATACCCATTAATGATTCAGTCCCGCAACCAACTTCAGTGTTGGTTAAATCTATTCATCCCTCAACATTGACGGCGATAAGCGCTGAAGCAGAACCCAGCCAGACCCCTGTCCCTGAACCGATGGGTCTGCCCTGGTCTTCTATCGAAGGATTGGAATTGGATTTCTGGTATGTGTGGGATATCGACGAGCCAGGCACAGGGATGAACGCGATTGTGGATCGATTTAATCAGGAGAATGAATGGGGTATAGTCATCAACTCAGTTGATCAGGGACTGGTACTTGATCCCCTTGACTCTATCGAAATGGCCTTTGAAGAGGGACTCGTACCCCATCTTTTGCTTAGTGATACTTCAGCAATCACAAGTTGGTACCAAGATGGTTTAACATTGGATTTGAGTCCATTTCTGGATGATCCGGCGGCCGGCTTATCCGTGAAAGATCAGCAGGATTATTATTCTGGGCTTTATGAGGGATTTACAATTGAAGGATCAATCCGACCCGGCCTTCCCTTTACCCAGACCATACAGGTGATTTATTATAATAAGAGCTGGGCGGAAGAGCTGGGTTATTCCACTCCGCCAGGCTCAGGGAAAGATCTGGAAGAACAGGCTTGCTCTGCTGCAGCTGATCGTGAATTAACGACTAGTTCTCTTCCCCAGCCGACAGGGATATTGTTATCACCAGAGGCGGCCAATATTGTTTCCGCGATATATGCATATGATGGACATTTCCTCAATTCTGGAGGAGATGGATATCTGTTCAGTACCCCCGAGATCCAGCAGGTAGCAGAAGATTGGCAGGCCCTGCTCAGAATGGGCTGTGGGATGACCTTTTACACCCACCCGGACCCCATGTCGAGTGAGTTGGCTTTTGAGAATTTCAATCAACGGGAAACTATGATGATGGTAGCTTCATCCCAGATGATGGATTATGTGCATACTGGAGCCAACCAAACTGGCAGAGCTGATGAGTGGGAGATGCTTCCATTTTTAGGACCAAATGGTAAAAAAGCAGTCTCATCAGAGATCCAATCAGTTGTGATCTTTAAAACCTCTCCGGAAGAGGAACTGGCATCCTGGCTGTTTTTGAAATATCTTGCATCCCCGGAAACGCAGGCGGAATGGGCCCAGTACAGCAGGTATTATCCGACCCGAAAGAGCAGCCTGCGTCTATTAAGGGACTTCCGTGCCAAGAACCCCCATTGGTCCCAGGGCTTGAATTTGTTAAAATACAGCGTAAGTATGCCTTTGGATCCATCGTGGAATACAGTTAAATTATCCGTGGGTGATGCATTTGAAGAAATCCTCATCGATGGAACACTGAACCTCGAAGAGCAGCTGATCGCACTGGATCAGCTAGCCGCAGAATTGCGGTTGTATACCCAGGATTAAGATCCAGTTCATGATCAGTTTAAAGGAAGTTATGGCTAATAAACCGCATGTGACCATTTACACAGATGGGGCTTGTTCAGGAAACCCGGGACCGGGGGGCTGGGGAGCGCTGCTGAGGTTTGGGAATCAAGAAAAAGAGATTTCTGGATCAGCAGATGAAACCACCAATAACCGGATGGAGATCACGGCTGCAGTGATGGCTTTTCGTGCGCTCAAGGAACCTTGCCTGGTGGAGATTTACACCGATTCTGAATACCTAAAGAAGGGAATTACAGATTGGATCCACAATTGGAAAAAACTGGGTTGGCGACGCGGTTCGCACGGAAAGACAAAACCTCTGGCCAATGCTGACCTTTGGAAGGAACTAGATCAGGCGATCACCGACCACCACGTGTCGTGGAATTGGGTGCGGGGACATGCCGGCCATGCGGAAAATGAACGTGTTGATAATTTGGCTGTAACAGCAATGAAAAATCGCTGATCTGTTCTCGTGCGCGGGAAACTGAAGGCAGTCTCTCTACGGTATAATCCTCTTCATGAAAGCGCCCAAACTGCAAATTAAAGAAGAATTACTACTGGCAAAACAATCCCGCCAGGAGGGAAATGAAGGCCGGGCGCGGGTTTGTGCCCGCAGAGCAGCAGGCGCCGCTGTCAAAGAATATTTTGCAAAAAAAGGTATAAACCAAAAACAGGAAAATGCAATCCAATCCCTGCTTATTTTTGGACAAATGGAACCACTTCCTGACAGGGTTCAAGCGGCTCTTAACTCGTTGGTCCAACGGGTGAATTTAGATCACGAAATGCCCGCTGATGTGGATTTGATCCAAGAGGCTGGCGTTGTCATCGAGTATATCGAAACAGATGAATAGTAGTTTCTGGTAATCTTATAACCGATGGTTATTATCAGGAAAACCCCAATCTGGTTTGTAATAATTGGATTCATCCTGGTCTCAACAGGTTGCAGTCCGGTAGAATCAGCAGCTGTGCTTATCAGTACCCCTCCCTTACAAGCACCTCTCTTAATTCCAACATCCGGGGAAGTTATTCAAACCCCGTCCACCTTCCTGACGGAGCAAGCCCCCAAATCAATTTCTGTTTTGTCGGAAAGGCCTCGATACTCTTTGGCAGCTGTTTTTGATTACCACAGACAGCGATTGGTCGTAGACGAAGAGATTTTCATTCCCCATCCCACTGATAACCCGCTGAAAAACATCAATCTGGTTGTACCGCCTAACAACTGGCCCGGCGTACTTTCCATTCAAGATATAACTGCAGGAGAAATGCCTATTGAAGGATATGAAATCAAGGGCGTTACCCTGAAAATTAAATTCGGGGGTCCTGGTTGGCAGCCTGGAGAGATACTTACCCTTCATATCCAATATTCTCTAGATCTCCCAAACCTAAACACAGGAAAGACATTTGGGGCTTCTCCATTTGGATACACCTCTCTCCAGACTAACCTGGTGGATTGGTATCCGATGGTACCTCCCTATCAAGATGATCTGGGCTGGATCATTCATGATCCCTGGACAATCGGGGAATACCTGGTTTATCCGGCGGCTGATTATCAGATCAGCCTGGAACTGGGTCTGCCGGAATTAGTTGCGGCTGCCAGTTCAGCTCCCTTGAATGAGGGGGACCCACTATTATATTCTCTGGAAAAAGCCCGGAATTTTGTGTTCTCTGTCAGTCCAGCCTATACGGTGATAAAAGAAAAAGTAAACGGAACTCATGTTTATGGTTATATATTCCCCGGCTATGAAGAAACAGGCCAGGCAGTTTTTGAGGCCACGAGAGAGGCGCTTCTTTTGTATTCTGACCTCTTTGGTCCTTACGAGCAATCCAGTGTTTCGATCGTTCAGGCAGATTTTAATTATGGGATGGAATATGAAGGCCTGTATTTTCAGGGCCGGAGATATTTTGATACGTATAACGGATCTGAGCAAAGTTACCTAGTTACAATAGCAGTCCATGAAATAGCTCATCAGTGGTGGTTTGGGAAGGTAGCCAATGATCAAGCGCTGGAACCCTGGCTGGATGAAGCGCTCTGTACTTTCAGTGAACTGGCTTATTATGAACATCTTTACCCCCAATCCACAGATTGGTGGTGGAGGACACGTATCAATTATTATGAGCCCTCAGGCAGGATCGATCGATCCATATATGATTTTCAAGAATTCGACGATCAATACTTGAATTACCGCAATGCTACCTATTTACAGGGCGCGAAATTTTTGGCTGCTTTGAAGAACGAGATGGGGAATGTGCTGTATTACGCTTTTTTGAAAGATTACGGCGAGATATACAGGGATCAAATCGTGACTGGGCAGGACTTTTTTTCCTTGTTGGAAAAATATGTCGAAGTCAGCAGTCTGGATTGGATCGGAGAATACTTTCCTGATTTGGCAGAGTGGGATTGAGATCTAGCGCAAGTTTTTCGAACACTCTAATCCTAATTAATGGAAACACTCGGGATGGGGGAATATAGTCCTGTTAGGGGCTTCATATTTCAAGGATAGGATATTTAACGAAATACTGATGGGTCAGTAAATCTGAACATTCAGTTCATAGAATCCACACGTGGGAAATTTGGAAATTTCCATCTCCCATCCCTGATCGGGAAACACACCTATCCCCTGTGAAAGCTAACGGAATTGATAACTGAATAGTAAATAGATTAAGCTATGATGGAATTAACGAAGATATTGAGAACTCCTCACATTTCTTCTCCTCCTTAGATAAGCACTCACCTCACCGCGGGCAGCCGGTGAGGT
>CAZOUN010000060.1:0-16534 GCA_964582965.1 uncultured Anaerolineales bacterium | reverse complement strand
CTTTTTGAAACCTATTCAATATTATATCTTGCGATAAAACCTAAATAATCTTCGTTGAGCAATGTTGCTGCTGGATAAATCCACCAGCCGGGTGTCTCTTTTTTAGAAACCGGGCACATTGTAGCACGATAACCAGGTTTTGTCAAAAGATTCTCCGTCCTATGTTGCCCATTTGGCCCAAATAGTTCATTTGACATAGAAGATCCTGTAAATGACCCCCAGTTTATCGTCGGACATGAACAGATCCCCATCCGGCCCCTGGATCAGATCGGTTGGTGATCCCCAGGGGATTCCATCATCGCCCAGCCAGCCGACAGCAAAATCCAGAACAACTCTTTTTTCTCCATCTCCCAAAGGCATCCGGATTATTTTATAGCCGCTTGCATCTGCTCCCTCTCCTGTGCCATGCAGAGCGACAAATAAATCTGTGGCGAAATTGTCTGGAAATTGATCACCGGTATAAAATTCCATACCATGTGGTGCGCTCTGGGCTTCCAGTTCGAAAACAGGGGTCAACAATTCCTCTCCACAGGAGTTCTTGTTTCCAAAATCCGGGTCAATAATCCGACCGGTATGGCAGTATGGCCACCCGCCATCGGCATCAATATATATCGCGTAAATGGTTTCCGGCGGCAAACCATCTTGTAAACCTTCTCTTTCCATAACTGCAGCCCATAGGATGTCATTCTTTGGATTGAAGTCCAGGCCGATCACGTGCCGTAAACCAGTGCTGAAAATCCGGTCCTCGCTTCCATCTGAGTTAAAGCGCATTACTCCACCGCGGCGTTCATCCTGTTCCTGGCAAACGTTGCAGGAAGACCCAATCGCAAGATAAAAGTGCTGCCAATCTCGACTGAATATGATCGAGCGATTCGTATGACCGCCAGCAGCTATACCTGAAGTGATAATTTCCTGGTCTTGGAAAAACCCATCACCATCAGAATCTCCTAATCGCAATACGCGAGTAGTTTCCGCGACGTAAAGGGAGCCATCGTTATAAAATGCCATTCCTGATGGTTCTATCAGGTTATCGGCCGCTACTTCAATTCCATCAGAGACGCCATCTCGATCCCTGTCAGGAAGAACTAATACACGACCTGTGGCAGGTTCTGTGACATAAAGCTGTTGGTCGGGGCCAAAAGCCATCATCCGGGGTCCTTGTAAACCCTCTGCGAACACAGTTATGCCAAACCCTTCAGGTAGAGAGATCGGATGGAGGGGTGGGATTATCGTGATATCAGGATCTGCAAGCCCAGTCTGAGGATTGGCAAGTGGAACGGAAGTTGGGGCTGGTCCTTGATCCGCGTTACCATTACAGCCGGTCAACAGCATCAAAGAAATGAATAAGAGGATGATAATCTGGTAATTTTTCATTGAGGTCCTTAAAAAGGGGGTTGTCATCTGTGTAAATTATACACGCTGGGGTTGAATGTTAGACAGGGGGGTCAAACGTTTAGATTAAAAGAATGTAGTGTGGATCATTCCCCTATCCACACTACAAGATGTTACGAAATTTCGAGTATTACATCATGCCGGGCATTCCGCCGCCCATACCACCCATTCCTCCGGGGGGCATATCGGCTTCGTCTTTCGGCTCATCAGCAATCAGTGCTTCTGTGGTCAAGATCATGGCCGCGATGGAAGCAGCATTCTCGAGTGCGCCGCGTGTCACCTTGGCGGGGTCGATCACACCAGCTTCAACCATATCGATGTATTCCTCGCTGAGGACATCGTAACCAATGCGGTTGTTCTTTTTCTCTTCCTGCATGCGGCGGACGTTTTCAAGGATCACAGCGCCGTCTTTGCCAGCGTTATCAGCGATTTTGCGCATGGGAACTTCCAGGGCTTTGCGGACGATCTTCACACCCACCTGGGCATCGGCATAGTCCATTTTTAGTTTATCAATGGCCTTGGTGGCATTGATAAGGGCAACACCGCCGCCAGGTACGATACCTGCTTCAACAGCAGCACGTGTGGCGGAAAGAGCGTCTTCCACGCGGTGTTTCTTTTCTTTCAATTCGGTCTCGGTTGCAGCACCAACGCGGATGATGGCTACGCCGCCGGACAGTTTTGCTAAACGTTCCTGCAGTTTTTCGCGGTCGTAGTCACTTGTGCTGGAGTCGATCTCGTTGCGGATCTGCTGGATGCGGCTCTTGATCAGGGCGTTATCGCCAGCACCGCCTACGATGGTGGTGTCGTCTTTAGTAGAAATGATTTTTTCAGCTTTACCAAGATCTTCCACTGTGGCGCTATCCAACTTGCGTCCCAAGTCTTCGGAAATTACTGTGGCACCGGATAGGACTGCGATATCCTGCAGCATGGCTTTGCGGCGGTCGCCAAATCCGGGGGCTTTGATAGCCAGAACATTGATCATGCCGCGGAGTTTATTGAGTACTAGGGTAGCCAGAGCTTCGCCGTCTACGTCTTCAGCGATGATCACCAGGTCTCGTTTACCGATCTGGACCAAACGTTCCAGTAGGGGAACCAGGTCTTGGGCGGCAGAAATCTTGGAGTCATGAATAAGTATGTTGGCTTCCTCGATCACCGCTTCCATGTCATCAGCATTGGTGACAAAGTAAGGGGACAGGTAGCCGCGATCAAACTGCATACCTTCAACGTATTCGGTTTCAAAAGCCAGGGTTTTGGATTCTTCAACGGTGATGACGCCATCTTTGCCAACTTTGTCCATCACATCAGCGATAAGCTCACCAATGGAGCGGTCCTGGGCAGAAATGCTGGCAACGTTGCCGATTTCTTCCCTGGTGGTGACGTCAATTGCGCTTTTTCCAATTTCTTCGGAAACTGCTTTGGCGGCGGCTTCAATTCCCTGTTTGAGAAGCATAGGGTTGGATCCGGCTGCCAGGTTCTTCATACCTTCAGTCACAATCGCGTGAGCAAGGAGCGTTGAAGTCGTGGTGCCGTCACCGGCGATGTCGTTGGTTTTGGTGGCTGCTTCTTTAAGAAGCTGGGCACCCATGTTCTCAAACTTGTCGGAAAGTTCCACTTCTTTGGCAACTGTCACACCGTCGTGGGTGATAGTGGGGCTGCCAAAACTCCGGTCAAGGGCAACGTTGCGGCCTTTAGGACCGAGGGTGGTGATAACGGCTTTCGCCAGCTTGTCCATGCCGACCTGTAATTTGCGTCGGGCCTCTTCTGAAAAAACGATCTGCTTGCCTGCCATAGATTTCTACTCCTTACTTAATTTACATAGAATTCACAGTATTAAGATAAATGCTTTAACGCCGCGATTGAGTTTTCTTTGATACGGTGTATTAGCAGTCAAATATGTGGACTGCTAATTAGCGGAGAATATGATAACTTTCTTCGATTTGAAAGTCAAGTTTCATCAAAGGCTTTAACATGATTCTTATATAACGTTTAGGTATGGACTCAGGAAAAAAATCAGGGTACTGGAGTGGATTCCAAAGGGTAGCAGATGGCTTCGTTGTCGGCCACGATGCTCATCAGGATGAGATCGTCGCTGTATACGGATTTCAGCTCCGCCATCACTTCAAGAGCTTCAGGGCAATAGTTCTCTTCCGGTCGGCTGAGTGCGGCTAAAACAGATCCGTAGCGAGCGTAATAATAGGCCACATCGAATGTGGTTAATTCTAGCGCCTGGACTGCGACGCCACCTACTTCGTTCTCTTCTGCTGTGCAGCCAACCACGGCGCATTTCAAGACCGGCAAAGCGCCCTCGTAATTACGAGCACGGACATAGATATCCCCTAGCTGTCCGTAGGTGTCCGCATTGGTCGGGTTGATAGCAATGGCTTTTTCTCCGTTAACGGCGGCAATGAAAAATTCACCATCCCGTGAATAGGTTTTTGCAATGGCGATATAAGGAAGGGAATCTTGCACACCATTGGACTGGTTGATGGTGATCGCCTTGGCGAAATATTCCAGGGCTACGTCATAAACCTTAAGTGCTCGATAGATCACGCCGATGCGGATATAAAGGAAAGTCAGGTTCGGGTTGATCTCGGTTGCTTTTTCAAATTCCTCAATAGCATAGCGGTATTCCCCTAATGATTCCAGCACTGTGCCGTAAACCCTGTGAGTATCCATTAATTCTGGCCCCTGCTGGACAGCAAGACGGGCATGTTCTTCTGCCTGGGTTTTTTGGTTTTGATCCAACAGGACCTCGGCGTAAAAAGCTAATGCCAGACTGTTATTGGGATCGAGGGTAATCGCCAGGTTGGCAGCCTGTTCTGCCTGGTTGATCCAGTCCTCTTTCTCTGCCTGGCTGGCTGCTGATGAAGTTGAACTCCAATCTAGTACCAAAGCCCGGATAGCCTGAATAGTACTGTCACCGGGGGCCAGATCTGCGGCTTGCTGGATCTCCTGACGGGCCAGGGATAATCGTTCAGTACGTTCTTCCGTAGTGGATAAGAGGGCAGAGGAATAGGTTAGTAATCTGGCTAATTCGGCCCGGACTTGAGCATTCTCCGGATGGCGTTCCAGTACATCGTAATAGGCATCGATGGCATCTTTTCCTTCGGGATCATAGATCTTTCCGGCCTCGAAATAGGCTTCACCTTCAAGGACCAGGGAATTAACTGTTCTTGTTGCTGTTGGAGTAGGGAGGAAAAGTGGTTCAAATCGGCCTGCTGGATCGTGAACCTGAGATGCAAACCACAAACCGATCGCGATCAAGGCGATCAGAATCAAGACAAACGTATAGTTTATCGTTGTCTTATTGGTACTGAATGTTGGTCTTTTACCTGTTAGTTTTCGATCCATGTTTATTTAGAAGTGCCGTCCACCGGGGATATTACTGGTCAGAGAGGGCATGATGTATTGGATCAGGGGGTTGACGTGGGCACTGAGGTTGGTTCCACAAGATTGGCCGTACAGATGGCTAGGCCCTCATTGGCATTAATGAAGGCGATATTATCGTCCGCAACTTGGCTGAGCATGGTTTGGAAAACTGGAACAGCTTCGTCGCACATATTCAATCTGGCCAAGGTTAGCCCGTAGGCTGAGAAGATCTCGACAACCTTAGGTTTATAGGACAGCGGAACACCTTCTACAATTACACCATCATCTGTTGTGCCGCCGCGGACAGCCAAGCCGAGATGTTTTAGTGCCAGATCATAATCCCGATTCCTGAAATGCAGCACACCCAGATTTCCCTGCATGAGAGGGTCCTGGGGAGCATCTTTCACGGCCAGTTCACCATATTGGATGGCTTTGTTGTAAACGCCGTCCAGTAGATAGATCCGGGAAATCTCATAATCTGGTGTTGGGTCGCCCGGATTCAGCGCATTTGCCTGGCTGAAAGATGTCACTGCTTTGTTATTTTCCTGGTTAGCATAATAACAATAACCCAGCATCAGATGCAGATTGGGAATGGCATTGTTAATATTGAGGGCGCTCTGATATTCTCTGATCGCTTCGTTATAGTTGCCAGTCCAATAGAGTACATAACCACGGGCGCGGTGGGTTTCTAGTAGGTTAGGTCCTAACTCCAATGCTCTCAGCGATTCGATGCTGGCGTTTTCAAAATCCTGGTTGTCGATCAGGATTTCTGCGTAAACTGCATGAGCTATCGGGTTTTTGTCCGCGAGGTCCAGGGCTCTCTCAATTGAAATTTCTGCCGCGATCAGATCGCCTAGAAAGTCCAGCGACCAGGCCTTCATTACATAAGCCAGGGGGTTGTCGGGACTGCGAAGCAGGGCCAGTTCAGCGTTTTCAAGTGCGGATTCAGGATCTCCCGCCAGGATCTGCACCCGTGCCAGGGAAACATATAAAGAAGAATCTTCCGGATTTGCCAGAATTGCATCCCGGTAGGCTCCGATAGATTGGCTTAACTTACCTTCCTCGAACAGGGTTTGAGCCCGGTTGACGAATATTTCCGGGTTCTCAGTGGGGGTTACGGTGGGTATAAATGGCGGTTCAATCTCAGGAACTACAGCCTGATTAAAGTAGATTATTGCTCCGATTAATATCAGCAAGAGGATGATGCGCCAGGGATTGGCTCTCCGCCGGGGATTTTGGGTCATTTTCCAATTACTTCCGTTAAGGTACATGCGCACATCTTACCACTGTCGTAAAAAATGCGTCAAGGATTCCCTGGTAGTTCCAGAGAAGGGTTCTTCAAATTCAGGAAAATCCCCTCACTTGCGTATATTTCCTCTCTCAGCTAGAATGGGACCATGCAATTTGATATCTTCACTCTCTTTCCAGAAGTTTTTCCTGCATACCTGGATGCCAGCATTCTGCACCGTGCCCAGGAAATGGGACATCTTCAGGTAGATATTCACAATATTCGTGACTGGGCCACTGATAAACATCAAGTAACGGATGAACCTCCTTATGGCGGAGGAGGCGGCATGGTAATGAAACCAGAACCGATCTTCACAGCAGTTGAAGGCATTCTTGGTCAACCACCCTCCTGTCCGGTGTTGTTGATGACCCCTCAAGGTGAGCTTCTAGATCAAAAGAAAGCGCAGGAACTGGCAAGTTTTGATCGCATGGCAATTATTGCTGGTCATTATGAGGGATTTGATGAACGAGTAAGAGAACACCTGGTCACAGACGAGATTTCAATTGGAGATTATGTGCTGACCGGTGGAGAGCTGCCAGCCTTGATATTGATTGATGTGCTTACCAGGTTGATCCCTGGAGTATTGGGAGATCCAAAGGCGGCCGAAAATGATTCGCACGCCAGTGGTTTGCTCGAATATCCTCATTTCACGCGCCCAGAAGAATTTCGGGGATGGAAGGTTCCTGAAATTTTGAGATCAGGACATCACGCCAAGATCGACCGCTGGCGGAGGAACCAGTCATTAAAGAGAACGCAGGAAAGAAGGCCCGACCTTTTAGAAAGATTTGATCTAACCGATGAGGACCGGGCGTTTTTGGATCAACTGAATGACGGGGAAGAATAATCATTTATCCTTTGATCAGTGCGATGAATCACCTGTCTAAAAACGATGCCCCCTTGCGGGGGCTTTTTGTATATACATGATCTTTGTGTTTGTCATCCTGAACGAAGTGAATGATCTATCAGGCCATGATGGACTCGACCCATCGCAATGGATCGGAAGCAAACATAATCATATTTTTTCAACATAGAGACCTTGTTTCTCTTTTAATGGCAATTCAAACTAATCAGAGATTGAACAGACTGATTCGTCAGATTGAATAGTTGCCCTTTGATTGATTACAGGGCGCCCAAATTTTTCCTCGCAAAACCATCCTCCACCGAGTTATATTAACATCCTGTAAGAATAGCACCCGCTTTTCTTGACTGCCAAGAACCACCATGATAGACTATAAACCGTTCTTAGCACTCTCGTAAAGAGACTGCTAACTGGTTAAAAAGATGTCCGTTTTATCAGAAAGACAAAAACTGGTCTTTGCCCTGCTGGTTCGGGATTATGTGGATTCTGCCGAACCGATCAGTTCTGGCCGTTTGGTAAAGAACTATAAACTCGATTTCAGCTCAGCAACAGTTCGAAATGAAATGGCTGTTCTCGAGGAAAAAGGTTTTTTATCCCAGCCATATACATCGGCTGGTAGAGTGCCAACCAGGGCAGGATACAGATATTATGTGAGGCGACTGATGGGAGAAGATCGGTTGCCTGCTCACATTCAAGAGATGATCCGGCATCAGTTTTACCAGGCCCGGCACGATGTGGACGAGTGGCTTTCTTTATCGGCGTCAGTATTGGCCCAGCATAGTATGGGCGCTGCCATTGTGACCCAGCTGCATACTGAAAAGGCAAGATATAAACATATTTCATTATTATCGACCAGGGGACGTCAGGTTCTGGTAGTGATCGTTCTGAGTAGTGGTGAAGTTCATCAACAAACACTGGTGCTCGATGAAACTTTATCACAAGAACAATTGAATGGATTTGCGTCCAGGATCAATCAGCTGGCGGTAGGATTAGATGCCAAAGAGTTGGCGGATATAGAACCTGGAAATGCAGAAGGTCCCTTGAAAGAGATCTTTGAAATAGTTTTGAATACTATCAAAGAATCTGAAGTGATCTCTTCGGGAGAGGTATACCGGGACGGATTGGCCAATATGTTATCCGAACCGGAATTCTCTGACCCAGAGAAAGCCAAACAAACCCTTGAGATTTTTGAGGATCGGGTAATGTTGGATGACTTGCTATCCAGAACAATATTTGACAATGATACTCCCGGTGTGCACGTGATCATTGGTGGAGAAGATACTTGGGACCAGCTCGAAGACACATCACTTATCCTGGCAAGTTACGGGAAAAAGGACCATGCTTTGGGTGCAGTAGGAATTCTTGGCCCTTTGCGAATGTCATACAGCCGGGGAGTATCCACTGTTCGTTTTGTTTCAGAACTGATCAGTGAGCTGATCTCTGAATCAATGGACAACTGATTTGTAATAGAAGGAGATTTTTTACGGAATGAAAAATAAAAAGGATCAAATTAACCCAGAAGCAGAAGATGCCGAACTCGATTCATTGGGAGATAATTCCCTTGATCGGGATTTGGATAATAAAGAAGAGAATGAGCCGGACGATGTATCTATAGAAGATCCGGTGGAGGTCTTACAGGCAGCTCTAGGCGACATTACCACTAAAGCTGAAGAGTACCTGGATGGCTGGCAGCGAGCAAGAGCTGAATTTGCTAACTATAAAAAACGCGTCCTTCGGGAAAACACAGATATCCGTCAAATGGCTCGTGGCGAAGTGATCAAACTCTATCTGGATATTGCCGATGACCTGGGACGGGCTTTACAGGACAAACCCGAAACCGGAGAAGAAGGAAGCTGGGCCGATGGGATCGAGATTATCTTCCAGAAATTGCGAACACGGTTGGAAGCTGAAGGGATCACGCCTATGAACCCGCTTGGAGAGGAATTTGACCCTAATATTCATGAAGCCCTTATGAAAGAAGAGAGCGAAGATTATGAGAGCGGCCAAATCACAGAAGTAATGCAAGAAGGCTATTGGATTGGCAAAAAAGTATTGCGTCCAGCGCTGGTTCGGGTAGCCGCCTAAACGAAATTATCAGAAAACGTAATAGCTGTATATTAATGGAGGAATAAAGTGGCGAAAATAATTGGTATTGATTTAGGAACAACAAATTCGGGCGTAGCAGTGATGGAAGGTGGAGAACCCACAATAATCCCGTCTGCAGAAGGCGATCGATTAATTCCATCCGTTGTTGCCATGAATAAAAATCACGAGCGACTGGTTGGCCGACCGGCCAGAAACCAGGCGGTTGTTAACCCGGAGAACACAGTCACATCGATCAAGCGATTTATGGGAGGGAAGTTCAATTCCCCAGGTATTGAAAAAGCCCGAAAGATGGTTTCTTATGAAACCAAAGAAGCTCCCAACGGTGATCTGCGGGTAATAATGGACGGGAAAGAATATTCCCCGCCCGAGATCTCTGCCATGATCCTGGCTAAGATCAAGGCTGATGCTGAGGATTATCTGGGAGAACCTGTAACCCAGGCTGTGATCACTGTCCCGGCTTACTTCAATGACAGCCAGCGCAATGCCACTAAAGATGCCGGAAAAATCGCCGGCCTGGAAGTGTTGCGGATCATCAATGAGCCCACAGCATCATCCCTGGCTTATGGCCTTGATAAGAAACAAAATGAAACTATCGCAGTGTACGATCTCGGCGGTGGTACATTTGATATTTCCGTCCTGGATGTAGGGGAAGGTGTATTCCAGGTGCGATCCACTAGCGGTGATACTTTCCTCGGCGGCGATGATTTTGACCAGCGCATTATCGAATTCCTGGCAGATGAATTCCAGAAAGATGAAGGCATTGACCTGCGGGAACAGCGCCAGGCGCTGCAGCGGCTTCGAGAGGCTGCTGAAAAAGCCAAAATCGAACTTTCTACCATGCAGCAGACAGAGATCAATTTGCCTTATTTAACTGCAGATGCCTCTGGCCCTAAACACATGGTAAAGAAATTCACTCGTGCTAAACTGGAACAACTCACCATGGACCTGATTGAAAAATCCATGAAACCAGTCCAGCAGGCGCTTGATGATGCAGGATTAAAACCCGTTGATATTAACGAAGTCGTTCTGGTCGGCGGTATGACCCGCATGCCTGCAGTTCAGGAAGCGGTCGGAAAATTCTTTGGCAAAGCTCCCCACCGAGGTGTGAACCCCGATGAAGTTGTGGCTATTGGAGCCGCTATTCAGGCTGGTGTGCTCGGCGGAGAGGTTGATGACCTGCTTCTCCTCGATGTTACGCCACTGACCCTGTCGGTTGAAACCCTGGGCGGCGTAGCAACACCGCTAATTGAGCGCAATACCACCATCCCTGCCCGTGAGAGTCAGACTTTCTCCACAGCCAGCGATAGGCAGAATCAGGTTGAGATTCATGTCCTTCAGGGAGAACGCGCCATGGCCGGGGATAATAAATCGCTGGGCCGGTTCATTCTGGATGGCATTCCCCCGGCCCCCCGGGGTGTACCTCAGGTTGAGGTTACTTTTGACATCAACGCTAATGGTATTTTGGAAGTGACTGCCAAGGATAAAGCCACAGGTAAGACCCAGAATATCACCATCACTGCCAGTTCTGGACTGAGTGATACTGAAGTCGAAAAAATGCGTGAGGATGCCGAGCGTTTCGCAGAAGACGATCGGGTAAATAAGGAACAGATCGAAACACGAAATAATGCAGATACCTTGGCCTACACTGCTGAAAAAACCCTGCGCGATATGGGCGACAAGGTCCCGGCCGATGTCAAAACAGAGGTTGAAGCGAAGGTTACTGAAGTGAAAACAGAGTTGGAGAAAGAAATCGTTGACGTTCCCCGACTGAAAGAAGTTACTGAAGCCTTGTCATTGTCCTTGCAGAAGATCGGCGAAGCTGCGTATCAGGCAGCAGAAGATGCTGGACAAGGCATGCCCGGTGCAGCACCCGATGATAGTGAAACGGGTGGTGGCAGCGACGACGACGTCGTTGAAGGTGAATTCGAAGAAGTTTAATCTTTTCAAGTGATTGAAACTCAAAGCCGGGGATAATACTCCCCGGTCTTTGAGTATTTGGTGAAGTGACATTATCAGCTAGATAGTTTACGGTAAGTGATATGGCTAAACGAGATTATTATGAAGTATTGGGAGTCCCCCGAGATGCTTCGGAAAGCGATCTAAAAAGCGCTTTTCGAAATATGGCTCGCAAGTACCACCCGGATGTAAACGATGCCCCGGATGCAGAAGAAAAGTTCAAGGAAGCTAATGAAGCCTACGGTGTACTGTCCGATGCTGATAAACGTGCAGCCTATGATCGGTTTGGTCATCAAGGTGTAAGGGGACCGAGTGGAGGTCCTGGATTTGAAACCGTAGATTTTTCTGATTTCGCGGATATTTTTGGGGATATGTTCGGTTTTGGTGGTTTTGGCGGCAGATCTAGAAATGCCAGTAGAACAGCGCCCCGCCGAGGGGCTGACCTTCAATATCAAGTAATAATCCCTTTTAAAGAAGCAGTTTTCGGCGCGGATAAGGAAATCGAAGTAACAAAAGATGAAAGATGCGACACCTGTGATGGTGATGGCGCTAAACCCGGTACTTCGCCAAAAACCTGTCCGGAATGCCAGGGTCGAGGAGAAGTGCGCCAGACCAGGCAAACGCTTTTAGGCTCTATGGTGCAGGTCACAACCTGTCCAGTTTGTCAGGGTCGAGGCAAGATCATCGAATCTCATTGCCCCACCTGCAGTGGACGGGGAAAGGTGAGGAAAACCCGCCGCAAGAAAGTTAGCATTCCAGCTGGTGTGGATGATGGCACACGCATCCGATTGGGGGGAGAAGGGCAGCCAGGAGAAAATAATGGTCCTCCAGGTGACCTGTACCTGCTTGTCAGGGTTCAGCCCCATAAATATTTTCGCAGACGTGATAATGATATCCTGCTGGATCTTAATGTGAATGTAGCCCAGGCCACCCTTGGCGCTGAAGTGTTGGTGCCTACAGTTGATGGAGAAGTAAAACTGAAGATCCCTGCAGGTACCCAGCCAGGAAAGATCATCCGCATGAGAGGAAAAGGTGTCCCTCACTTACGCAGCAATTCCCGGGGAGACCAACTGGTGATCGTAAATATCACTATCCCCAAAAAGCTGGATGTGGAAGAAAGAGAGCTTTTTGAAAAACTGGCTGAAAAGATGGATGGCAAAGTGCTTCCCCAGGAACGTGGTTTTCTGGACAAGTTGAAACACGTTCTGGGAGGATAACCTAATTATTTAACACGTTTTGCCAGGTGCAATTCAATGCTTTCCGGCATTGAATTGCACCTTTTTGATACCTATGAATGAAAATAAACTAGAACAAAAATGGATAGAGTTCAGTATTGAAGTTGAACAGGATATGGCAGATATGGTGGGGAATGCCTTGATCGGGATCCTGCCAGCTGGCCTGGTTTCGGAGAGAATTTTCGAGGAGGTCTTTCCCCACGAACTGGATCAGGTCAGCGGACCGATCCGTATCTTTGGCTTTTATCCTGAAGAAGATGATTTGTTATACAGGGACAGGATCCTGAAGGCGCTGAATTTACTGAAAGAAAAAATCGATCTACCAGGCCCCGTTTTTTCAGCACTGGAAAACAAAAATTGGACCGCTGCTTGGCAGGAAAGATACCAGCCCATTCCAGTAGGTGACAGGTTGATTGTAGTTCCGTCCTGGTTGGAAAATCCTGATCCAGAAAAGGTACCGATTTTTATCGATCCTGGTATGGCCTTTGGCTCAGGAACACATGAAACTACCAGGTTGGCTCTGGCTATGCTGGAAGCGTGTTTGACCGAGCAGGACCATACCGAAATGATCGATTTGGGTTGCGGGTCAGGTATCCTATCTATTGCTGCCGCAAAACTTGGAGTGGAAAAGGTTTTAGGCGTGGATACGGACCCCGAAGCCATCCGTATATCAAAAGAAAATGCAAAAAAAAATAACCTGAAAAAAGGTAGCACATTTCATCCCGGATCTGTGCAGGAAATCCTTTCCGAAAAATACTCCCTTCCGAGGGCAAGCCTGGTGGTTTCGAATATTATTGCTCCCATATTGGAAGAATTATTTGCGGAGGGATTGGGGGATATTGTCACACCAGAAGGACATCTGGTTCTATCGGGTATTCTGGAAGAGCAGCTTCCGGTTATAATAAACTGTCTTGAATATAGAGATTTTGAGGTGAAGAAAACCTTGCAGCATGGTGACTGGGTCGCAGTCCACGCAGAAAAGATCACAGCCTGAATTGAAACTTTCACTCAGGTATAATTATGTTCGAGTGGTAATTATTTTAATCAACCCCCAGATGCAATCACAAGGAGTCTCAGATGACTGATCTTCACCCGGATATTAAAAGAATATTGATCTCCGAGGAAGATATCAAGAGCCGGGTAGCTGAAATGGCTGCTGAAATCGATCGGGATTATAAAAATGCGGACCTGGTTGTCTTGATCGGAATTTTAAAGGGAGCATTTATCTTTACTGCGGACCTGTCCAGAAAGATGAATGTACCTCATAGTGTGGATTTTATGTCGATATCCAGTTATGGAGATACAACCGAATCTGTCGGGGCTGTGAGATTGATCCTGGACTTGCGGAAACCAATTACAGATCGACATGTCATAGTTGTGGAAGATATCGTGGATTCAGGACATACCATGAATTACCTCCACCAGACTCTTATGGGCAGGAATCCTGCATCATTAAAAACCTGCTCCCTGTTTAAGAAAAAACGTGACAGCCTGGATGTCCCGCTAGACTATGTTGGATTTGATCTGCCTGATGTCTGGGTCGTTGGTTACGGCCTGGATTATGCGGACACACACAGGACCTTGCCCTACATAGCAGAATTAAAAAAAGAAGTTTATTCCTGATCTTGGATCGGCTGATCCGCTCGGAAATATTTGGTGTCCATGTCTGCTCGAGAACGCTCAATACGCACTGAGGGAATTATTCTGCGCCGGAGGGATTTCGGAGAATCGGACCGTATCCTTGTCCTTTTTACTCGAAAACTTGGACGTATTTCTGGAATTGCTAAAGGATCAAGGAAACCCAGCTCCAAGATGGCAGGTCACCTTGAATTATTCATGCGTTCATCTTTCTTGATCTCACGCGGCAGAAATTTACACCTGATCACCCAAGCAGAAGTATTAGATTCGTTTGACAGCTTAAGAGCAGACCTCCAGGGTATTGGCCAGGGATCATATATCATCGAATTGGTCGATGCCGTGACCTTCGAAGAGGGCAGCAATTTTAATCTATATGAGCTGCTGTTAACTACCCTTACAGCCCTGGATTCTGGTGATGACCCGACGATTATTACTCACTTTTTTGAATTACACTTGTTAGGGCTGGTGGGTTTTCAACCCGAATTTTTTATCTGCGTGGAGTGCGGAAAAAAGATTACCGAGCAGGATCAATATATATCAGGAGAGTTGGGAGGAGTGGTTTGCCCTTCCTGTATGACTACAATATCCCCAGCAGATATTCGGCGGGTTTCAGCCAGGATACTGAAATATTTACGGCATTTTCAACGATCGAGCCTCCAGGAATTGATGGTACTTAACATACCTTCTGACGTGAGGAAAGGACTTGAAGAATTTATCAATTACTATCTGACGCATACCCTGGAGCGCCAATTAAATAGCCCCGAGTTCATTAACAGGATCAAGGAATAAATTCCCTGTTTTTCCAGTTGAATATGAATACAAAAAGCGCAATCAATTGATTGCGCTTTTTGTTATTGATTATGGGTCTTACTCTTACCTTAATTGCCCGTTAGTGACCAGTTTGGCATCACCAAATTTCTCTCCCTCATAGATAAAATATTTCAAGGATAGAGGGATGATCTTTCCAATCATCGCCTGGGCGGGGCAGTACGTGTCTGCTGATAATTCCATAGCCCGGGAGACCGCGCTTTCAGAGATACCATTTCCGGCGACGTGATACTCAATCACTGCACTGGTAAACACTTTGGGATGTTGATCAGACCTTTCTGTTTCAACTTTCACTTGAAAATCTGAGACTTCCTGCCGCTTTTTCTTCAAGATGGATATAACATCCATGGCTGTACAACCAGCCAGGCTGATCGCCATCAATTCCATAGGCCGGAAGCCGTCGTTATCACCACCTACTTCAGGATATGTACCTAACGGTATCTCAAAACCGGAATCTGCTGAACCAGTAAAAGACATTCTACCTTTCCAATCAACTTTTGCATTCATGATTTACTCCTCCAAGAGGGGTGTGACATATTTTTCCAAGGTGGGAAGATTGATCGAGCCTAACCAGGCCATCCGCAGATTTCCTTTTTTATCAATAACCCAGGAATTAGGAAGTGTGCTGTTCTGGAAAGTGATCAAAGATTGGTTTTCCGGATCAAGCAGGATGATAAATTCCAGCCCTTGCTCTTCGACAAAGGAGCGGACCTCCGCTTCAGGTTGACCGGCTTCAATTGCGACGATCTGGAATCCTTTGTCGTGGTATTTCGCATAATAAGCTTTGAATTCAGGCATCTCCAGGAGGCAGGGAGGGCACCAGGTTGCCCAGTTGTTGACAAGCACTACCTGCCCTTCAAAATCGGATAATGAAACTTCATTGCCGTCCAGATCAAATAAAGTAAGTTCCGGTGCGGGTTGGTCAACTTCTATCGGAGGAAGTAAAAAAACCTCCATGGCTTTTTGATCTATACCTTTCGTACCCTGCAAATAAACAGCGATTCCTATTAAAACAATTAACCCCACCCCAATCAGGATTAGGGGGAGGAAGTTGGTTTTGTGTTTTTCGGTTTTGTTCATAGTCCTGCTCCTGGTTGAAATGCTCCATTGATTGGGAGCCTATCTTGCCCTATTGTACTATTTAGAGTCGAATATCCTTGTTCTTCTTACACTAGATTTACATCAGAAAAATCTTTTTGAGCCCTGCAACAGCCAGATCTTAAGCAAAAAAATCTTCCTTAGATAGAATCAGGAACAGTAATTTTACCTGGCTTGAAATATTCCTTTCCAATTCCTATTTGGCCACATTTTTACCTCAAAGAATGGTTAAATGAAGAAAGATGTTGGATTATAAATAAATGTCACATAAAATGGGTGAGTTTTGTCCATCGAATCAAGGGCTACGGCTGTGAATAATGAATTGAATACTGGTATACTAAGCTAGCAAGTTTTTACTAACTTTGGCTCCGTTGACGTTATCCATTGCACATGAGAATTTATTATAAGTGTTGCTTGACCAGCGCCCAGGCTGTATTAAACTGCACCCAATTTTATCGGTATCAGGTATTCAAACTTAAGAAACCCGGTATCAGGGGTTATTTTTATCTTGGATTTTGTGGAGGAGCAGCTCCCAGGGCGAATAAAGGCTACTTGGATTGCTCCTCTAATTAATTTAATTGTGGAATTTGGGAAAGGAGAAAAATATGACAGACTTTTCACTTGAAGTTCCAGTAATGTATGGAGATCATCATGTGCAAGAGGTGAGACGCGTTTTATTTGAGATAGAAGGAGTTAAGGACGTATATGCAAGCAGCAGCTTCCATACTGTCAAGATTGACTATGACGCCAAAAAAACCAATCAGA
>CAZOUN010000059.1:0-16703 GCA_964582965.1 uncultured Anaerolineales bacterium | reverse complement strand
TCCTTTAGGATATGAAAAATTTTGCATTTCAAGTAAATTTTGTTTCTGATTATATATATATACAGTTGCGCTTTTGATATTAAAAACACGCTTTGATTCCTCAGTGAGCAATCGCAATATAATGGGGAGATCCATGCCCTGGTTAGTAGCAGTGTTAATTTTATTTATCAGTGTCAAATCTTCGGTACGTTGCTGAATTTCACGCGCTGCGTGCACTCGTTCAGTGATATCCGTGATAACCGCCTGAGATCCCTCAAAATTACCATCATTAGAAGTGAGCGGGCTGGCAGATATGATGACATCGAGCGTTTCACCATCCTTCCTAATCATTCTGGTTTCGTACTGGGAAGACAAGCCCTGCTTTCGTTTTTCTGTTCCTTTAATAATCCCGGGGAGGAAATCAGGATCAATAATCTGACTGAGATGCATCCCTAGTAATTCATTTGCGGTATAACCTAGCATTTTCACCAGGGCTGGATTTGAGTACGTTATTTTTTCCTCAGGATCCACAATAGATAGTCCAGTTAAAGCAGTCTCGGCAACCCCGCGATAGCGCTGCTCGCTGGCGCGCAAAGCCTCAAGGGCCAGGGTTTTATCTTCCTGGATCCTTTTTTCCGTTAACACTTTTTTGACGGCTGGACCCAAGCGCCTTAATCTGTCTTTGAGTAAATAGTCAACCGCTCCACGCTTTAAACATTCGAGTGCGGTTTCTTCAATAGCGCCTGTTACGAGAATGAGTGGTATGCCAAGCCCTGTTTCGTTTAGGATATCAATCGCCATGCGGCCGGTGAATTGGGGAAGATTGTAATCCGCGATGATCAGATCGAGAGAGTCTTTTAGCTGTTGCCTGTAATCAGACTCGGTCTCTACCCTTAGCCAAGTCGGGTCATAGCCAGCAGTTCGCAGTTCGTGAAGCATGAGTTCTGCATCGGATTCCCGATCTTCAAGGATCAAAACATTAAGTGGAATACCTCTTGTTTTCATATCTTGTTCTAATGAAGCCATAATATCCCCGGATGTTCTTGAATAAAAATTGTTCTGGCTAACTGGAAAGCAAACTATTGGACAACTTTCACTACTATCCAAATTGAATAACATGACGAAGCTAAATCATCCATGTTATCGATAACAAGCAAGCTGTCATTTTAATTACCCATCATTTTGAACCTTTTCGGCCAGGGTGAAGTAAAATGCTGCGCCCTGGTTTACTCCTGCTTCAGCCCAAACTCTACCACCATGTCGGCGAATGATTCTCTGGACAATTGCCAATCCCACCCCGGTTCCTTCAAACTCGTCGGCCCGATGCAGACGCTGGAACACATCAAATAATTGCCCCGCATACTGCATATCAAAACCGACCCCGTTATCTTTGATAAAATAAACTTGTTCCCCGTCCAGCTGTTGATGACCAATCTCTATTTTGGCTAATTTTGCATCCCTTGTGAATTTAATGGCGTTGTCAACCAAGTTTACAAAAACACGCTTTAGCAGGGCTGGATCTGCCTGACAATCTGGCAAATCCCCAACGACCAGCTCCAAATCGCGTTTTTCAATTTCAATCTCTCTTTCACTCAGAATAAGATTGACTATATCTTTTGGCGACACAGATGATCTGGATGGTTCTTGGCTTGTCAGTCGGGAAAATGCCAGCAAATCGTCAATTAATGTATCCATATCAGCAGCATTATTCCGTACCAAACCCAGGTATCGGTGAGCATCTGGAGATAAATTATCACTATACTTGTCCAACAGGATCCGCGAAAACCCATCGATGGCCCGAAGGGGAGCGCGCAGGTCATGTGATACAGAAGAAGCAAAGGATTCTAGTTCTCTATTGACTTCTTCAAGCTGCTCAGTTCGAACTCGAACCCGTCGTTCAAGTTCTTTATTTAGTTTATTGATATCCTGCTCAATCTGCTTGCGTTCAGTGATATCCATAACTGTGGAATAAAGTGCTATCTGGTTTCCTATAGCATCATAAACGGCATTCGCAATAGCCAGGGCATCAAAAGTAGTCCCATCTTTCTTGATGCCTCTGTACTCTCCAGCCCATCTTCCAGTACTAGTGATGGATTCAATAATTTGAAGAGCCTCCTCCTTGTCCTCAAGGAAATCCAATATCGTTTTACCTAATACCTCATTTGCTTGGTCATAACCCCAAATTTTGACAAACGAGTTGTTTGCATGTGTGATAAATCCCTCGTTATTAGCAATACTGTCAGCGCTAAGTGACGATTCAAAAGCAAAATCCTTGATCCCGAGTTCCTCTTCAGCCAGCCTGCGCTCCGTAATGTCTTCTCCAGAACTTAGTGAGCCCTGGATATTTCCTTCTTTGTCGACCAATAAAGCATTATGCCAGGCTATTATTCTTTCAGAGCCATCTTTCGTGGTGACTGGGTTCTCATAATATTCAACAGGTACCATATCTCCAGTCAGGATAAGTTTAAATACTGCTCGGGTATCTGCCCTTTTTCTTTCCGGGATAAAGTGTTCGAACCAATCCAAACCCAATATCTCACCCTCTTCGCAGCCAATCATTTTACAACCAGCTTTGTTTATCAGAGTGACTTTCAAATCATTATTGATAACAACAAAAATTGTTCCCGAAACATCAAGGTACCTCTGCGCTTTATCCCGCTCGATTACCAATCTCTCTTCCGCTCTTTTCCTCTCGTTGATTTCTTTATCCAAATCGTCTCTGGAGGCTGTAAGAACCTTTAAGTTTGCCGTCATTTGGTTAAAACTTTGAGCCAGCGAACCTAACTCATCGGTGGATTTAGAGCTGACGTGGAAATCCAAATTTCCCTTACCAATTTCCTGCACTCCTGTGACTAATTGCCGTACTGGTTGGGTAATAGTGAGGGCGACCAGCACACTCAACAAGATAACAAATATACCGCCAACAATGCCAATAGCAACCAGGGTCGATCTAAGTTCTTTGATTGGGATTAAGGCCGAATCTTGATCCACTTCGGTTAAAAGACACATTCGATAGGCAGGCATCCAGAGATATGCGCCGATAACGTTTATCCCTAAATAATTTTCGTATACTCCCGTATCGCTATTGCCTGCCAGGCAGGCCTCAACGCCACTTGTGTAGAGAACCTTCTCCAGTGCATAGTTTTCTCTCAGATGAGGATTGGTTACAAAAAAATTGTCGTTGTTTACCAAGTAGCTATCCCCACTGATGGTGACGTCACTGGACTGGGCGATGATGGATGACACTACACCCAGGTCAGCGTGACCAACGAGAACAGCAATTGTCATGCCCCCCTCGTCCAGGACAGGTGTGCTGAAATGCATATGGTCCTCACCTGTACTGATTTCAAAGACTACGCTATCTACAAATGTTTTATCCTTTCCTTCGAGGAAAAATTCTTGACCAGATCTGTACATGCCCTCAAAATCATTTGTTGCTACCAGAATCTTCCCGTCACTTGCTCGAATTAGAAACAAATCCAGGAAACCACCGGCTTGCTCAACGGCCGGGGCCAAATGGTCATTTATTAGATAGGAATAAGCCTCCTGGTATTGAGGATCTTCTAATGATCCATTATGTCCAGTCAATAGCGCAGCGTTGCTTCGTACTAACGGGCGTTGAGCGAGAAAACGAAGACTGCGTTTATTGTCATTTACCCAGCGATTAAACTCGCTCATCTTAAGAGCGCTGATTGATAATAAGTGGTCATTGGTTTGCTGTTCTATTGTCTCTTTACCATTTTGGAAAGCGATATATCCTGCGATCGCCAGGGGCAGGATGGAAAGCAATATGAATAATATCGTCAGTTTGGTGACTAACTTCATCAAAATTCTCCGGTCAGAATTGTCAAAAAGCGCATTTTAGATCCAATTCAGTATCATTTGGTCCTGAAAAAATCTTGGTCAATATTATAGACGATTTGTTGATCTAATTGATCGTCTTACTTTCCTCTTGGAACGTTTCTTTGTGTTCTTCATGAATCCATTCGCCGCCTGATTCCTTTACACGCTGAATAGTTGTCAATAAATCTTCAACCATATTCATCTTTACGACATATCCGCTTGCTCCCCTGATCCTCGCTGCTTCCCTGTATTCATACAAGTCATACTTACTGAGGATGATTATCTTGATTTCAGGAAATTCATCCTTAAGTTGTTGAGTCGCAATTAATCCATCCATACCCCCCATTCTCACATCCATCAAAACTAGAGCTGGTTTTAAATCTCTAGTTTTTGTCAAGGCTTCGTTTCCATCGTTTGCCTCACCTATGACTTCACATATCTCCGAAAGTGTCAAGTATTCCTTCACTCGCCTGCGAAAACCAGGGTTATCATCTACGATAAGTGTTTTAATCATGGGTCACCTTCTTTGCCATTTTTATAGTTAGCGGATGCCTATAGTTTATCAATTGTAAGAGGTCAGTCTTATCCTGGACATGGGGGATTCCCCTATTTTAAAAGCAATACGGCCCAGGTCGATTCCAGGGCCGCCAGCTTTACATTTTAAGTGAGTTTTTACTCGTCTTTAGATCAATCAATCATCCAGGCTGATAATTCCATGACGTATAGCATAATGGATTAACTCAGCCGTGTTGTTCAGGCCAAGAATTTGCATTAGATTTGTCCTGTGGTTTTCTACCGTCTTGACGCTGATATTCAAAATCGATGCGATTTTTCGATTGGGGTGACCTTCAGCAATAAGCTGCAGAACTTCAGATTGTCGAGAGGTGAGTATTTCCTGCCTGGACTCCATTTTAGGATCGTACAGATCGTCTAAAGTAACCTGCTCGGATATTGATGGATCAAGGAAAGTATCTCCCCGATATACAGATTCTATGGCAAGGACAAGTTCATCCGCAGCGGATTTCTTGAGTAAATAACCAGTTGCTCCGACCTTGAAGAGGCTCCCGATGTACTCTTTATTGGCATGGCGAGTCAGGATCAATATTTTCGTATTGGGAACGCGTTGTTTTATTTGTCTGGTAGCTTCAAGTCCGTTAAGTCCGGGCATGCTAAAATCCATTAAGACCACGTCTGGATTTAATGCCTCAGCGGCAGACACAGCCTCCCTGCCATCTCCAGCTTCAGCGACCACCTCTATCCCGGGGTGTTTTTCCAATATCGAATGCAACCCTTGCCGGACAATAATGTGATCCTCCGCCAATAGTACTCTGATTATTTCCATTCACTCCCCATAACGGGTATCTCAACTTCAATCGCGGTACCCTCCCCGGGGTTAGATCGAATATCTAACCTTCCTCCCAGGAGAGCAGTTCTATCTCCCATACCAATCAGTCCTAGCCCTTGGAATGGAACTTTGGCATTTTGCAGCTCATTGATATCAAAGCCCTTACCATCATCCTCGATGCGAATAGTTATTGTTTTTGGCTTCCAATCTAGCCACATGATAACTTTTTCTGCATTGGCATGTTTGGCCACGTTTGTCAGGGCCTCCTGAATTATCCGGTAAAGTGCTATTTCAATTTCGGAAGGCAATCGTTTTTCTTTTCCAATAAGCTCGATTTCAACCTCAATTTCTGCCCGTTGTGAAAACCTTTCTACATACCAGTTTAAGGTCGGGAGCAAGCCTAAATCATCTATTAATGAAGGGCGCAGGTCAAGGGCAAGTTCGCCTATCATCTGGTCAAGTTCGTCCACCATCAATCTCAAATCAGCTACGCGCTTTTTAATTTCTAGAGGCAACTCTGGATCTAGTTGCCGCTCGATAATTCCCAGATCCAACGCTATCGCTGTCAAAACCTGTCCAAACTCATCATGCAGTTCCTGGGATATGCGTTTGCGTTCTGCTTCCTGGGAAGTGATAAGTTCACGGCTGAGGGATTTTAAGCGGTCGTTTGCCTCCTGTACTTGATGGAGCAGAATATCTTTATCCATCTCCACCAGCTTGCGTTCTGTTATGTCACGGACAATAGCCATGGGGCTTTTTTTCCCTTGCCAGATCGTTGTCGTTGTTGACATTTCGACAGGTATTTCCGTTCCATCTTTTTTCACGATGACACGTTCATAAACCGGTTTAATCGATTTACCGACCATTCTGTCTTTCATTCTATCCTCAAACTTGCCTTGATCTTCCGAACGTGAAAAATCCCAACCAGTCATATTCAGCAATTCAGTTTCACTGTAACCCGTGATTTCTGAAAATTTCCTATTTATAAATATATGAAAACCATTTTCGTCTGCAATGGCAACGCCATCCTTCAAATTCTCTACTAAATCACGAAAGTTTTGTTCATTTACTATCAGTGTCTGTTCAATTCGCTTTCGTTCTCTGATATCTACGGCTATGGTCATGGATACGTTTTCATCTTCTAATAATAGGGGATTGCTGGACAGGCTGGCCCAGAATGATTCCCCCGCTTTATTTTTCAGTTGGACTTCAAAGTTTTCTACAAATCCGTTCTGTTTTATGATCTCAAGATATTCTTTTCTGTCATCGGCTTTCAGGAACACTTCATCTATTTGTATCCTGCCAAAATCCTCCTGCGAGAAGCCGGTAAGTTTCCTCATGGTCTCGTTAGTTACAATGACCTTGCCCTCTGAATTTGAAATGCCGACGCCGACCATAACATTCTCAAATAAGTCGCGGTATTTCTCCTCGCTATCCTTCAATTTCAATTCGGCTTTCTTTCGTTTGGTGCAGTCGCGTGAGACTAAGGTCAAGCCAACCATTTTTCCATCTGCCTTCCTGGGTAAGGCATGGGTCTCGTAATAAATAACGCCTCCGTTCGGGACATGATATACCGTTTCATATAGAGCAGCTCTTCCTGTAGAAATCACTTCCTGCAAGATATTATCAACTTCCTCTCGCTGATCATCTAAGAATGAGGTTATCGAAACGCCTATAAGCTCATCAGTAGCTAAACCAGGAGAGGGATGGTTTACATCTTCTATGGTGAGATCAGTGGCAAGAGCAATGATATGGTCAGGCGAACTTTCGGCGATTGCACGCCATTTATCACTGTTTAGTTTTCTCGGGTGCTCTGGATCATCAGTTTCTAGTTCCTTGATCCGTCGCTGCAGCCGAGACACTTCCAGGATAAGGTCTGCCTTCAGCTTGTTTTTCGCACTCATGCCGGTCTCCTCAAAACGATGTTAAATAATACCTGGAATAGTAATAAATGTGAGTTCCGGGCTTCTTGGATTATCTTCATTTCCATCAGTAACTCATCTGCTTTATTAAATAATTATAACGGATTAAGAATTGTGTTATTATTTTTCCGGACGAAAAAAATGGATGCATTTGAGATGTTTTGGTAGTTGCCATTCAATTTTTCCAGGAAAACAACATCCAGTCCCCAGATGATCTATCTGCTCTACATCTTTAGGGATTATTTAAGTAGACCAAATAACTGCATGGATGAAGTTTTGGACGGAAAGAAAAGGTTCTTCTTAACATATATGCTCCTTTAGACTAATATTCCAGTACTGTAGTATTCTAGTACTGGAATATATATGCCCTCACAACCCTTAACCGATGCCGAGCTGGTCATTCTCGGCCTGATCCTGGAAGAACCCCAGCACGGATACCAGATCGAGCAGCAGATCACCTTGCGCAATATGCGAACCTGGACCGACCTGTCCACCTCATCCATCTACTACATCCTCGGCAAACTGGAAGAAAAAAGATATATCGAGCAGCTCCCAGAAAACCCCAAAAACCAAGGCAAAAGGCCAAAAAAGGTTTATCAAATGACCGGAAACGGCCGTTCTGTTTGGAAAGAAGCCACAATGGATGCCTTAACTAGCCCAAAAATCACCTATACTAACTTTTTAATGGGGTTACACAATCTCTGGAATATCCCTCCCGCAGAAGCCCTGGAAGCTGTAACAACTTATCAGGACTGGCTGGAAGGTGACCTTCAGCTCCAGCGAGATGAGCTGAAAGATCTAGGTATGTCGTTTTTCCCACTGGATATGTTATTTGATTATGGCTTTGTATTGGGAGAAGCTGAACTGGGTTTTCTGGCGGGGCTGATCACACGCCTGGAGGAACTGGACCAAGAATCCCAAAACCCGCCCCGAAATCAGATTTCAACCAGGGAGGATTAAATATCATGAACCAAACCAAGTTTGAACTCAGCCCTATCGGCCGCGTTGAAGCAGATGAGAGTCAAGGCCTCTCCCAGCTCCAAATCGATGAGCCTTACCGGCCAGCCCTGCTGGGACTGGATCGCTGTACCCACGCAATCGTTTTCTGGTGGGCCGACAAACATGACAACCCTGCGGATCGGGCAAACAGCCTGGTGATGGATTTACCGTATGCCCCCGATGTAAAATCAGGTGTATTTGCCAACCGCTCCCAGGCCCGGCCTAATCCGATCGCCATCACTACTGCTTACCTCTTGAACGTTAATCAAGAAACTGGTGTCGTTGATCTTGCCTACATCGACGCTTTTGATGGCACCCCGGTACTGGATATCAAGCCCTACCTTCCGATGTCAGATCTGGTGCTGTCCGCTGAATATCCAGATTGGATGGAGGGTTTCCCAGCCTCGATGGAAGAAGCTGCCAAGTTCTTTTCCGATCCCGAGAATATCAAGAAGTTTTCTTGATATTAAAGACTATTCTTTCAGACACTAACTCAATAGACTATCTCTGAGGATTTTTTAATTACACCTCATAGTCGCGGATCAATAGATAGAGCGTCTGGCTTCGAATTGGACGGTGATGGTGAACATCCTTTCCATGGGGGAAAATATCGTCCATCCTCTCTACAGAGTAGATAATAATCTGTCCATTTTGAGCATTATTTCCATCCTTTCCACCCTATTTGCACCACAATTGCACCCAATTTGCACTAATTTCACTGGTTTGGCGGCTCGATTTATATATAATGAATTAAATATAGATCCGAGATTGTCGCTATCCTGCATGGTTTAAAGTTAAAATATGATTAGTATAGCGAGTTTTTGCAGTAGTCAAAAAAACAAACCTAAGTATAAAAGAGCAAGTAATCGGTAACTGTAGAATCTGGAGAACCTCAAGAAGTTTTCTTGAAATTTTAGCCGGAAAACAGCTTCATTAACCTTATACTATATATAATTCCATACAACAGGTCTCTCAAATATAGTGCGAAGGAGCAAAAATGTCGAAATCCCGGACTCCCGTCATTGTCGGCGCTGCCAGAACAGCTATCGGTGGTTTTGGTGGTACTTTATCCAATATCCCTGCCCCAGAATTGGGAGCTGTCGCGATCCGCGCCGCGGTTGAGAGAGCAGGGATCGACCCAGCCAGCATAGATGAAGTCTTGATGGGCTGTGTAATACCCGCCGGATTAGGACAGGCACCCGCCCGCCAGGCAGCCATCAAAGCCGGTATACCCGAGAAGATTGGAGCTGTAACCGTAAACAAAGTCTGCGGCTCCGGCCTCAAGACTGTGATGCTGGCCGCCAGTATGATCAAAGCAGGCGATGGAGATATCTATGTGGCTGGTGGAATGGAAAACATGAATAAAGCCCCTTATTTGCTCCAGCAGGGACGAACCGGATACCGGCTGGGACATGGTGATGTGTTAGATGCAACGGTTCACGATGGTTTATGGTGCCCTTTTGAAGACAAACACATGGGTCAGTCAGCTGAATGGATTGCTGCCGAGTATAACGTAAGCCGCGAGGAACAGGACGAGTTTGCCCTCAAAAGCCACCAGAAAGCTGTTGCAGCGATCAAAGCTGGAAACTTCAAAGAAGAAATCACTCCCGTAGAGGTGCCGCAGCGAAAAGGTGACCCGCTTATCTTTGATACAGACGAGATCCCCCGCGAAGACACTTCCCTTAAAAGATTGGGGCGCTTAAGGCCGGTTTTTCAAAAGGACGGATCTGTGACGGCAGGCAATGCCTCTGCAATTTCTGACGGCGCAGCTGCGGTTGTCATAATGAGTGAAGCCAAAGCTGAAGAGTTAGACTTAAAACCCCTCGCCCGCATCACCGGATACGCCAATACCGCGGTTGCCCCACTGGAAATCTTTACCGCTCCCGCCTACACCATGCGGGCTTTGTTAGAAAAATCAAATAGTACCTTGGCTGATTATGACCTGATTGAACTCAACGAAGCTTTTGCGTCACAGTGCCTGGGAGATGAAAAGATCATGGATGACGACGGCTGGGATTGGGATAAGGTCAATGTGAATGGCGGCGCCATCGCTCTTGGTCACCCGATCGGCTGCTCCGGCGCACGGGTATTGGTCACCTTGATTTACGCACTAAAACAGCGCAGGCTCAAGACCGGAATGGCTTCGCTGTGCCTGGGTGGAGGAGAAGCAGTGGCGTTAAGCATTGATATGTTGATTTAGGTTAAACAGGATTTTTGGGCCCAATATTCTCTATAGTAATCGGTTTCCTTGTGAGGAAACCGATTACTGACCTTGATACATTTAGTATCCCCTACTCAATACATTGATAATTTTGGACTGCATAATGCTTATTGATTGAACAATGCGTTTTCTAATTCTTCAACAGAAATACCCAGTTGTCCTGCTGTTATTTCAAGATCGGGCGGGGGTGAGCCCAACGCATCCATCAATTCTTCTTCTGTGATATCAAGCGCTTCCGCAGCAGCGGCTAAATTTGGAGCTTCCCCTCCCTCGGGAGGACCATCTTGCTGGTCACTCGTATCAGTATCAGTTGTTCCTGTAGTTGAACCACTGGGAGTAATTGTCACTCTCCTTGCAGAAGTCGGGTAACCATCGGGGGTTTCAGTGATGTCGTCTGAGCGAACCAGGCGGACGTAGTTGTTAATACGGATAGCGTCTCCCTGGGGGCCATTGCCAGTAGGCCAATCGTCCGGATCCCCGGATTTGGGATCACTGCGCTGTGCGCCAGCTCCATGAATATGAACGGTATAGAAAAATTGAGACGTAAAATATTCTCGCGAAAGCAATAAGAAGATCGGGGGTCTAGTTAATTATATACTGATATTGTGGGAAAAAAACGAAGCAGGATCAGAGAGAGTCAAATCGCTTATAGATTTCGCATAATTGAACACAGATATCCGTATCACTCAGTAACTCCGTGCTTATGCTTATCTACAGACAAGAAAAGCATACTCCTGGAACACCAATGATGAACAGAAGACGATTCAGCATCTTATTCCAGCACATCTGTTCCAGAATCAATAAGCCCGGGTGCGTAAAATAATACTGGGAATTTACCTGGGCGAATCGGTTTACCTATCTCCTGGACGAATCATTTGGTAGATCGAAGCCGATCAGATGTTCTTTTTCAAAAATGCCTAGATCCTCCCAAATCGTTTCAGCGCCAGCAGGATCACTGTAGAAAAATACGGCTGCCAGTAGGGCAATCCGTGTTCATCATCCCAGCCGCCGTCCTCCCGTTGAGAACTATCGAGGTGGTCCAAGAGGCGGTCTACCAAACCGTCCGGCGCCTCTTGAGCGACGATTGAATCCGGCCCAAGAGCAAACTGGAAGAACGGGAATAGCTTATTCATCTCTCCTCTTTCCTGATGGGCCAAGACTGTCTGATAGATGTTATTCAGGGTTGCGGCCCGGTATTCTTCTATATCTGGGAAGTCATCCTCATTCAAAAAATAATCATGGGCATGATAGGCCATAAAAAGCCAGCCATTGGATCGAATAACTTCCAGGGTGAGATTTTTTATCACCCATTCCCGAGTCTTGTGGCGAACACCTGGTGGACAAATATTCAGTTTGAGAAGATTGCCTGTAATGGAATCCGGTTTGTTCTGGCCTTCACCCCACCATTGGGCCCGGGGATAATCTCCCAATCTAGATGGATTTTGTAAAGATCCATCCTTATTTTGAATCGTCTCCACCCACTCCGGTGTTCCGTCCAGCAGGGATCCGTGAGGCAATCCGGTATCCCGTATGATTGTGAGAAGAAATTCTAACATCAGCGGATTGGACATCGGGGCTTTGATATCATGCTCCAAACCATGGCCAAAACCACCATCGTTGTTCTTATATCCAGACAGAATCCTTTGGACTCGATCGGCAGGTCCTCCATCAAAGAGATAGTCCCACAGGGCGCGCTCCCAAAGATTCCCCTGGGCGTATATAAAACAACGGGCATTTTCGAACGATATCATCCCTGCACCTCCCACATTAAAATAAAAAGGGCTGCTTTCGCAGCCCTCAATAATTTTGTCTTAGAGCGCTTCGCCTTCGGCAGCGCCGGGGCTGCCACCCATGGACTGCAGCGCCAGGTAGCGTTCTCCAAATTTTTCGATCTTCTGAACCTCGTCATCGTATTGAGAATAATGGCGCTCTTCGTCAGCAACCAACCCTTCGAACACCTGTCGCGATCCAGCGTCATTTCCAGCTGAACATTCATTTGCCCAGACGTTATAATCCTTCACGCTGTCCTCTTCCATTTTTCGAGACTGCTCCAGCATCTTCTTCACATCCTGGATCTTTTTTACATCTTCGGCAGCTACCATTTCAACGTCGCCATTCAAGAAGATGAGCCTTTCCGCACATCTTTCGATATGTTCCATCTCCTCAATTGCAGTCCGAATGAACAATCCAGCCAGCTGGCCATATCCCTGGTCTTCACAGTGGAAATGGAAATACATATATTGGTGAACTGCATACAATTCATCGGCTACTGCTTTGTTCAGCAGCTCAACACTCTTTTCGTACATTAGAAGCTCCTTTTTTTCGTAATTAATTTAATTATAACCCACGTCAATCTATTCTATTTATCCCCTATAAATAGTTCTGGGCTATTTAGGAGTCGCTGAAATTCCTCATAAAATAATCCGGCGTGTAAACCATCCATCAAAGCATGATGACCCTGAACAGATAGGGGCATGACGGTCTTCTGACCTTCTTCCCTGAATTTACCCCATGCAAAACGGGGAACGGAATCGGCCGGTGATAGTTTAGCTGGATGCATAAAACTTGTAAACGAAACCCAGGGGATCGAGGTCATGAACAACATGCTGTCATCGTGGATCCTTTCTTTCAGGGATGGTTCGGTCTGTATCCGGAGCATCTCTTGCTGTGTTTCTGCGGTAAACGTTAAAAAATCTTCTTGATAGATCGCTGTACAAAAAGCAAACAGATCGTCTTTACTGAGTATTGTCACTGAGGGATGGACAACCTCGTGTTCAATAGGACCTCTTTCTCTGACCCGCTGCCGAAATTGCGGGATGCCGTTCGCTACCCGAGCTACCAGGTACATAATGGAAGCGGTAAAGGAAATTCCTCGATCCTTAATTAATGGCAAAAAGTGTGTGATGTCCATATCAGCACAGAGGCTGAAATAAGGATAATCATAATCACGGAAGAATAGGTAGTGGTCCTTACGAGGCCAGTTTTCCAAGGGAATTATTTTCATAGTCAGCTCCTCAAACTACCTTTATCTTAACCGCCTCTGGCGAGTTTTGGAAGGATTAAAGAAAAACCCGCCCCTGGATAAATAACGGGCGGGAACTTATTTTAATTTATTGACGAGTTTATTTTACTGCTTCGATGGTTGCGGAGAGCACATAATCTTCAATCGGAATTCCTGGAGTCCATTTATTGATAAATTCTCGGCTTTCATCTTTAGGGGTGATTTCAATTTTTTTAAAGCCTGCCTCTGTTAGGATTTGATCCAATTCATCTACCCTCAGCGCACCGGCCACACATGACGAGTATAAATCCACATCATTCTTGATCTCTGGGGGTATTTCCCCCGAGGCAACCATATCAGAGATGGCCAGCCGACCGCTAGGCTTTAATACCCGAAAGGCTTCTTTATAAACTGCGGATTTGTCCGGAGATAGGTTAATGACACAATTTGAAAGGATCACATCAATGCTGTTGTCGTCCACCGGCATGTTTTCGATCTCACCCAGGCGGAATTCCACATTATCAAACATGCCTTTTGCAGCGTTTTCCTGGGCCCGTTTGATCATATCCGGGGTCATATCGATCCCGATCACTATTCCTTTTTCCCCAACTTGCCTGGCAGCCAAAAAGCTGTCAAAGCCAGCTCCGCTTCCTAGATCCAAAACCACTTCACCTTGTCTGAGAGCGGCTATCGCCTGGGGGTTTCCACATCCTAGTCCCATCACTGCGTCTGCTGGGACACTGCCAATTTCCTCTGCTGAATAACCCATCAATGTAGATTGAGTTTGCGGTTGGATCAGATCAAATGGATCGATAACATTATCACAACAAGAACAACCCCCAGCATCATTCTCACTGCTTCTGGCAATCTCACCATACCGTTCCTTCACAGAATCTTTGATCAATTTATCCTTGGAACTGCTCATTCAATCCTCCACGACTTTTTAAAGCGACTTCTTAGAATTTTTTCTGATAGGTATGACAATAGGGCTGCTTATTTTTATTGACATAGTAATCCTGATGATAGTCTTCTGCCTGCCAGAAAACTTCCATTGGATTCACCCGGGTCACCACATCATATCCTTTCTTCTTGAGCTGATCAATCAAATCCTCAGTGGTGGCCTTTTCATCTTCTGAATTATAAAAAACGGCCGAGAGATACTGCGACCCGATATCCGGCCCCTGGCCATTTGCCTGGGTGGGGTCATGGATCTCAAAGAAAAATTTTGTTAATTCTTCAAAACTCGCCTGCTCTGGATCATAGGTGATTTCCACCACTTCCAGGTGGCCGGTCTGTCCGGAACACACTTCCCGGTAAGTAGGGTTGTCAACAGGACCACCCATATACCCAGAAACAGCACTCCGCACGCCAGATTTGCTTTGAAAGAGATGTTCAACGCCCCAAAAACAACCTCCAGCATAATAAGCTTTGGCTTCAGTCATAGATCAGTCCTCCGGTTTAAATACTAAGGAGATGGAGTTTACACAATGCCGTGTATTCTTAGGAGTTTGTTCTTCACCAATAAATATATGGCCAAGGTGTCCACCACAGTTAGTACAGACAATTTCCGTTCTCCGGCCATCAGCGTCCACATGCTTTGCAACAGCACCCTCTACTTCATCATCAAAACTAGGCCAGCCGCAGCCTGATTTGAATTTATCAACAGATTGATACAACAATGCATCACATTGCCGGCAGTGATAACCACCAGTTTCATAGAAATTATCATATTCCCCTGTAAAAGGTCTTTCTGTTCCTTTCTGTAAAATTACCCTCTGCTCTTCTTGAGTAAGGTTCCGATATTTTTTATCCATATTCACCTCTATTCCTATTTTTTTGTTCGACCTTTAGACTAAGGCTGATATTTGTATCTTACCCCGCTAATAGCCACCTTCAATCAATTAACTACACAACGCGGCTTATCCAGAAGGAAAACAATAGATTGATCACCACCGCCAGATAATAATAAAACCCTATTCGTTCATACTTTAGTTGACCGGCATTCTCCTGCACAACAAAATCCAGCCAGCTTTTAGTGAATTTTTCCGTCTTAGCGCGATAAACAAAATGGACAATAAGACTTAACGAAAAAAAGACCCCAACAAAAGCCATCGTCTTTTGCACACCAAAAATGAACATACCTGCCACCAAAGCTGCAGACAACAGGATTACTTTGACGAT
The DNA here is from genome assembly GCA_964582965.1 of uncultured Anaerolineales bacterium. GTDB lineage: Bacteria > Chloroflexota > Anaerolineae > Anaerolineales > UBA11858 > B10-G9. The sequence goes on along the minus strand of CAZOUN010000059.1, from coordinate 1,212 downwards.
TTTGTGCCAGCGAGGCTGTAAGGTATGCCCTTTTATGAATCCGGCATCATACACTATTGCATCTGTAAATTTCTTCACTTATCTGACCCCTTTCAACTTACCTTATCCAGGGTAACAAAGCCCCGGTGCGGCTCTGGTAATTCTCATATTCTTCACCAAAAGCATCCAGGAGCTGTTTTTCCTCCGCTGGGATCACCAGCAGACGGAAAGCCAGAATACCTGCCAAGGTGTAACCCAGTATGATCCAGTCCCCAAAGACCAGGCTGATTGACAGCAGCAGCGCCAGCGCTCCACTATACAGCGGGTGCCTGACCCCGGCATAAGGTCCATGAGTTACTAACTCGTGTTCTTCTTTTATAAGCACCGTCTCTGAGACATTCTTTCCGATACTACTGAAAACCCACCAGAACAGGGGAACACACAGAATTGCCATTGCCAACCCGGTATAACGAAGCCAGCCGGGAGGATCAAATTTGGCCCAGGTTAAAGTACTCGGCCAAAAAATATTAAGAAGGATCACAATCAATAATGGCAGTCCAAATCCCATGCGCAACACAAGGATAAACCAGCCTTCTTCCTGGCGTTTGATCATACCCCCTTCTTCACGAGCACGTTTTCGGTAAAATCCTGATATAAAAAGAGCCATCATTAGAATCACGCCTACAATCACTCTAAACAAGACTGAATTATTCATAAATTTACCATTCTCTTGACCTCTGATCAACCATCCTTCATCAGAATCCAGTTTTTAACAACTTTTACCAATCCCCCTTGTTTAGATTTTAGGTCTTCAATTGAGTTAATTCTAAAGACCCGAGCTTCTTTTGCATCTCCTTCCAGGACACTCTCGGGGTCCTCGATTGTTGCACCGGTGTGGAATGTTAAATTAACAAACTTTTTTGCCCTGGGATTGAAAGTAGCTAAATTGCCTTTATAAATGAAGGTTGGCGCTCCCCACTTTATATCTTCCTCCATTTTCGGATCAGCACCGAGAATGATATTCCTGATTTCCAGCCATAACGGACTTAATGGATTATCCAGTTCTCCAAAATATTTATCAACTTTTGAATTAGTATTCATCTATTCTTCTCCTCGATAAGCAAAAGTCTGATCTACCGGTTTATAGAGTAGAAAGACCCACGGGGATAAATCTTACTCGACCGCTTAATGACAATTAGAATTCCTCATGATGACAATTAGAACTACCCAATA
>CAZOUN010000058.1:0-16871 GCA_964582965.1 uncultured Anaerolineales bacterium | reverse complement strand
CTTATATTGTACGAGAGGTGTTTTATTTCGTGTCCTGTTTTTGGGGTTCAGTTCAGATCGAGGAGGACTGCCAGTACATTTTGTGTTTCGGCTCGTTGTTTTCTTCCATGATTTATTCCTTTTTTTAGCTGGTGATGAATGGATCCTACCCAAGGCCTGAGTTTGTAAAACGTTATCTTCATGTTCAGGAAAGCCCGGTTGTGTCGAATTTTCTGCCCAGATTGGGGCGAAAGGTATAGAACGTAAGTAGTAAGCCGTAAATAGTAAGTCGATTCAGGTATCCACCAACCATGGATTTCTTGTTAACGATCTGAGAATATCCTATTACGGGGAATTAATCACATTACGACTTAGAATATACGCCACACAATCTCCCCGTCCTCCAACTTCTATCCCCCATCTCTCTCAACCCTACTCCCCTACGTCAACCTGCAGTGAAAATTCCGCCGATTTTCCAGAAAGAGAATAAACATCCAGGTAATACCCCTGACTTTTTGGCACCGAAAAATTATCTATGAAAGTGGATTGGACCTCGTGTCTTAGGAAGGGCTGGCCATCGTCAGCCCCGATCAGGGCCAAAGCAAAGCCCTCCAATGCCGGTGAGGCAAGCCTGACATTCAAGACACTGCCGGCCTGGAGCTGCATCAGATAGCGTACACGGGTGGGAGAAGCCGGGTGGAAATCATCCAGCACGTCGAGATAACCTTCCACCTGAAGCAGGTTGGTACCCGGGGAAACCGGCAGAACCGCCGGCACCTCAAAGGAGAGAAAATAGCGGCTGTTCCCGGGACTGGTCAGGGTGATTTGATAGATCGCGGTCTGGGGCAGCGGAATCCGGACCGAGGATACCTCATCCGTATAGGGAACAAAGACAAACCCATCTTCCAGGCTTTCGATCTTGAAATAGACCTGATCACCCTCCGATGATGCCACAACGATCAGGTTCTGTCCCGCCCCGGCTTCGATCAAAAACACATGTTCTTCCCGGGCCTTGATATCTCTCTGGTAATAGTCAATCGTGCCTCCGCCGGAGAACTTAACCTCGTTGGCGGGGAACTCCTGGAAAGTTGCGGTGGGGTTAAAAGTCACAAGTGGGATAGGGGTCAGAGTGACTGGAAGTGTTGGTTCGGGCGTGGGTGCAGTTAATGTCTCCTGAACATCAAGCTCAATAGCCTGTTGGGTCAGCGTAGCCAGCAAATTCAGTTCTTGTGTGGGCGGGATCTCTATCGGCGTCTGGCGGAATGGCAGGTTGCAGCCTGTTAGTACGGATGTGAATACTATTGTCAGGATCAACGTTCGAACAAATTTTTTGGTCATTTACTAGGATTGTAACATGCGTGATGCGTAAGTAGTAAATCGTAAGTAGTAAGCCAATTCAGGTATTATCCAGCCATGGACCCCTTGGAATTATTCTGAATGCTTTCTAAAACTAGAATTTAATTGTTTTACAACTTACACATTTAATTTTCCCTGTCCTGAGCCGACTCCGAGGCAATCGAGGGGGGGAGTCGAAGGATTCGTCCCCAGTCATAAGCGAAGCTTATACCGGTCTTCCGTCTCCCGTCCCCGGTCATTTTTTAGTCATACTGATCTCATTTAACGCTTCCCCCAGCCTATCGACCTCATCAACGATGTTGTAATGGGCGGCGCCGATGCGGACCATGCCGCCCGACTTTTCCACACCCAGCACCTCGGAAGCACAAATAGCATAGTAGTTGCCGTCCCAGACGTAGATATCCCGCTCATCCAACAGCCTGGCAAGCTGGTGAGGATGCACACCTTCCAGGTTCACCGCAAAAGTAGGCACTCTTTCCTGCACACTCTGAGGATCATCCAGGCCGTAAATCTTTAAACCAGGAACCTGCTTTAAAGTTTCGAGCATCTTGAGGGAAAGCTGGTATTCATAATCCTGAACTGCGGCCAAGCCCTGTTTGAGGAGCAGTGCCCTCCCCTCAAAATCGTCCTCGTATTGGGAGTTATATTCTGCTCCGTAAACGGTACCGAGATTCTCAAAATATTCCAGTGCGCCCAAAACACCGGCAATGCCCTCAAAGTTGGGGGTGCCGGTCTCAAACTTCCAGGGCAAACTGTCGGAAGCGGGACGCACCTTATAGGCCATCAGCTCGTCCAGCAGGTCGAAGCGGCCGTACAGGATCCCGATATGGGGGCCATAGAACTTATAAGCCGAACAGGCCAGGAAATCCACATCCAGGTCCTGGACATCGATCGGCCCATGGGGAGCGTACTGGACCGCGTCGACATAGACCAGGGCTCCGACCTGATGAGCCATTTCTGTCATCTGCTTGACCGGATTGATCGTTCCCAGGGCATTGGAGGCATACCCCAACGCCACCAGTTTCGGTTTTTTATCCAAGGCATCTTGATAGGAATCCATCAGCAGCCGGCCATCTTCCACATCAAAATCGACCCAGGCAACATCACAGCCCCGGTCGGCCGCGATCAAAGTCCAGGGCGTGATATTGGCATCATGATCCAGGCGAGTGACCGCAATGGTATCGCCCGGTTCCAGCGTTCTGGCGATCGAGCGGCTGAGGTTTAGGGTCAGGCTGGTCATATTGGGGCCGAAAGTGATCTCTTCCGGGCGCGGGGCGTTGAGAAAATCTGCGGCGGCCTGGCGGGCCTCTTCGATCACCGCATCCGATTCGCGACTGGTGGCAAAGACTCCCTCATGGTTGGCGTTGGTGTTTATAAGATAGTCCGTGATCCGATCGAGGGATCTTTGCACGATCTGCGTCCCGGCCGGGTTGTCCAGGAAGATCGCGCTGCGTTTTAATCCGGGAAACTGGTCGCGAATGGCATGAGGGTCGAAAGTCATGATAGCTCCTTTGGGGAAGGGTCTTTTTCCTTATTATATAGTGTAAAACCTACCTATTCTGATAGTGATTAATAATCAGGGGATGGATTGACTCGGAGAAGGTGAGATAGGGAGACTAGGTGAGGAGGCGGGTTGCAAATTCTTACTTGTCAATTCTGAAAGGAATATATATCAAATAAATGGATAAAATATATATAAAGAATGAACTGGTTATCACCCACTATATTGAGAAATATCCACTGAAATAGAGTGAAAGAAAACAATATTCATATGTATGACACTGAAGCTGCAAGAGCCTTCTCCAATAATTGTTGACTATTAGATTATCGGTAAGGAAATTATAAATGGATACTATCAAAGAACTTCAAGATTCAATTAATATCCACGCGTTTGATCTGCCGCCTCGAACCTGGATCTATGAATCTGACCGCTGGGAAAGCTTAATGTTCTCCATTATCCGCCAATATTGCGATGAGGATCCTGGTAGGGCTGTAACGGCAGTAAGTATTCTAAGGGATTGGAATTTGCTTGATATCGATACCTTAGCAGCCCAGGATCAGATCCCCCTTGAATTTAACAGTGCCTTCCAGAAGATCTTGCTGGGATTGGAATTCACACAAGATGAAATTTTGGAAATTTCCAGGGTATTGGTGAAAGTTGCTGTATCAGTAAAAACCAGTTATGAAGGAAAGATCCAGTCGGTGTTAAGAAAATATGGTGATATGATCCGGGAAGAACTTCTGGGTATTTTTTCTGATAACGAAATTGATGAAGAGAAAATAAACAGGGGTGTATCACTTTGGCTTCAAAGCGCCTTTGGTCTTCCAATCTTATCCGAAAAACCTGCAGTCATAGAATACTGCGATCAGCAGGGGATCAGCAAAGAAAAACTGGTGGAAATAGCCGATGAAATTGATGTTAATCTCGGAGTAATAGATTTTTTTATTGAAAAGGGCGTTTAATCTTGGAATGAAATATCACTGAGACCTAACCCGATAGAAATATAAATACGCCATCCCGAACCCCTTGAAATCTCAAGGGGTTTTTTATGTATCCCCACAGCGGAGTCAAAGAACCCATCGCAATCGCAGACTGGTCTGGACAATAGGTTCTTTCTCGAACCCAGGATCCTTTGCTGCATCCAGGTCGGGGAAACTCCTCTGGTAAAATTATCATGAATGCCATTAAGCCATCTATGTAAGGAAGGAAATGATGAAAAGACATATTCGGGGATTATCCTTTATCGCAGCAATTATTATTCTGGCGGGATGTGGAACCATAGAAACGTCCACGTCAGTGCCTGGTGAGGATGATTTGATCACGTCTCCAGAGGTTTCCAATGCTCTCTCTCCTGGTGAACCCCCAGAATATGAAATCACAATCACCTCCCAGCCTGAGAAAGAAATAGCTGCGGATATCAGGGTGGTCAACCTGGAAGATGGACAGGAGATGTTATTCCTGACCCTCGAAAACGTGGATGAGAATCACTATCATGCGGCTGAATACCACGCCGGCACCCTTTATATCATCAGGCAGTGGGGCGGTGATGAGGAAGGCTGGATGCAAGAACTGTGGAAATATGATACGAAAGGCTTGGGGGAAAATATCTATACATCTGATAGCATAGATTTCCGGGTCGCTCCGGATCAGTCGCTCATAGCAGTAGTTGAACATGGATCTGGAGGCATTGGTGAAGATCAATTGATCTTCCTCGACCCGGGAGGCAACCAGGTAAAGACCTTTTCGCCGGAGCTCGGCAACCTATACCTTGATCTGGGGAAGTGGTCAAGGGACAGCGGGGTTTTCTGGGGCACCTATCAAGCAACGTATAGACCCCTGTATTTTTACCAGGTTGAGATCGATACCTGGCAATATACTCCATATGAATTGACTGCTCTGAGTCTAGAACATGAATATGCCTTGAACCCGAACACTGGACAGCTGCTTTACAGCGATTTCCCAGTATTTTTCGAGGTGACCGGATATCAGAGATTCTTGATCCAACAAGATCCGGTTACACTTTACCTGTATGATTTCTCTGATCAAAGTCAGAAGAGCATATCCATTATTATTTCAAAATCCTTCAACCCGAAGTGGATCAATGATGAAGTGATTGAATACCAGGATCCCAACGCCCTGGGTAGGATCCGCCACGACCTGATTGCAGGTACAACTTCATTGATCCCTGTCGATAAGGAGATCATTGAGATATCACCCCGAATAATGCCGCTTGGATTTGAAACAGTCCTTGAATCCTTGGCTACTACAGGAATCTCTCCTATTCTGCCGCCCGAGTTTCCCACTGAAGAAGGACTCCCCCCCCTGGTTCCTTATCTCACCAGGGCAGAATATGGAAGTTATGTAATCAGTTTAGATTTTGGTGAAGATTGTCATGGAGCAGGCGCCTGCCATTACGGGAGTTTGGCAGCCCGAATGATCGATGCAGGTGGTGGCGCTGAAGCTACGATCCTGCCCATCCTGGGGACCTCCAGTTTTATCCCGCTCCAGCTTGCTCATAATATCCCCGGGTTTTTTGTAGAATCTCAATGCGGTGCAAACTGCAGCGACGCCCAAATATCCTGGATCTATGATGGAACCGAATATCTGCTGGGATTAAAGGCCGGGTCCCTGGAAAATGTGGTCGCCCTGGCCAATGCAGCCCTTGAAAATACTTTGCCATCTGCAGAATAGTGAACAAGTGATCGTTATCTGTTCCGAAGGAGAATGAAATCAAGGGCACAAAAGGCAATAAATTAGCTCACTTAATCCGGATGGAAATCATAGAGGTGTTTTCACTGATTATCATTACAGGAAATTACTGACAAGCAAATCCTTTTGTTTCAAAAATGCCAGGAAATGGGGATGGCCAAATGGAACCTGAACCGCGCCTTTTTTCCATCCCAGAGTCACCAGACTAACGGGGGATGAGGGTTTATAAGGCTTTAACTCCTTGTCACTATCAGAGATCAGTCTCTGAAGGTTCTTAGCTGTCAGTTTGGCTTGCTGGACTGCCAGAGCACCTATCTTGATCTCCGGAACGTCATTGATATCACCGATAGCAAAGACATTCTTGAAGTTTTTCAGCCGCAGATCAGGATCAACAATGAGGGCACCGCGCTCGGTCTTCTCTACCCCTGAGATCCAGTTTGTGTTGAGATCGATTCCAACAGCTGGAATGACTAGGTCAGCAGTGTAGTTTTTGCCTGAGCTATCCTTCCATGTATTCGCATCCCGCAATAACATTTTGCCTGTCTCCACCTGAACACCCATTTCAGCCAGGACACTTTCCGCCCTATGGGACATTTTTTCGCTGAGTTGGTTCAGCAGCCGGTCTCCTCCCTGGATGAGAACCAGCTCTTTTTCAGGCCACTTGGATTTGATCTCGCCCGCCAGCTCAACACCCACCGGACCACCTCCAATGATCAGGACACTTTTTGCATCTGATAATTCTTTCCCGTATTTGCGGAAACTTGATAAGCGTTCAGAGATGGTCGTTTCATCACCATTCAGAAACGGCCACTGGCCAAAACTCGATCCGGTGGCCAATACCAACCAGTCATACGGGATTCTTGTCCCGTTCTCCAAAGTAACAGTCTGTCCATCAAAACCTGACGCCCTGCCTTGAACGATATTCACGTCCGGAAGCAGATCTCCAAGTGGTTTTCGAATCTCCCGAGCAAAACCTTCCGGATCGGTTAACCCCCGCAGCTGGGCAAAGGGCACCTCAAAATATTCTCTTGGTTCTACCAGTGTGATAGATACTGGTTGTTTTCCTTTGATTAACTCCTTTGCTAATGTTGTTCCTGCTATTCCACCACCGATAATCAATACTTTTTGTCCACTCATAATTAATGCTCCCTTAAATATTTTTACCTAATTTCTTTAATAATTTTGTCAGCTGCTCTTTATCATTAGAATCTAGCCCTGTAAAAGCATGGTCAAGATCCTCTAAATGGCCTGGAAAAAAATCCCTAATGATCTTTTCCCCTCTTGGAGTGATGTTGATCCAGCGGATCCTCCGGTCATCCTCCCCTGTTTTTTTGGTCACCAAATTGGCTTTAACCAGATTCTCAACTACAACTGTGATATTTCCGCTGGTAGAAAAGATAGTCTCAATGATCTCCTGGATGGTCATGGGCCCTTTGTGATAAAGCGCTTCCAGTACCTCGAATTGAGTCTGGGTCAATCCAGTTGCTCGGAAGCGTGGGGACATGATTCGTTCCATGGCTTTTCTTGTCCGGGCCATGACTACAAGAAGTTTCAAGTTCTGATTATTCTTCTTTCCATATGATTGGCTCATGCAACCAATATATCACTAACTAGTGATATATCAAGGCTTCCATCATAAGTATTACATAAGAAAATCACCTTGCTTAACAGCATGGCGATTTGGTATTTGGAAGATCTTGAACTCTGAACGGTTAGGTTCCGATAACTGTATTCTCAACCTATTTCCGTTATCACAGCGAAACCTACTCCATGATAATTGACACTAAGTTCCCTAAGGATCTTTTTATTCGATTCATAAACAATAATGAGTTTAGCGGGTATGGATGTTCTTTCAAGCCGCGGTTTCTGGAACTGACCTTACCCTGTACCAACTCCCCCACCGCTACTGACTTTATTATATATCTACAATAATGGTAGACTATGGATGAAACAACATCGATAAGGAAAAACAAATGAAAATCTTCTTAACAGGCGGGGCGGGATATATCGGATCGATGGCGGTCCGCAAACTTTTAGAAGCTGGGCACCAGGTGACGGTCTACGATTCCCTGGTCACCGGCTATCGGCAGGCGGTCCCGGAAAAAGCAACTTTCATTCAAGGCGACCTGGCCAATACGACGGACCTGATAGCAGCCCTTGCCACAGATAGCTTTGATGCGGTGATGCATTTCGCAGCCTTCATCGAGGCCGGGGAAAGCATGAAAACGCCCCCAAAATTCTACCAAAACAATTTGATGAATTCGGTCAATTTGATTGATGCCGCTACCCGGGCCGGCGTGAAACGTTTTGTGCTCTCCTCCACAGCCGCGGTCTATCAATCTAGCGACCAACCGCTCAGCGAGAATTCCCTATTGGGACCGGTCAACGTCTACGGTCATACCAAACTGATGATCGAAGAAGTGCTGGAATTCTACCGCGAGATCTTCGGCCTGCATTACGCCGCCCTGCGCTACTTCAACGCTGCCGGCGCGCTGCCCGACCAGGGCGAAGCCCATATCCCGGAATCGCATTTGATCCCGCTCGTGCTCCAGGTCCCGCTGGGACAGCGCCAGGATATCAAGATCTACGGCACGGACTACCCCACCCCGGACGGCACCTGCATCCGCGATTACATCCACATCACTGACCTTGTCTCGGCCCATCTGTTGGCATTGGACGCCCTCAAAAAAGAAGAGAAGCTGGTCTACAACCTGGGCAACGGGGTTGGCTACTCGGTCCGAGAAGTGATCGACACCGCGAGAAAGGTCACCGGACATCCCATACCGGCCGAAGAGACACCCAGGAGGCCAGGCGACAGCCCCCGCCTGGTGGCGTCCTCGGACAAGATCAAAAAGGAATTGGGCTGGGAACCTCAGATACCGGCGCTTGAGGATATCATTGCCAGTGCCTGGGCCTGGCATCAGGGGCATCCGAATGGATACGAGTAACGCGGAGCGCTGACTGGGGACGGGAGACAGGGGAAGAAATCTCAAATTAAATCGTAGGGGCGACCCGCTGGGTCGCCCTTTTCATTTAACCACGATTGAACCGCTCCGGCTGACAGCGTCTAGGATTAATCTCCAGATAATCTAAAACCAAAATACCACTGTCATTACGAAAAGCCTGAACGTAGTGAAGTGGACGTAGCAATCTGTACTGAATACATCTGGAATTATTCTCATTTGCAATCGACTCTCATTTAGGAAGCATACCTGATTGTTAATAAATCAGCGATTTCATTTTGATTATAGATAAAGTTAGTACAGATTGCTTCGGGAATATCACCCTCGCAATGACAGACTTGTTGAAGGACCACCCTCTCACAGACAGGTGTGTAAAGATTACGTCCTCGCCAGAGGACATTTGGCCCGAGCGTAGCGAGGCCCCTCTCAGGACTTCAGTCCTTTCTATCGTAAAGACAAACTTCCGAAGTCTGTACAGGATCAGACGAACATAAGCCTTCCCTCAAAACTTCGGAAGAGTGGGCGATAGACAAGGAATAAAAATTCCAGAAAGATTTAGTACAGATTGCTTCGGGAAAATCACCCTCGCAATGACAGACTGGTGGAAGGATCACCCTCTCACAGACAGGTGGGTAAAGATTACGTCCTCGCCAGAGGGCGTTTGGCCCGAGCGTAGCGAGGCCCCTCTCAGGACTTAAGTCCTTTCTATCGTAAAGACAAACTTTCGAAGTCATATAAGGTTCAGAATAATTTGTCCCAACCCTCAAGACTTCTGAAGTGTGGGCGATAGCGAGGGACTGAGAATTTCAGTAGGATTTAAAAGAGATCGCTTCGGGATTATCACCCTCGCAATGACAGACTTGTTGAAGGACCACCCTCTCACAGACAGGTGGGTAAGGATGACGTCCTCGCCAGAGGACGTTTGGCCCGAGCGTAGCGAGGCCCCTCTCAGGACTTCAGTCCTTTCTTAGGTAAAACAAACTCCCGAAGTCAGTTCAAGATCAGAATAATTTTTCCAAACCCATAAGACTTCGGAAGTGTGGGATAAAAAAAGGGACTGAGTCCTTTTGGAGAACTCAGTCCCTATGTTTACTACTTACTACTTACTTTCTCCGAAACCAAACCGAGTACACGCCCAAACCGATCCCGCCCAATAAGAGCAGTATACCCATGATCCCTAGCAGCGGGGTGCTACCGCTAGTTTCAGGCAGATTCGCGGTTTCATCGATCACAACTGAGCCGGCCTGGGCCCCGAAGGTCAGGTAGGTGATATCACCCTGCACCAGGGTGATGGGAGCATTCAGCGATGTGGTAGGGTTATACCCTTCCGGGATAGCCACACTGACGTTGTAATCCCCTTCCATTAAACGGTCCCGGCATAAATAATCCTCAGTATCAGAATTTGGATCGTGGGCCGGCGTATCTTCCGTGATTGAAACCGATCCGTCACGGTTGCTGATGTTAATAGCGCCGTCAGAAAGGCTGATCTCTTCTTCCTGGCGCATGCTGTCCCCGTTCAGGTCCTCAAAGAGCAGGACGCATAATGTGCCGTTCCCGGGGATTGGAGTAACAGTTGGTTCAGGGGCAAAAGCTGTGGCAGCAGGCGCCTGGGTGGGCTGGTCCCCTGAGGGTCCGCCTAATCCCAAAAAGAGCTGCATTCCCACAAAAACGATATCATCCGCGTCTAGGAAATTCATGTCGCGCAGGTCGGCCACGTTAATACCCGCTACCGCAGCGATGCGCCACAGCGTATCCCCTTCCTGAACAACATAAACGATCCGGCCATCCGACCCCGGTGTCGGGGTGGGAAAATTTGTCATCTGGGGGTTGGGCGCAGCCATCACCGGCGCGCTCAGCGGCAGGGTTACAACCATGCCGACCGCAACCAAAAGGCTGACCAGGATCAAGAACCAGGTGGATTTCTTCATGATGTTAATTATACTCCATGTATAATAGCAGGTACAACACCTGGAAAAATCACCCCCGAAAAGGGGGTAAACTGTGGTAAAAAAGGGTGATGAACAAGCCCATCAATCAGGAAGAATTATGACCCAATACGAAACCGTCATCGGTTTAGAAATTCACATTCAGCTCAACACTAACAGCAAGATCTTTTGCTCCTGCAAAGCCGATTCCTGGGGGGATCCGCCCAATACCAATATCTGCCCGGTTTGTACCGGTCAGCCAGGCGTGCTGCCCGTCCCCAACCAGGCCGTGATCGAAAAAGGCGCTCTTTTAGCCAGTGCCCTGCATTCAGAAGTTCTGCCGGTCTCCTATTTTGACCGCAAGAACTACTTCTACCCCGACCTGCCCAAAGGCTACCAGATCTCACAATATGATATTGCCATTGGCAAAGGCGGCTATGTGGACCTGCCCCTGGAAGATGGCAGCACCCGCCAGGTCAGGATCGAAAAACTGCATATCGAAGAGGATGCCGGGAAAACAGTTCACAAACCCGGACGGCGCCTGCTGGACTTCAACCGCTGCGGTGTTCCCCTGGTGGAAATGGTTACCAGTCCGGACCTGCGCTCCGCCGATGAAGCAGCCGCATTCATCCACTACCTGAGAAAATTGGCCCGCTGGATCGGTGTCTCCGATGCCGACATGGAAAAAGGAAAAATGCGCTTTGACGCCAATGTGTCCATTCGCGAAAAAGGCGCCACCATCCTCAATCCAAAAACTGAGATCAAGAATATGAACTCGATCGAACACGGTCGGGAAGCCATGAATGCCGAGATCAGCCGCCAGATCAAGGAAGTTGAAGCCGGCGGAACGATCAAATCCTGGACCCTGGATTGGAACGAGGAAACCAAAACCCTCTCCAAGATGCGCTCCAAAGAAACCGAAGCCGATTACCGCTATTTCAAGGAACCGGACCTGCTGGCAGTCACCCTCAATGAAGAACGGATCCAGGAACTGCTCGACAGCCTGCCGGAGCTGCCCCAAGCGCGCGAAGAGCGTTTCATTAAAGAGCATCAGCTTTCCATCAAGGAAGCGCAGCTGCTGACCAGCGACCGGGCCCTATCCGATTATTTTGAAGAGCTGTTGGAAATCTACGGCGGCAAAGCCAAAACTGCCGCCAACTGGCTTATCAACGACCTGCTGGGATTGGTGAATGACCTCGATATACCTATAAAAGAATTATTCTTGACTCCCGATAAAATGGCCCAGATCATCAAGCTGGTAGACGAAGGCATCATTAACACCAGCACAGGGAAGGATCTGGTCCGCAAAGTGCAAGAACAAAGCAAAGATCCTGCGGCAATCGTTGATGATGAAGGACTGGCCCAGCTGACTGATAGCGGTGCGATCGAAGGCCTCTGCCAGGAGGTTATCGATGCCAACCCGGACCAGGCGGCCCAGTTCAAATCGGGCAAAGGCGGCGTGATCGGCTGGCTTATCGGCCAGGTGATGGCCAAATCTGGCGGCAAAGCCGACCCCCAGGCAGTGCGTGAGATCCTTCAGAAGCTGCTCAACTGATTAGAAAATATATAGGAGAAATCCGATGTTCGTTGACCCCTTTTTGGTCGCTTACCTGGTAATGCTGTTCTTCCAGATCCTTTACACATTCGATGAAATCCGGTTCGAGACCTATCAAGAAGCTGGAACGTTGAACCAGTACCTGCTGGGTGTTTCCTTCCTGATCTTCATATATTTCCTCCCCCTGTTTCTGATCCAGCTGAGTTTGCGCTGGGGCTATTATGTGGGATTTTTGCCAGCTATCATGGCCATCGGCAGCGGCATCACCCGCGTCTTTGGCGTAATCAAAAACAAGAAATTCGAAGGACCCAAAGTTTTCAGCATCATTAATGGCGTTTTCTTGACCCTGACCGGGATCTGGGTGATCTTGAGTATTTTGAACGCACTGTAGGGATTTAAGAAATACTTCCGAATTCTTGAGTGCGGCGCTCTGTAAAAAGAGTCCCTTTAAGACTTCGGAAGTTTGGGCATCAAATAAGGAACTGAGTCCTTTCAGTCAGTATCAACTCCTGCAGCTTTGAAATGCTCCGGGAGTCTTGATTCAAGGCATAAAAATCCCAGACAATTCAATACTAAAATGAAACTGTCATTGCGAGGAGAGAACGCAGTGAATGACAAAGCAATCTTAACTCTATACTTCTGGATTCTTCGCTAATACTAATAATTACCGGATACTGGGTAATTGTTCTAGTCGATCAATCAGCAATTTAATAAAATATCACTGTTAGATTAAGTATAGATTGCTTCGGGATAATCACCCTCGCAATGACAGACTGGCGGAAGGACCACCCTCTCACAGACAGATGGGTAAAGATTACGTCCTCGCCTGAGGACATTTGGCAGCAGGTCCCTCTCAGGATTCCAATCTTTTCTTAATTTATAACAAACTTCCGAAGTCATATCAGTATCAGGCAAATTTGTCCCAACCCTCAAGACTTCGGAAGTGTGGGCAATAGGCAGGCATAAAAATCCCGTTCTCAACCGAAAATCAACAAAATACCCAAAAATCTCAACCAAAACCCACCTCTAGGGATAGTACTTAGGGAATTTTTCACACAAAAACACTCAAAATACTACGAAATCTTAGGGGAATATTAAGAATATTGATATATATATTGATATTTCTTATATATACCCTTGACAAACTCAATTATTTTGATATACTGTAATCAATAATCAATAAAGAACAGGAGAAAACGATGTTTACAGCAAATTTAGAAGATTTCAGAATGAAACAGGATGAAATGATCAGACAGGCGAAAGCGTACCGGATGGCAAAATTAGCCACCGGCTCCACCAACTTGATCTCGGGGCTGATCATTAGATTCGCCAGGTTAATTGGCTTATCTGGACAACAAGCACTGACCCTTTCAGAAGCCAAATAACCAGGTTTTGAAAATTCGATTACACGGAAATGGAGAATACAATGTGTAACGCAAATTTATCTGACTACAAGATCAAGCAGGATGAACTGTTACGACAGGCCGAGAATTTCAGACTGGCACAGGTCGCTCGCAAGGGCCACTCCCCGTCGAACGGTGCGCTCAGGAGCCTCAAGCTCGCGATCAACCAACTATTTTCAAACTAGGTTCTCTCAGACTTGTTGTAAACAAAAAAAAGACCTCGGAGGTTCTTAAAACCTCCGAGGTTTATCGTTTAAAATGATCAATCTCACTCCAGGATCTGCTGCGACATCATTGTCAATTCCACCCGCTTGGTCCATCCCAGGCTCTCCCAAAATTTTTGGCCACCATCATTATCCTCAAAAATAAAGAGATGGCATTTCTGGATCCCGATCCGGGTCAAGGCAAACATGCAGCGGCTGACCAGCGATTGTCCTAACCCTTGCCGGCGAAAATCCGGGTGCACCATCAGGTGATGGATATAGCCCCGCCGTCCGTCGTGGCCGCATAATACAGAACCGATCAGTTTGCCTTCCGCCCACGCCGTATAGCTCATGCCCGGATTCCGTTCCAGGAATTTTTCGATGCTGTGTAGAGAATCGGTTTTGCTGAGCCCGATATTGTCGCTCTTTTCCCACAGGCTGTAGATCTCCTGGTAATCATTGATACTCATCTCATGTAAATTTATGGTCATTTCCCCTCCTCTGATTGAAAAAAACTCACTCGTATGAATAAGAACTTACCAAACAGCGCTGATCTTCTGGAATGTATCTTCCAAAGTCTCAGGCAGCACCCGGACCTCTCCCACTGCGGTCATGTAGTTAGTATCTCCCAACCAGCGAGGAACAATATGCCAGTGCAGGTGTTTTGGAATTCCGGCACCGGCTGCTTCCCCCATATTCATGCCCACATTAAAACCCTCAGGATGATAGATCTGGCCCAGAACCTCGAGGGCATAATTGATCATTTCCATCAATTCACTTCTCGTTTCTGGATCCAGGCCGGACATATTCTCCTCATGCTTCAGCGGCAGGATCAGCAAATGGCCGGTGGTATACGGATAGCGGTTGAGGATCACAAATACCTTCTCCCCTTTATGAAGAAGATAATGATCCGCGGGCTCAGAACTCCCAAGCGCCGCGCAAAAAGGACATACATCTGTTGATTTACTATTTTGGATATATTTCATACGCCAGGGAGACCAAATTCTTTTCATAGTGTGATTTCTCATTTACATGTACTTTTATTTTAACAGATAATATCTGTCGATAAGCTCTTGACAAATTAGAATATATGTTCTATATTAGAGCAACAGAACGATTGTTCTATCTTTTTATTTCTAGGGAGGTACATTATGTCCGCCAACAGCATTCCTTTTATACCCGAACGAATCCAGATCAAACGAGGTGTTATTTTTGGTCTATTGATCATCACGGCATTGGTAGCTTTTGAGATTTTCAATTACAGTACTACTGATTTTGCGCTGACCGACCTGCTCGGTGGTCTGCAGTTCTGGGGTGTCCGCTGGGCTACCATCCTGGCCATCGCTTTCTGCGGAATCGATTTTGCCGGTATTGCTCGTTTATTCACTCCTGAAGGCAAAGTCGGTGAGCAAACTGAAAGTTGGTATCTTTTTGCCGCCTGGTTGATCGCAGCCACCATGAACGCATTATTGACCTGGTGGGGCGTATCAATTGCCATTGTTAATCACGAGACATTGGGCAACGCTGTCATCGCCCGCCAAACCCTGATCAAGATCGTACCGATCTTTGTTGCAGTAATGATCTGGCTTCTGCGTGTTCTGATCATCGGCCTTTTCTCCATCGCAGGTGACCGATACTTCGGCAAGGACCAATTCATAGTAGAGTTTGCCCCTTCATCCCGCAAGGCTCCGGTATCCAGCCGCAAGAAACCCTCTCCCGGATACAGACCATCCCCCAAACCGGCTGTTCGGGCACCGCACCATGAGCCTGCCTATCAGCCGCTTTCCGCCCAGGGTAGAGATCAACACTAAGTGAATTAATGTATTCTTCTCCTCCTACTCCTTCTGACACGCAGGCAGCCTATTTTCGTTCTCCAGGCTGTCTGTGTCGTTTTATAATACCCGTTCTTGCCGTACTCCTTACCAGTTCTTTACTTGTTATTGGATTAAGCAAAATAGAGATCGTCCAGGCGGAATCCCCTGCCCTTGCCGCTGCTCTGCCCGTAGAATCCCGAACTAGTTTATCATCAGTTTTTACTCCTGAAGTTCAATATTGGGGGGAGGAAATCATTAACTGGGCTGAAATTTATCAGCTAGATCCCAATCTGGTAGCAACTGTGATGCAGATCGAATCTTGCGGTTTTATTATGGCTGAATCAGGCGCAGGTGCTAAAGGACTTTTCCAGGTCATGCCATATCATTTTCAAGAAGGGGAAAATCCCTTCCAGCCCAACAGCAATGCCAAAAGAGGTCTGCAGTATTTGCGTCAAGCAAAGGAAGCTGGTGGTAATTCACGATCGGCATTGGCGGGATATAACGGCGGTATTTATGGTGCATCCCTTCCCGAAGAAGAGTGGACTGCAGAAACTACCCGTTATGTATATTGGGGGATAAGGATCTATAAAGATGCCAGGAACGGTTTGGACCACAGTGCCCGCCTTGATGAGTGGTTAGCCTATGGGGGAGATTCGTTGTGTCAAAAAGCGAGTGAAAGTCAGCGGTAGTTAACCTGATTAACACAAACTGAATCCGATCATTTAATTCCAAATAAAAATAATATCCAACAGTCATTGCGAGAAACTTAAACGAAATGGTGACGACGCGGTAATCTGAACCTCATTTATCTGGAATTTTCTTATTTCTTTAGTGATCAAACTTTCCTGCTCGTTCGTTTTTCAGTTAATTAATTTCAGTCATAGTATGGTTTTAATTCAGGTTGTTTCGGGAGCTGCACTTCCTCGTAATGAAAGCGCTATGGCAGAGTTCTCCCCTGATAACAAACTTCAGATGTCTTGACAGGATATATAGGATAAAGTTATTTCTTAAAGACATGGGATGTTTATCTGTTTAGTATTTTAAAGCAAAAGGCCGCCTTGGAATAATCCTCGGCGGCCTTTCTGAACCCGTTTGATTGATTAAGCAAGCACGACAGTAGCGCCAGCTTCCTCCAATTGTTTCTTTGCTTCTTCTGCGGCTTCTTTGCCAGCACCTTCGATTACCTTGGAGTCTGCAGTTTCTGCCATATCTTTGGCATCTTTCAGACCCAGGCTGGTGATTGCGCGGATGGCCTTGATTACTTCGATTTTCTTTGGTCCGGTTTCTTTAATGACAACGTCAAATTCGGTCTTGGCGTCGGCATCATCACCAGCGTCGCCGCCAGCGGCTGCAGCAGCAACGGCTACCGGGGCAGCAGCAGATACACCCCATTCCTCTTCCAGCATCTTAACTAATTCTGCTGCTTCGAGGACTGTTAATTTATCCAGTTCTTCTTTGATTTT
>CAZOUN010000057.1:0-16914 GCA_964582965.1 uncultured Anaerolineales bacterium | reverse complement strand
GGAAACCAGACTCAGCCAAAGACAAGAAAGATTGCTTAGCCAGTCGTCGAGAAAACGAAAAGTGGGATCCGTCAGGATCCCGCTTTTTATATTTAATCACTGATCAATGGATTGGACTGGTTGGGGGACTAGGTGTTGTACCCGGGCTGCAGCCGGTGGCAAGAAGTATCAGCTGTATCTTTGAAATTTATTAGATGATCTTGTCATCTTTACCAGCAGCTTGGCGGAGGATCTCTGTCTGGCCGACATGGTAGGAATCGTGGAAATATAAAAAGAATAACCAGAAGGCGACTTCTTTTTCTGGCCTGTCCCTGTAGGGAACCATCCGCTGGAGAGATTCTTCTGTTTCTTGATCAAGAGCAGTTTCTAGCCTCAGCTGAGAATCCTCCAGGTGATGGATCAGATCTTCCAGAAGCAGAACACCTTCACCTTCACCCACTATGGGATCAGATTCCCTTTCATAATGGTCGAGATTTACTTCTGGACGGAGATCTTCTGCGCCCAGGAGATCCAGGATATTGCAGCGGTTAGCCAGAACATGACCGACTACCCAATTGAGGCAGTTGCTCCGAAAAGGCAGCTGGATCAGGCTTTCTTCGTGGGTGAGATCTCCGGTCTGCATTTTAATGATCTCTACATTTCGGGCATAAAAATCAATCAGGTGTTGTGTTGAGATCATATATAGTCCTTATTCAAGTTGAACGGTTTACCCTTTTTTGGCTTTGCGGGCTGAAAGACCCTTGGTTCGTTTTATGAACTCATCCATTTCAATTGCTCCTATACTCTCCCCGATCAATTCAAGGGGGAGATCATCCAGCTTGCGGAAGCGTACACAGGATTTTCCCACATCAAAGCGTTTTCCGGTTTCCCGATATTTCTCCTCAAATACCTGGT
Source organism: uncultured Anaerolineales bacterium (assembly GCA_964582965.1). Taxonomy (GTDB): domain Bacteria; phylum Chloroflexota; class Anaerolineae; order Anaerolineales; family UBA11858; genus B10-G9. Next base: position 16,020 of record CAZOUN010000057.1, on the reverse strand, counting down.
AGAGATCCTCATCCATGTAAATTCCGGTCAAGTAGACAGCCATGTGGTTCTTCTGATTGGCCAACGCGGCGTACATGAGCGGCTTTTTGTTGTATGTGTCGGGATATATTTCCAGGGGGACCTGGTAGGTGATCATGCCAAAATTGATGGCTTCTTCATAGCCTGCGGGTAGGTTTTTTATAATTGTGTCACGGACTATCTTGACTGCTTCCCGGCGGTCCTCGGGCATCTCGGACAAGTATTGCTCGATAGTTTTGGATTCAGATTTCATATTAAATCCTCTTAACGATTAGGTGTCTAGATGGAGATGAGTTTCTAGTTATTTATAACTCAGATTTACTCAACAAGTGATGTGGAACAGGCCGAGGACTTTGTCCTCTTTTTCATTCCAGGCCTTGACCGCCCGGGGAGTTGGTAGGATGGTGACCGGGCAGTCTTTTTCCTGGAAGAAAACCACCGCTTCAGGTGAGAGGCGCACCCGACCAAATTGTCCGGCGCCTATCAACAATTCCAGAGTACCTTCCTGGTATATATACTCTGCCTCAGACAGGGAGATCATGTGTGATGTGCCGTAGATTTCCTTGGAAAGTTTCTTTTTGCGTTTGGTTACTTCTCCATCCAGGCGAATAAGGATATCGTGGGATATTCGTTTTCCTTCTACATCGATCCAGCCAAATCCTGTACCTGACAATACGGGGTTCATAGATGCTCCTCACGTACGTTATACAACCCGGTTGGAAGGGATTGGTTCTTGGTTACCGGTAATCATCCCGACAGGGATAAAAAGCATCCAGCAGCCGGCAGGGGGTGATGGCTTTGCCGCTGTGAGGTACGCCCGAAGGAATGACAACTATCGTTCCCGGTTCCAGGGTTCGGCTTTCTCCATCCACTGTCAATTCAAATTTACCTTCCAGGACGTTGGCGATCTGCTCATGGGGGTGGCTGTGTTCTGGAAGCACCGCCCCGGGATCGACATCCCAGTAAGCCAGGGTCATGTGATCGGAATGGATGAACCTGGCTCGGTAGCCGGGAACGATCTCTCGCTCAGGAATTTCTTTCAGATCTTGAAAAGTCATTCTTCCTCCCTGCTGCATACTTCACTTTCATTTCATTGTACCAATATTCAATAAATGGCCAAAAACCTTTCCCGGAAATCAGTGACCTCAGGTATAGTTAGGGAATATGGACGCCGGTAAGAAGAGTTCACCTACCCAGTTAACAGGTATGCGAGGATTTGTTCTGCTCTGGGCAGGGCAATTTGTCTCGATCTTTGCCACCCGGATGACCAATTTTGCCATCACGCTTTGGGCCTGGGATATGACGGGTACGGCTACCGGCCTGGTGCTGGTAGGTGTGATCGGTTTTTTGCCCGGAGTTTTACTCAGCCCGATAGCAGGAACCCTGGTTGACCGCTGGAACCGAAAGTTAATGCTGGCACTGTCTGATGCTGGTGCCGCGATCTCAACAGTGATCCTATTAATCCTCTTTTACACCGGTAAAGCAGAAATCTGGCACCTGTACGCCACCAGCGCCCTGGCAGGTGCTTTTGGGGCATTTCAATATCCAGCGTATTCCGCTGTAGTAACTACCATGGTTCCTAAGGAGCAATATGCCAGGGCCAACGGTATGAAGACGGTGGTTGGTTCAGCATCCGGGATCGCTGCACCCATGCTGGCAGGCGCACTATTGGTTGTGCTTGACATTCATCAGATCATGCTAATTGACCTGGCAACCTTTGGCTTGGCAATGGTGACATTATTGATGGTTTTTATCCCTCAACCTGAACAGAGCCAGGAAAGTCAGGATGCAAAAGGGAGCATCTGGAAAGAAACCCTCCATGGGGTTCGCTATATTCTCGACCGCCCCAGTCTCACAGCGATTTTTCTGCTCTTCACAGCATCTAATATCCATGCTGCTTTTGGATATCCGTTGATGACCCCAATGATCCTGGCCAAAACCGGTGATGATTCTTTGATCCTGGGAATGACCAGATCTGCTGGATCAATCGGATTTCTGGTGGGTGGTTTGATCATGAGCGCCTGGGGAGGGCCGAAAAAAAGAATTCATGCTATAAATATGAGTTTCATATTATGGGGCATTCTAGGAGCCTTTATCTTTGGCCCGGCCTGGAGCCTGCCATTCTGGCTGGTGGGATCGTTTACCATGGCGATCTTCAATCCCATATTAAACAGCGCTTATATCGCCATCCTCCAAGAAAAGGTTGCTCCAGATTTGCAAGGGAGAATTTTCGGTTTGGAAGGGGCAATTTCCACGATATCTTTCCCATTGGGACAGCTTCTTGCAGGTCAGTTAGCTGACAAGGTATTCGAACCGGCTTTGATCGGTGGGGGAAAATTCGCCAGTTTGTTAGGTCCGTTCTTCGGAACTGAGCCCGGCGCCGGAATGGGTCTTGTAATTGTAATTGGTGGGGTTATCGCAGTGATTAATGGAATTGCAGGCTACTTGATCAAACCTATCCGGGAAATCGAGTCCATATTGCCGAGTTTCGAGACTGAAAAATCAGATGAGACCGCTCCAAACCTGTAAGAAAAGTTAACTGCTATCTTTGGGATCTTTTAGGAACCCGATCATAAGCCAGACTCCACCTAGATAACACAGGATCATCCCAACTGTTCCGACATAAAGGGCTCCAAAAACAGCACCTGCATGCCCCAGAATGAAAGTAAATGCGCTCCCAAGTATTCGCAACCTTCTGTTCTGGTGGAGATACATGCGGGGCAGGGCAAAGGTGATTACCAGCCCGATCCCGATGGCAGCCAAACCGGCAGTGATACCCACATGGCCCATTTTTCAGCCTGGATAGGGATAATAATGCAGGGCGCCGATCTGGATCCCCAGGACGAGGTTGAGGATTCCGCTGAGGGTGATGAAGATCCCACCCGCGGCGGCAATTTTCCTGGGAGTGTTTTCATTCATCTTATTTATCGATAAAATCCAGCCGGGGAAAAAGCCCCCCGGTCTTTTCCATATAACGCCTATATTCATCTCCGAACTTCTCGAACATTATTCTTTCTTCTTTAAGTACGAAAACCAGGGTGCGAGGGATGATTATCGCCAGGTAAGCAAAACCGGCGATCCAATTGTGGAGCATCAGCATTTGAGCAATCCCCCAAAGCAAATGAGCGGAATACATGGGGTGGCGTATATATCCGTAGATCCCATCAGTGATCAAGTAATGGCCATCCCGAAAAGTCAAGGATGGAGTCCAGCTGCGCCCCAGATCAGAGTGGGTTTTCCAGATCAGGGCCCCGGAACCAGCAAAGACGATCGTACCCAGCCAACCTATCCAGGAGGGGAGATCAAAATTCGCGAAATCCAGCCATGAAGTTAGGACGTAAATTAGCGGGATCAAATTACTTATCCCGGAGAGAATAGTTAATAGGTATTCCAGGAAACTGGAATGGTCCACACTTTTGGAGAGGCGGCGGGTTCTTCGCATGCCAGCTCTGCGGATCTGACTGATCAAAACCAGCTCGATGAAGTAAACAAGTTTAAAGACGGTGTGTGTCATAGGAGAAATCCTGCGTGAATTGATGAACAGTGAGCAGTGAAGCTTGTCAGTTCAGCCAGCCTAATAAATTACCGCCGGCTTGATATAAAAAATATAAACCCAACCCAACTAAAAGTAAGGCCGAGATCATGTTCATGACTTTTCTGGCACCAGGATCCAGGAGCAAGGCTCGTCCCATCAAGAAGATCATCACCATTGAGGTGCCGATCATGGTGATGTAAAAAGCCAACAGCAAGGTCGCTGCCGTACCCGGACTTTTGTCCCAGGCAGCCAAAACCGCTGGGCCCATCACCAGGCTCCAGCCCAGGTAAGGATTGGGATTAAGAAGATTGATCAGCGCAGCTTGAAAAATTGTTTTTGGGGTTGATTCGGAATCTTCAAATTCGATTACCTGATCGTCTCGCCAATGGCGGTATGCATTCCAGGCGAAATAGAGTAAAAGGACCCCGCCTGCCAATTGCAGCAGATTTCGGAATGTTTCTGGAAGGATATTTAAGAGCAGAATGGACACTACGGCGATAGGGCCGTCGCTGATCAGAGGCGCAAAGGCGGCCGGGAGGGTCCGGCGCCAGCCACGTTCTGCTACCTTAGCCAGAAAAAAAGCCTGGAGAGGCCCCGGCTGCAATCCCGCACTCAGCGCATAGCTGATACCGATCAGAATATTGTTTACCATGGCAAATCTAAAAACTTGCTGCCATTGATAAAGACCTTTGGAAGTGTGTGGTGATACATAATGCTACCTGCAACATTCATTTTCTATTTTTCCGTTTCCAAATTAAGGCCGATGGCAACCAGCTCACGCCTGGTTCTCGGCCTGAAGAGCAAGCCGCCGCTGATTCCGAGGGCGACCAGAAGGATAACTGCTCCGACCAGGCTGATACCGCCAGGCCCCAACCAAGTGATTATCCCGTTTAGCGAGGTGGTTTGGATTGTGCCTGAGATGACTGACCAGTAGCCGATTGCGGTCAGAACCGCTGCGCCAACCACCAGCAGCGTAGAGATCAGCAGATTTAAACCGGTGCGGGTCTTTTTTATTTGGAGTTCATAGTCAGGACTGAGACGTTTTGCCAGGTAATCCAGGATCCTGGAGCACAAACCTGAGTTGGCTAAAACAAAACGGGTTTTACGTAGAACTTCCTTGTCCCAGTACTGGATTTGCAGAGTTGGTCCAACTTCCCGGATGGTCTGGATCCTGTTCAGGGGGATAGACTTGATCTCCTCCAGGTACTCGTGGGGGAGAAGTTTCTTCCTGAGAGCAGCCTTGATGCGAGGTATTAGATCAGTCTGGGCCTGGGCTCGGATCAGGCGTTCTTGTCCCAGGATAATTAGATAGAGTCGAGAGCCCTTGGTATAGTGCCAGGTTTTGAACTCACCTGGCAGGGTGGTAACAGGAGCTGTTCTGGCAGGTTTTGGGATCTCCCTTTCGGGTTTGATCTCTTCCTGGGGAAGTGCTGTTTTTAGCCGGGCGAGTGCGTCCCGCGCAAATTGGTTCTCGGGGTTGATGCGTAAGACTTGCTCCAGACAGTTTACGCGTTCAGAGCGCTGGACCAGGCCGGACATGATCCACCAGGCCCGTTCGCTGTTAGGATCCTCCGAAAGGACCTGTCGCAAGAGCTCAAACGCATATTTGGTATCGCCGGATTTAATGGCGGTTTCTGCTTGTAGGATATCTTCGGACATGGTGCCCTCACTGTAAACCATAGAGAACGGTATATAATATTTTACCTTTTCTAATTATATATGGAAATGCGTTTCATTTAACTGGGAAAAATAGGAAGATGATATCTGTGCTTCCGGGCAGGAGAGTGTTCATTTGTGGAAAAAAGTTTGGAGCGGTTGTCTAATTATGAGCTGAGGATCATTTCTATTAAAGAATAATAGTAGAGTTGTTCCAAAATATTTATAAATGAGGGCCAGAAGACCAAAATCGCCCTTTTTTGCAAGGGGTTGGCGGTATAAATGATAAAAGGGTGACGCAGTGAGTCGCCCCTATAATCAAGTCATTCTAAACCTTACTCGATAAACGACACCCAATTTAATATTTGCTTCACAACCTCCTCACCAACATGGTTCCCAGCGCTGGTTTAAGCAGCAGCCTGATGCTGATAATCAGAGCGATGATGATTAATATCCCGCCTATTAGGGTTACGCCACCTGCACCCAGTCTTGGAAGTAAGTTGATTAACCAGGGTGCCTGGACGCTTCCGGTGTCGGCAGCCCGGCCTGTGACCACTTGTTGGTATGCCCAGTAAGCTGCCACTGCCAAACCGGCTGCGCCGAAGGTCAGTATGGCGGAGATTCCCAGGGACAATCCGGTCTGGACTGGTTTGGTCTGGAGAGTATAATCCGGCCCCAACCGATTAACCAAGACATCCATAATTCGCTCTGACATGACCGTGTCTTCCAGTGTCAGACGGGCATTGCGATCTGCCCCTTCATACTGGTACTGGAAATGTAAGGCTGTTTTGAGTAATTTGATCGATCTGATCGAAGACAGACGGATGGTTTTAATCTCATTCAGGTATTGGTCTGGGATCTGTCCCTTTTTTAGGAATTCCCGAACGCGGGGGATCAATCTCTTTTCGGTGTGAGCCCAGAATATTTGATGTTTCCCCAGCATGGTGAGAAATACTGTTGATCCTTTGGTGTAGTGCCAGGTTGTATAACTGCCGATCGGCTCAGTTTTTCCGGTGGTTTTTTTCCCTCGAGGGGGCTTAGGGATTTCCCGACGTGGTTTGGTTTCGGTTAGGGGGGGGGACCCTTGCATTTTGTTCAGCGTATCCCTGGCAAATTGATTTGCGGGATTTATGCGGAGGACCTGTTCCAGGCAGGTGGCCCGTTCCTTTCGCTGGACCAGGCCTGACATGATCCACCAGGCTCGTTCGCTATCAGGATCTTCAACCAGAACCTGGCGCAGAATTTCAAAACCGGTTTTGGTGTCGCCTGCATTGATGGAGTTTTCGGCTTGCTGGATGCCTTCAGACATGTAAAACCTCCCTATGTTTGGAGGAGAATAATAATCAGATGTAGTTATTATCATTATATATGCAAATTTGGCTATTGATTGATTGGAAAGAAGAGACCGGAGTAAATAGACTTGGATAAGGAGACGGGAAGATTGATTGGTCCTCGAACGCCCTCAGACCGGCCCCTGTTCAGCATCGCACCGGTCAGTGCAACGCCGGCCCCTGCTTTAGTTGAAATACTCCTGTTATTAATATAGAATGAAGGGATACAGCTTTTTATCAACCCCATCCTTGGAGGTTAACTATAAAATTGGCTGTGCCTTCCCTAGCCTGGTTAAGTTTATATACCTGATCGCTGCTTGTGGTGCTCTAGCAGATGGAATTAACCAGTATCTTGATGGGAGGATGAGTTAAAGGAACATTTTGGATATGTGGTTGGTCCGGACGATTAGCCGGTTGCCTCTGCCATTATAGACGGCATTGATATGGCTGTGTAGGATGGAATCATCAAAGCGGGTTTCCCGGACTACTTTCTAATCCTCGATTGTGCCCGGATCGGATCAGCCTTTAATTATTATCCATAAAAGATAAATCGCTGGCTTAGTACAAGCGGGAGCTGCCCGTCCAGTGGGTTCGAGGGGTTTGCCCTGCTGAGCGATGATCCTGGCCTAATCTGTATGGAATTGGCAGCATTATTGCTTTGCACGACGGGGCTCCTAATGACAAGGACTTAGTCCTTGTTGTTATCAGGGGGAAAAACCCATTTGAATTGACTGTAACTTCCTATAGTAGAAAATCGTTATTTAATTAATGAGATTATTTTCAGCTGGAAAGTAAGCCAATCAGACTATGTTCAGTGAACATATGGGAGAGAAGATGACATCGAATTTCAAAACCATTCCATTATTGGCCATTCTGTCAATGCTGATCCTGGTTTTAAGTGGTTGTGTTGGAGGAACACCGACACCAACCCCCGCTCCATGCTCAACAGCATTTCTAATCACAGCGATCAATGACGCCAATGCCACCCCGGCTATGGAAGATACAATCGATTTGTCCCCGGGTTGTATATATGAACTCACAGCAGTGGACAATTTCACAGATGGTGCTAATGGGCTGCCTTCAGTTGACACTTCGATTGTGATCAACGGCAATGGTGCCACCATCCGGCGCAGCTATGCTTCCGGAATACCTGCCTTTCGAATATTTCATGTCTCCAACATTGGTATGCTAACCCTCAAAGACCTGACTATATCAAACGGGCTGGCCTATACTGCTACCACGGGTACAACCTCAAACGGTGCTGGCGGTGGGATTTATACCAACAACCGGATCTCCCTTTATGGTGTGGTGGTGGATGACAACCATGCCAAACTTGGAGGTGGAATATACAATACCAAGGCTAATGGCATGACAATCAGCAGCTCAACCTTTCAATATAATGGTGCGGATGTCGAAAATACTCCTGGAGAAAGGGGGGGAGCGATATACAACTTATCCAGTGTAACTATCACCCAATCCACTTTTGTGGGTAATAAGGCAACTGAATCCGGAGGCGCGATCGCAAATGGGTCCACCGCCAGACTGGCGATCTCGAACAGCACATTCTCTGCCAATGCCACGGCACTTTTGGGCGGCTCAGCGATTATGAACAGCGGTGAAATAATAGTCATGCAATATACGACCATCACAGAAAACACAGGCGGCTCCCCTGGTGCAGCTTTTATGTCTGGATCCGATACGATCGAGATCAGAAATTCGATTATCGCTAACAACAATGGGGGAGACTGCAGCTACCCGGCAACCAGCACGATCCTTTGGGAGAACCAGGACAGCGACGGTACCTGCAATGATTTTACGATCACGGACACACCTGTTCTGAATCCCTTGCTGAATAATGGTGGTCCTACACTTACTCACGCTCTGCGTCCCAACAGTCCAGCAGTGGACGCCGCTTCTGGTAACTGTTCAACAACCGATCAGCGCGGCCAACCCAGGCCAGAAGGTGCTGCCTGCGACCTGGGAGCTTACGAATTAACAGGCGGAGCGCCCCCCCCGGCACCTACTGTCATCCCATCCTCTGTAGAAGGATATGTCTTCCAAGATCTGAATGGAAATGGTCTGCGTGATGCTGTGGAAATTTCCGCTTCCTCAGGCATTATTGGAGCGAATATAACTTTGATGGTAGGCCAATGCCCGGGCACAAGTGTACATGCCCCATCCCAATCTGTCAGTCCTGACGGGATCTATGGATTTGGTATGCTGATGCCTGGTACCTACTGTATCGTCACGGACCAACAGCAGATGGCATTAATTCCCTCAGAGCAGGAGATAACTGTTGGCAATGACGACCATCTTTTTGATGTGAATTTCTACCTTCCAGTTACTGAGACTCCCCAATCCTCTGCAGAATCAGCTGACTGTGGGCAATTTGAGGAAATGGACCTTTCCCTGGTACTGCTCAATTACCCTGCAGACACCATGGTTCTGCCCGTCTATGTCAAGATGGAAGGCGGTGTCCCGGGATTTGGCCCTGATCACCCTGCACCTTGGCGGTACAATGCCCTGTTCGGACCGGTTGAGTCCTATCAATGTTCGCTGCAGGGATTTGAGGATCGTCTCTATTGTTTGTTGGTTATGACGCCAGATCTGCCGGGGACAGCCTTAGATTTTTACTTGTACTTGGAACAATGTGAAGATCCCATTTTTGTGCAGCCGATAGTCTTAATTCCAGACCCACGGGGTGGGGGATCCGAATGTACTCCTGATCTGGATGAAAAGGCCTGCTCAGCAGCTGGCGGAACCTTCCTAAATGTGTCTGATACGACAACGATCTGCAATTGCCCCTGAGATTTTAATGGGGACCGGATCTTTAAAAGGGACGATGTCCTTCCGAAGGACTTCGTCCCTTATCATTTAGTACCTCGGTGATTATTCTTTCTTATTTCCCCACTGTAAAAAGAACGCTGGCAGGATTGCCAGGGCGGTGATAACGCCTGCGATCCAGAAGTTGTCCGTGATCACCCGCTCGGCAACTTCGATGCCCACTCGCCCAATTTCGGCCATACTGGCATCCAAGGGCATAAGCTGTTTGCTGAGGATCTGCATCCGCCTTAAACCAATGGTGGTAATGCCGGAAACGCCAATGGTCATGCCTATCAGTCGGAATATGATCACGAGGGCTGAGCTGGTGCCGCGGTGCTGCTCCGGTGAGGCATTGATCACTGCCGCTGCGATGGGTGCCATTGTCAAACCCAGACCGATCCCGGTGAAAGCCAGGTGAATCCCCATGGTGAGATAAGTGACATCCTGCGTCCAGCTGGTCATCAAGATAAAACCGGCCACCGCCATGGTCAAGCCCAGGACGGAGGGCAGCCGGAAGCCTCTTTTATCTGAGATCCAGCCACCCGGTACAGCCGCCAGAGCCATGGGAACGGTCAGGCCAGAGAGCATCCAGCCGCTTTCCCAGGCGCCCTGTTCTGCGTTGGAGGCAATCAGGGAATTGATAAAAAGTGGAACATTGGCAATGGCGATGAATAAGGCGACTCCGATCAGGAAGTTGGACAAACTGGCCGGAAGGTAATTTTGCTTCTTAAAGAGGGATAGCTCGATTAGAGGATCTTTGGCTCGGGATTGGCGCCAGATGAAAAGGAGCAGGAATATAAAAGCCAATCCCAGGGCAGGGATTACCGAAGGAGGTAGTCCTTGAAGCTCCTCCAGGCTGGCTGTGCTCGATGTTTCGCCGCCAGCTCCCAGAGCTATATTCAGGACCGAGAGGCTGATGGCGATCAATACAGCACCTCCCCAATCCATCTGACCCCGATCCCCGGCAGGTTTGCTTTCCTGGAGTAAAAAGCGGATCATCACCCAACCGATCAAAACGATAGGCAGGTTGATCCAAAAGATGGTTTGCCAGGACCAGAATCTGACAATGATACCCCCGTACAGGTGTCCTACAACCCAGCCGGCGGTGTCTACCGCGGCGATCACGCCCAGGGGACGAGCCCGTTTTCCAACCGGATACAGGTCACCCACCATGGCCATACCAACTGGCACCATCGTGCCGGCCCCAAAGGCCTGGATCATGCGGGCTGCAATCAAGATATATAGTGATAGGAAGTTGATATCGGGGCGCCCGCTGGCCACCATATAGTAGCCTCTCAAGGCCAGGCGGGTGGGCCAGGTATGGGCCACGGCGGCTAGATAGGAGCCGAAACCAAAGATAACCAGGGCGGCCAGGTAGACCTTGCGCCGGCCGTGGATATCGGATAAGCGCCCCATGAAAGTCATTGAGACGCTGTAAGCCAGCAGGTAGCCGGTCACGATCCAGGCCGCGTTATCCATTCCAGACTGGAATGGGATCTGCAGGTCAATTAACACATGAGGCAATACTGCTGAGACAACGGTCAAGTCCAAGGCGCCGATGAAGATCGGGATTGCGATTAATGCGACTTTAAATCCCGCGGATGTGGTCCATTTTTTCATATTTGACCTCAAGGAGCTGTAATCTCGGTGGTTTCGCCAAAGCTCCAGAAGTCAAAGGTCCATATTGAAGCTTCTCCTTCCACGGCAGATGTATCGGTCAGAACGACTCTATGGACTTCATTGGTGGCGGTGTCCATCCACAGATCGCCACTCATGGATTCAATATTGATCAGCCCTTTGCTGATCTCGTTGATCACTTCACCGGGAACGGTTCCGCTCAGGTGGGTCAGGGGCAGCCCGGGCATTTCTTCCAGTTCTTCCTCCCCGACAATAACCAGGTCAGCCAGGCCGCTTCCCAGGCTGGGGAAGAAACCGGAGGTCGGGTCAAGGTACTGGGTTGGTTTAAATAGGTAAGTGTCTGGTAGTTCCTGGAATACGCCGGAAAGTGGATTGCTGGCCCACTGGATATCCGGCAGGCTGATGACTGTGATCTCAGTTAACATACCCAGGGCGGTGATTGTGACTGTGGTCAAGGCCTTGTCCGGGGAGACATAGTGTCCCACCGCGCTGCCAAACTGGACCATCTCGTCCGCATCAAGGAAGACAAAGGGTCCTTTCTGGGTGATGCTAAATTCGAATCCCGGCAGGCTGGCCATATGGGTTACACCATCAGCCAGGATCATGGCCGGAGTGATATCGGGTTCAGCTTCAACAGCGCATCCGGCAGCCAGGATGCCAAGAATGGAAAAGATAAGAAATGCAGGAATAAACCGTTTCATGTTGTGCTCCTTTGAATAGGTTGTACCTTTTTAGTATAGCAAATATATTGACCCCTTGCCTATTAAATTTAACACCATTTGATGGCGGGAGGTATGCTTTAAATAGAACGATACGGTTTCCTTTAAGGAAACCGTATCGTATTTGTTACCGCTAGGGACGGAGTCCTTCTGAAGGACTCCGTCCTTTTTCGCTCACTCGCTTACTAAAAGCGCTTTGGCGAACTTGCCGTGCACTTTACCTATCCAGCGTGCGATGTGCATGGTGCAGGTGCCGATCAAAAATCCCAGTACGGCTATTAGCAGGGTTAGCATGAAACCGACTGGATCAGACACGGTCCAGACCATATCGCCGCTGCTGAATATATCAAACGGGATGTCCTTGGCCATCATCACTATGGCGCCAATGGGGGTGGCCATAAAACTGATTGAAACTGCTAGCAGGGTGACCATTACCGTGAAGTAAATGATGCCCAGGGGTAACATCAGGAGCATGTAGATCCAGGACAGCCAGGTGGCTTTTCCGGTCAGCAGGATCTTGAGCCGTTCTTTCCAGGACAGGCTGCTGTCGGTGAAGCTGGCCCGGCGGGGCATACGTTCACCCAAAAGAGCTTCCACCAATCTGCCTTCCAGAAAAGCGATCCCGCGGAAGGACAGCAGAAAGATGATTGCGATCGGGATGCCGATGATCAGGACCATTACACCCAGGGAGACTGACAGGCCGGTCACAGCCCAGGTGAAGTACAGGATCCCGGTGACCAGGGAGATGAGCATAAAGACCAATCCTCCCCAGGCTTTAGGATCAGCAAAAACACCAAAAAATCCTGGGTAGCTTTTTCCATTGGCTGCGGTGATTACCCGCCGGGCGGCTGGCGTGGCAGCCAGGGCAGGGGGCAGGGAAACTTCCCAGTTTTTATAAGCCTGGGCGATCTCATCAGCTTCACCATATTCTGAGATGATGGCCTGAACAGCTTCGGCCTCGGCTTCTTTTTCGGCACCTTCACTTTCCAGGGCGGTGCGCAGGTGCTCTTCGGCATCCGCTAACGCGTCCTGGACGGTGGCCTTATCAGCGCCCCGTAGGGCTGATTTAAGGTCTTGTAAATAAAATCGGATCAGTTCATCAGCGGTTCTCACTGGTAATCACCTCCAAGTACGTTGTCAACAAAAGTTTTCGTTTCTTGCCAGATCCCGGTCCAAGATTTGAGTGCGTCCTGACCTGTCTCGGTGGCCTGGTAGTAGCGCCGGGGCGGCCCGGAATCGGACATTTCCCGTTCGCTGCTGAGCAGACCCTGGTTTTCCAGAGAGCGTAAAACCGGGTAGATGGCGCCTTGCTTGACCATCACGCCTGCTGTATCGTCATCTCCGGCACCCACCAATTTTCCGATCTGGTAGCCGTAGAGCGGTTCCTTGGCCTGGGTCAGAATGCTTAGCAGGGCTAGACTGACCGTGCCTGAACTGAGCTCTTTCTGAAATTTCTTATGGGTTTCCTGTATTTCTACCAACTTATTTCTCCTTCCCTGCTGGGTATTGGTATTCCCCCACCAGGTTGCAGTTAATAATACTCTTTAGTGGAATATACATAGTACTTAGTACTAGTATGAAGTAAATAATACAGTAAAGTGAATGATATGTCAAGGGGGTAGATAAGCAGTTTTCGGGAAATTTCATTATTAGGAATATGACTTATTGATGATGACGAAAATCTCCGGGAGTAAATTTCAGTTATTCAATTTATTTGAAATACGCTTGACTTTCGTTTTGGATATGTTTACACTGCAAATACACCCAAAATTGATCGCCCCCCCGGCTGGTTTTGGGAACATATATCTTCTGGTTTGTCACTTGGCCATACCCTCATCGCTGCCCTAAATCCAGTCTATAATGAACATATCGTGGTTGTACCGATGATTGATAAACCTCTTCCAATTGATAAGTGGAATTATTTCAAGGTTTTCCTGCTCTACTTTATATTATTCGGAGTGTGGGGGTTATTTCCTGTATTCATTCCCCATTTTTCGCTGGTTTCCCTCATCATAGGTATAGCTCTTGTTATTGCAGGTGTCTGGGGAGCTGTGCAGGTACGTCGAGGAAAGAGGAGGTTTGGGCAAATTCTCGTCAGTAACGCGTTTTACTTGACAATGTTTGTCACTGCTGCCAGGGCGTGGTATGTCATCATTGGATCATTTTGGCCCTGGTTGTTTTGGATAAGCATCCTGTTTTTATTCTACTTGCTGGCCTGGACCCTCCCAAAAAATAACTCCAGATTATCTACTTTCCTCTTCAAAGAACAGTACAATCCCAAGACGCAATCCGGGAAAATCTTATTAGATCTATCTGCCAAATTTCTTCCTGTTGCGGGATCGATCGGTGCACTGATCGGCATGTACGGATCAAGATCCAGTATCCCAAATATTTCCTTAGTAATACTGGGGATCACTTTCAGTTTAGCCAGCATTGCTTTAGCTCAATTAACATCTCATCAATTCTGGCGGAATGACCAACAGCGAATACCAGGATTATTGGAGACCGAATAGATGGATTGGACTTCTTTCGGTCACAATAACTGATTAGTGAAAGGTTCAATGAACAATACTATTACATCGATCTCCGACAGGTTATTTGATAGGAAAATTTCTCGGTTCATTAAAGAGGGTAAGTATCAACAAGCGCGGAATTTACTTCACCAGCGAAATAATTCCAGACAAGATGACCTGTGGTTGTTAACTTCCCTGGCTGTTCTGTATTATTGGAAAGGAGAGACCGACCAGGTTCTCTCGATTGCCCATCAAATTGAGTCCTATCCCTATACAAATGAAGATGAATATGCCCTGGCAAGATGGCGAATTTCTCTCGTCTTGCAGAATATGGTTTTGTATGAAGACGCAATAGGTCAATTATCATTCTGTGTTGATTATTGGCCGGATAATGTTCGTGTTCTGGCCTTGAATGCATCTATGCAATTAGAGGGGCATCAGTTTAGCATTGCCATGAAATCTTTCAAGAAAGTATTGGAGTTAGACGATAAAAATCAAGATGCTGTTTTAGCTATGGTTGACCTCTATTGGGAAATGGGAGAAGGGGATCGGGCTTATGAATTTATCAAGGGATATCTTGAAAAATATCCAGACTTTGCCCTAGCTCATTTTTTATTGGCGATGCATATCTATAATGTTCAAGGAGATCCCAGGGCTTCACTGCCTCATTTCGAAAAGGCTTTATACCTAAATCCAAACACCAGGTTAAGTAGGAAGATAGACAAAGATCATAATAGACCTCAATTATATGAGAGAGTTATTGGATGGTACATCAATGCTCTCCTGGATTGTGGGTTGAACAAGGCTGACAAAGCGATGAACCAAGATTTTCATTCGGATGACTTATTCAGATCATCGTGGAGTTATTATTTCAGAGAAATCGAGGATTGGGATTCAGCGATAAAATGGAAAAAAAAAGGGCTTCAAAAATCTCCAGAATTCCACAATCTTCGGTTTTCTCTTGGTGTGTTGTACATTAAGATCGGTTTGTACGAAGACGCCGAGAGAGAATTATTAGAAGCTCTTAGAGTTGCTGAAAAGAATTATGATGTTGCCCCTGAGAGGACCGCAGCATTAATTGTTCTCTATAGAATTCTTGAGAACAATGAAAAAGAGAAAGAGTACTTGGAAACGTCATTATCTTTGGATGCTGAAATTACATATTTAATATTGGCTCGTCATTATAACGATTTAGAATTTAGGGAAGAGGCCTTAGTTGCCGCAGAACACGCGATAGAGCAGAATCCTGAATGGATTTTCGCTTTGTATGAACTTGCCAGGGCTCAGATCGGATCTGGCAAACACCAGAACGGGATTGAGACATACAAAAAACTCATATTGAATCAACCGAATAATGGAAAATTGTGGCTGGGAGTTGCCCAGGGGTATACAAACCTTGGTGAGGAAAAGAAAGCTTTAGAAGCAGTCGAAAAAGCTCTATCAACGAAGAATTTATCAAGTATTAAAACCGTAAAAGCGATTGGTTTACAAGATAAACTTGAATCTGCGCTGGATAAAGAGTAAGAGCTACCCACTATTCAGAGTTAAAATTTCCATCATTAGATATTGAGGGGAGATATTCACTACGGCTGAAAAATCTATGCCTACCACAACTCCGGATTGGCAGGCGGCAGTGCGCCGTCGCACGCGCTTCTATATCCTGGCGGAAGTCCTGCTGGTAGCTCAGTTTGAATAAGAAAATAAGTAAACCCCAGAAAAATCCTGAATCTGTTTGACATCATCATTTAATTTGTTTACACTACAAGTACACCCATAATTGGTCACAA
>CAZOUN010000056.1:0-16975 GCA_964582965.1 uncultured Anaerolineales bacterium | reverse complement strand
ATCTTCTTGAAAGGGATAAAAATCTGCGCCGGAAGATTGTCAATATTCAGGAAATCCTCTATTCACCTGTAAGCGCAGCAATGTAGGGAATTGATCCAGATATAGGAAAAAACCTGCTGTGATATTCAGCAGGTTTTTTATTTTAACTTTTCTTTTTTGAATCCTCTCTCCTAGACTGAATCTTCTGGATCCAGGATTTCAGCTGCCTGGACCAGCGGAACCAGGGGAATTCCACAGGGGTCGATTCTTCTTCAGGATCAGGCCAAGGGTCCAGATCGAACATCTTCTGGAATATATACATACCCAACAATTTGAGGGTCGCAACAACCGGAGCGGCCAGGAAAATTCCTACCAGTCCCATTAAGCTGGCCATGAACAATGCAGCAACCAGCACCGCGGCGGGATGGATGTCTAACGTACGCCCGAAAAATCGTGGCGTGATGTAATTGTCAAAAATAAAATTGGTGATCAACGATATTGCCAGAACCATGACAGAATACTGCCAGGGTAACAATCCAAAATAGTTAGCCGGTTGGAAAAACGTAACCAGCACCATCACTATCGAAGATGTCCACGAACCAACATATGGAATAAAAACTGCCAACCCAGTCAAGGCTGCCAGGGCAATCGAATATCTGACTCCCAAGGCAGAAAGGATGGTCAGATACACTACAAAAACCATCACGAAGATGATGAATTGACCCCGGAAGAACGATTCCCAGATCGCACCGAGCTGGCGGGTCATGCGCTGGATATCGTAATCATATTGAGGGATCTGTTCAAAAGCGATCTCACCCACCCGTTGGGATTCAGATAAGATAAAATACGCCACAAATACAATAAAAAATATCCTGCCAATACTGGCCGCAGCACCTGTCGCCAGAGAACCAACCACAGATCCCGCCTGTCCCAGCAGCGGTTGAATGGTTTCCAGCAGCCGATTAGCCAGGTCTCTCAAGTTGAAGATATCTTCGATACCGTACTGTTCCAGGAAATTGGTGAGATCGTTTGCCAGTTCAGGTAGGTTTTCAGTAAATTCTTGAACAACCCTCACCAGACCAGTTGCCTGCTGGGCGATCGCCAGTCCAGCTCCCGTTAATAGTCCGATTAATAAAATAATGAAAAGAAGGAAAACCAGGGTCGTACTTATCCGCCAAGACAGGCGAGTTTTCCTGGTTAGAAAAGCCACGATCGGCTGAAACAGGTAAGTGATGATAACTGCCAGAACTATCAACGAGACAATGGATCGATAGTAAATAAAGATCCCGGCAAAAAGAGCAACAAGAGTTAATCCGATCACTAATTTTGTGGTTGTTCCCCAGGATGGTGAACGTTGACTTTCTGTGGTCATGGATATTTCGCCCCTTCAATCCTTAAAAACAATAATATTCAATTTAGTCAAATAGATAATTGGCTCACCAATGAACTTGTTGACTGAAAAGCAGGTTGAATGCTAAAACACCCTAGCCATCAATTAGGTGCGCGATAACAATAATTCTTTGATTATCTATCCTATACGGAAAACATGAGATCAAAGTTGCAATAGATTCATCTGTGGATTCCAGGAACTCCACCTGGTGCGGCTCAACGATCAATACATCTTCCACAACATATGTATAGCTCTTCCTCTCCGAAAACAGGACTACCAAATCCCCCTCATCAAGTTGGTCCAGGTCCCGGAAGATCTCACCTTGGATATCATTATGGGCAGATAACACCACGTTTCCCATCTCACCTGGATTTACAGAATAGATCGCATGTCCAACACCTTTTTTCAGTTGTTCAGGCCCATCCCCTTCTACTACAGGGACATCCTGGTTGATCTTGGGGATTTGCAATCGGATAGCATGATTTGGGCCAGGCGTTGGAATCGGGATTTCCCAGTAAGATTGAACAACAGGTCGTAAATGTTCCGGGATCTCTTGGATATTTGGCTTACTCCCTCCAGGCGAATCAGGCGGCGTGTGACCTCCTGGCAAAATTACGGCTCTGATCAATGGCGTCGCCGTTAGTGTGGGTTGTTCCAATGCCAGGGCTACTTCTCTGTTCAATTCTTGGAGAATGTCCAATCCGTTAAAAAGCACAAATACCAGTCCTAAAACAGCCAGCACCTCGACAGCCAGCAGGAATCCATCCACAACTCTTTTATTTCTCTTTTTTTCCTCGACTACAGGATCAGGGGGGCCTTCTCCATCTGGCGATGTGGTCCTGATATCTTCCCATGAGGTTTCGTCTTCATCTGAGATCAGGCGGACCACCCTGCCTGTTTCACGATAGCGTTCAATGCGCTCATTTCTGCCTGAGCGTTGTTTCTCGATCAGCAGCCTGCGCAGCTCATTTATGGATAAATCCCGGGGATCCTTCTTTTTTGCCACATAAAAATTATAATCGCGGTTTTTGTACTTGCCAAGTCGGAAGCGTTTCTTTCGGGATTCTAATATAACCTAAAAATGGTATTGAACTAGAAACCAATGAGAAAAAAACAGTATAATATTCAAATTGCATTCAGGTAGGCACTGAATGATCTAACAGGAGATTTAATGAAATCGTTGTTTGGTGATAAGAAGTTCCTCAATACCATGCTCAAGCTGGCCATTCCGATCATGCTTCAGAATTTAATTTTCGCTTCCCTGAACTTGGTAGACGGCGTGATGATCGGCCAACTTGGAGATAGTGCTGTAGCTGCTGTCGGGGTGGCTAACCAAGTTTTTTTCCTGGTGTCACTGCTTTTTTTTGGGATCGGCAGCGGAACAGCGATCTTCGCAGCCCAATATTGGGGCCGGAAAGACACAGAACGTATCCATAGTGTTCTGGGAATCAGCTTATTGTTGAGTATTAGCGGCGCGTTGGTCTTTTCTCTGGTAGCAATCCTCTTCCCGGTTAAGGTTATCAGCATTTATTCAACAGACCCAGAAGTCATCACCCAGGGTAGTATTTATCTGCAGATCGTAGCTTTTAGCTACGTGATAACAGCAATAACAAACAACTTCGCCTTCGTACTAAGAAGCACAGAAAACGTAAAGCTTCCACTGCTCACAAGTTTAGTGGCATTAAGCTTAAATACGTTGATGAATTACGCCTTGGTGCTGGGTAATTTTGGCCTGCCTTCCCTGGGAGTAAAAGGTGCTGCAATCGCCACTGTCATTTCCCGTCTGATCGAGGTAATTATGCTTTTGACGATCATCTATCGCAAAAAATTGCCGGTCGCTGCCCAGCTTCCTGCGCTGATAAATTTCAAGATCATCCCCATAAAGAAATTCTTCAACACGACCTTGCCAGTGATCGCCACAGAAATTATCTGGTCTTTCGGAATCACTACCTACAATATTGTTTATGCAAGAATCGGAACAGAATCCATTGCCGCAGTAAATATCGCCGGCACATTGGATAAGATCATCTTCGTTATTTTTATCGGGTTAGGCCATGCCTGCGCAATCATGATCGGAAACCAGATCGGTGCCGGTGATAACGATCGCGCAACCACCTATGCAAAAAATTACCTGATTTTTGGGGCAATAGGAGCTGCCTTATTAGGATTTGTTATGTATTTGTTTGCCAGCCCACTGCTGACATTGTATAAGGTTTCAGATGTCACAATCAATTTCACTATCAAATTGATCGGGATAATGGCTATTTCACTTCCCATCCGATCTTTAAACCTGATCCTGTTAATTGGAATTCTCCGCGCCGGGGGAGATACAAGAGTTGCCTTTTTCATTGATGCCGGATCTGTTTGGGTCGTTGGTGTCCCGATGGCCTTAATTGGCGCTTTTGTTTTAGGTTTGCCTGTTCACTGGGTTTATCTGATGGTATTAGCGGATGAGGTTGTAAAACTCATACTGGGGTTGATCCGGTATTTCTCTCAACGCTGGATAAATTTTCTTGCTGCTCCTGCCTAAGCACCAGGTAGTCGTTCCCCGGGTTGTGCTAGAATCAAAATATCATATTGGGCAACAGGAGGGATCATGCCAGACAGGGAGATTCTTAATTCATTCTCAAAAGAAACTTTGATCCAGATGCTGGAAGATTCAGCAAAAAATTGGTTGGCACATGATGGGCTATGGTTTCAGGCCGTAGAACGTCAGTACGGTATGGAAAAAGCCATCGAACTTGATAAGGAGGCCTGGATTTCCTTCACACAGATCGAAGCTAAAAGGATCATGCGCCTTCACAAGATTGAGCCCGGAGGGGGTCTCCAAGCCCTGAAAAAAGCACTCCAGTTCCGGCTCTATGCTCGCATCAATGATCAATCTGAAGTTGTTAACGAAAAAACACTGCGTTTTGAGATGAACGATTGCCGGGTCCAGAGCGCCCGCAAAAGGAAAGGCCTGGATGACTTTCCCTGCAAACCAGTTGGCATCGCTGAATATGCCTATTTCGCCCATACTATCGATCCGCGGATCAGGACGGTTGTGATCGCCTGTCCTCCAGATCCGCATCCGGATGAATACTACTGCGCCTGGCAGTTCAGCCTGGAGGAAGATCCAATCCCACTAGAAGAACTGATTTGATCACAAAAAAAAGACGAAGACCCTATAGCAGGACTTTGTCTTTTTTAACATTATAAGACTTCGGAGTGTACTATTTCACGTGCCAGAAACCACGTTGGACTGCAACCACATCCTCCTTCGTGATAAAAGCATCCTGATCCACATCCATAACCAGTTTCTCAAAATCATGGACCTTATTGCGGCGGACACTTGCCGTGATAACAGTTACCATTCCATCTTTCCCCCGTCCAGGAATTTCTGTTACTGCATAATTATTCTCCCGGAGGACTTCTAATATTGCTGCACCCCATTTCGGGCTGATCACTCGAATTTCCGCGAAACCGATCGCCAGTTTATCCTCAATCAACATCCCAATTACATTTCCTGTTGCAAAACCTGCAGCATAGAGAACCACATTAACAACATTATTTATATCCGCTAAAACAAATGCAATAGTTAAGACCCAGATCATTGAATTAAAGAATCCCAGTATCCAGACCCAAAATTTGTTACTGCGCATGGTGAGGATCAGCCGCATGGTATCAAGGCTGGTTGAAATCACGCGTACGACAAATATTAGAAGAGCGACCAGAATGGTCTGTGTGGTGAGTTGAAAAGTAAACATCGTTAATTCCTTATCTGGTCTGCTTCTTCCGATCCATTAACTCAAAGTACAGATCGTTGGCATAAACTTTGACCATCCTGCGCATGCTGAATTCTGGCGCAAGCGTTCGGATGGATTCTTTCATTAACCCAACCCATTCAACCGGTATGTTTCCGGCAGAGCGGTTATAAAACAAGGGTATGATCTCGTTTTCAAGTGTATCGTAAAGACTTTCCGCATCCATATCATCCTGGAATTTGTAGTCCGCATGGCTGTCATCGGTACCTATTGCCCAACCGTTTTTCCCATTGAATCCTTCCCTCCACCAGCCATCCAGGATCGAAAAGTTCAAACCACCATTGACAGCTGCTTTCTGACCGGATGTGCCGGAAGCCTCGTTCGGCCGCCGGGGAGTGTTCAACCAGACATCAACTCCCTGAACCAGATACCTGGCCAGATTCATATCGTAGTCTTCCAAAAATACTAATCTACCCCCACTTCCTGCTTTTTTGACTTTCCTGTATACCTTTTGGATGAGCAGTTTTCCTGGTTGGTCTGCAGGATGAGCTTTTCCAGCAAAGATAATCTGGACTGGCATGTTGGGTTTATTAATTATCTTTAACAACCGTTCAAAATCTCTTAAGATCAGGTCAGCACGTTTATAGGTTGCGAAACGCCGAGCGAAACCAATTGTCAATGCATAAGGATTCAACAAAGCGCCAGAAGCAATCACCTGGACAGGATGAACCTCATCCCGGCTCCACTGAGAACGGGCTCGTTCTCGCATGTAGATCACAAGTTTTCTCTTCAGGTGCCTTCGCACCGCCCACAATTCCTCATCGGGAATATTGGATATTGCGTTCCACATATCCGGGTCATCGATATTTTCCAGCCAATCCGTACCGAGATATCTTCCGTACAAATGGCTCATCCGCCGGGCTAACCAGGTTCCAGTATGAATACCGTTTGTGATATGACTGATCGGAACATCATCAGGTTTGAGGTCAGGCCAAAGAGAATTCCACATCTCCCGGGCAACTTCACCATGCAGTTCAGAAACACCGTTGCGCAGATTGGAAGTACGCATAGCTAAAACCGGCATGCTGAATGTTTCACCCCAACTAACTTTATGGCGGGCCAGGTCAAAAAACTTATCACGGGACAAACCCAGCCGCTGTTGTAATCCGCCAAAATACTTATCAATCAACCAATCGGGGAACTCATCATTGCCGGCCGGAACAGGCGTATGGGTTGTAAATACTGTTTTTGCCTGGACATAATCAATCGCCTCTTCCAGAGTGGTACCCTTTTCTACTTGCTCGCGGATACGCTCCAGGACCAAGAATGCTGAATGACCCTCATTCATATGCCAAACTGCCGGGGAATGTCCTAATTTTCGGAGAGCTCTTACTCCACCAATGCCAAGGATGATCTCCTGGGAGATCCTCAAGTCGAGATCGCTGCTGTACAATCGTGAAGTCAACTCGCGGTCCTCATCTGAATTGCCATCCACATTGGAATCCAAGAGATACAAAGGGACTCGGCCTACCTGGATCTTCCACATTCTAACTAAAACTTCCCTACCCGCCAGTTCCACTGAAACAGTAGCTGGTTTTTCCTCATCGTCCATCAGCGGGAGCACAGGCAGCTCATCAAAGTTCAATTTTACATACTGGGCTTCCTGCCAGCCATCTTCGCTAATGATCTGGGTGAAATAGCCCTTGGTATACAGGAACCCCATCGCCACAAGGGGCAGCCCAAGATCACTTGCTTCTTTCAGATGATCCCCAGAGAGGACACCTAGGCCGCCAGCATAGATTGGCACTGACTCATGGAGCCCAAACTCGGTTGAAAAATAAGCTATAACCTCTTTTTCTATATGACCGTGATTATTCTGGTACCAGGTATCCTCACGATCCATATATTGGTCAAATTCCAGCATAGATCGATCATAAAAATCAAGAAAATAACTATCGTGGGTAACCGCGTTTAATTTTGCCCGTTCAATTTTCCGTAAAAACCGGATAGGATTATGCGATGTCTCTTCCCATAAATCAGTGTCTATTCGTTTATACAGGCGCTGGACATCAGGATTCCAGGTCCACCACAAGTTATAGGCAAGTTCACCCAACCGCTCGATCCGGCGGGGGAGACTGAAATAATTTGGGATTACTTCTTGAATATTTTCAACGGTCAAAATAAGCCTCCTCGGGCTCTCGGACTTCAACCTACACACCAATAAAACCTCGCTCATTCTACCATTTGAAATAGATTGCGTAAACTTTAAGATTATCTGCTTGTTAATATATAAACCAGGCTCTTTGATCAAGAACCTGGCTTCATGATAGACTGAAATGCCCAAATATTGAAGATCAGGATATCAAATTCGTGAGCATTCCTGTCCCCAATTTTTCAGCGTTGCAGGGGGAGGAGCCACTTCACCAACATCTCTACGGACCAAAACCATCGCCGCTTCTGGACAGGAAGGGACACACAAGCCACATCCAACACAATTCCTCGGGTCCACCTCACACACAACTCCATCGACGTTTAGAGCATCAAACTGGCAGTGATCAATACAGTCCCCACAAGCAACACACAGTTCGTCATCCACAAAAACCAGGAAATCCGATTTAGCGATAGCTGCCGAATTATTAAACTCGGCAACAGGCCTTAGTATTCCACAGCTGCAGGTACAGCAATTGCAGATATAGGAATTTCGGTCCTAGTAATTACCAGTGGTATGGACCAATCCAACATCTTCCGAATCACGCAGGATCTGGAGTGCCTATTCCTTGCTGATTGACCGATCTACTTCGCTGTTATCAAAATAACCTTCGACCGGTGCAAATACTAGGCAATTCTCAAGCGGGTGGTCACATGGATCTCCAATTAATTTTTTCTGCACCCTACAAATACAATCTCTCACACCCCATGCCTTGGCATTCTCAATCAAATTGGAGGCTTTTTCATAAGGGTACACCTCCATTTCGAAATCAATTAATTCCTAGACCGGGATCACTCGATGTACAGATAATCCTTTTCCGGTAATTCCGCCTTTGGTCTCCTGGAAATATTCTTCAAATAGGACCGCAATTTCCTCATTAAGCCTTGGAAGCAGTTCTTCATAAAAACCCACTACAAATGGCATCAAGCCAAAAACCAGGGCTGAATCTCCTTTGAAAAGAGGATCATTTTTTTCCTGACCATATTTTTCAAATTACGGCGAGCTTCTTTTTCCGGAACACTTGCCCGGGCAGCAATTTCTGAAGCTGGCTCTTTCAGATAAGACATTTCTGCTGCGAGCAGGGCTTCATCTGGCGAAAAGATCTTTTCAAGTAATCGGATCTCTATTCCACTTTCGGTTGCCGGATAGCTATGGGGCATTGAATCAAGTTTTTCAGCCTACTTCTTGTACATTCCTGCTGCCATAAAAACCCTCCTGTCTTGCGGGAAGTTCGCTCCTCCGCGAAGACCTGAAAGAAAACATTAATGTAATAATTTTGCTGCTTCCTGGACCAGTTCATCCGAAATATCTGATTTATCCATCACTGTCAGCTCTCTGATTTGACCATCCTTCCACATCAAAGTTACCTGATTTTTATCGGATCCAATACCGCAATCCTCCCTGGAGACATCATTCGCAACGATCATATCAAGATTCTTCTTTTCTAATTTGGACTTTGCGTTTTCAAGCAGATTTTCTGTTTCTGCAGCAAATCCGATCACTATTTTGGGACCAACTTTCTTATTCGCTTTAATCCTGGTTATTTCTCTGAGAATATCTACAGTTCTTTCCAATTTAACAGTATCCAACCCGCCCTGGTCCTTTTTGATCTTGGTATCTGCTTCCTGGCTGGGTTTATAATCTGCAACCGCAGCAGCCATAATCAATAGGTCAGCATCGACGGATTCGGAGAATACTGCCTCAGCCATCTCGTTGGCGGTTTTTACCGGAACCAATTTGACTCCAATCGGCCCTTCGAGGGCCACAGGGGCTGTGATCAAAATAACCTCAGCTCCCTGGTCCAGAGAAGCCTGGGCAATTGCATAACCTTGTTTTCCAGAAGATCTATTTCCGATAACACGAACCGGGTCAATTGGTTCCTGCGTCCCACCTGCAGTGACCACTACTTTTTTACCTTGCAATACTCCATTTTTGCCCAGCCAGCATCGCAGATAACCCAAGAGTTGGTCTGGCTCCAGCATTCGCCCTTTTCCCGACAAGCCGGATGCTAAATGGCCAGCGGCCGGCCCCCAGATTCCCACTCCCCATTTTCTTAACAGTTCCAGATTCTCCTGGGTTGCCGGATGGCTGTACATGCCCCCATCCATAGCCGGTGCTATGAGAGGGATAGTGCGAGATGCCAGTGCAGTCAATGTCAGCAAATTATCTGCCATCCCATGCGCTAGTTTAGCAATGGTATTGGCTGTTGCCGGAGCTATTAATAAGGCATCGTTCATCTCACCCAATTCAATATGCAGAACATGATCATCCACCTTCCAGAGATCTTCATCGATGAAAGCCTTTCGCCCGGTGACCGAAGAAAAAGTTATCGGAGAAACCAATTTTGAAGCCGCACCTGTCAAAATGACATCAACCAGTGCTCCGACCTTTGTTAATGAAGAAGCCAGTGTCACTGTTTTATAGGCAGCAATTGAACCTGTTACACCCAAAATTATCCGTTTATTTTCCAGGACTTTCATATAAAGATCCTTCCTACTTCACATTGCCAAAATTGATCCAATGGTTTATTGATTCATATCCCATATGATCCGCAGGCCATCGAGCGTTAACCAGGGAGCTACTATATCGACCACATCAGTTTCACGGGCAATGATCTCGGTTAACCCGCCAGTGGCAATAACTTTCATCTCGGGACCTAATTCCTCTCTGAAGCGGGCCACCATACCTTCCACCAGGCCGACATAACCAAATATCAACCCGGATTGCATGGCATGGGGAGTGTTCCTGCCAATTACTGAAGGTGGCGTGTTTAGATCCACTTTTGGAAGCTTGGCAGCCCGCTGAAACAGCGCATCAGCGGCGATGCCAATACCAGGGGCAATCGCGCCTCCCAGATATTCACCTTCGTCTGAGATAGCATCGAATGTAGTTCCCGTGCCAAAGTCCACCACGCATGCCGGACCTCCATAAAGCTGCTGCACTGCAGCGGCGTTAACGATACGATCTGCGCCTACCGAACGAGGAGTTTCATATAATATGCGCACGCCGGTTTTCACCCCGGCATCCACTACCAGTGGATCTAGGTCAAGGTACCCTTTACAGGCTTGAAGAAAAACTCCAGTTAATCGCGGGACAACTGAGGCCAGGCATACACCTAAAATATCCGCGGCTTTTAGATTCTCATGTTTCAGTAAACCATCGATCTGCAGGCCATATTCATCCGGCATACGTTGATGATCTGTTGACACTCTCCAACAAGGACCTAGTTTTTTTCCTTGATAGACACCAAGGGAAATATTGGTATTACCAATGTCGATTGTCATTAACATAAGATTTCCTACACCTGATTGTTATCATCTACAAGCACTATCGTGGGTTTCCAATCCGGTAATTCATCATCCAATACCAAACCATAGGCCATGGCAATGATCTTGTCACCGGGATGAACCAACCTTGCAGCAGCACCATTTATTTCGATAATGCCAGATCCTGCTTTCCCTGAAATTATATAGGTTTCAAATCTGGCCCCATTGTTTAGGTTTACTACCTGAACAAGTTCATATTCCATCATACCCGCTTTTTCCATCAAATCACTATCGATGGTGATACTTCCCTCATATTCCAGATTTGAATCTGTTACGGTTGCCCTGTGGATCTTTGATCTTAGCAATTTTCTGTACATTTTTCACTTTCCTAAAATAACGTTATCGATAAGTCTTGTCCCACCCACAAACACAGCCATTGAGATCAGACATTCCTGAACTTCATTTTCAATCTCCTCCAGGGTATGCGGGTCAGCGCAAGAGACATATTGAAGTTGGGCCAATCCTTCACCTTCAACTTCAGCACTGACTATCCTTTTTAAAGCACCCGCGCTCCTTTCACCATCCAGGTAAGCGTCACGGGCGAGAAACAAACCCCGTGAAAGGCATAAGGCAGCCAACCTTTCATCTTGATCCAGATAAGTATTTCGGCTGGACATAGCCAACCCATCCGGGTCACGGACAATTGGACAGATGATTATTTCAATTGGGTAATTCAGGTCTCGCACCATGCGTTGGATGACTGCTGCTTGCTGGGCATCTTTCTGCCCGAAATAAGCCCTATCCGGACTTACAGCGTTAAAAAGTTTACTCACTACAGTTGCAACTCCCTTGAAGTGAGTGGGCCGGTAGCTTCCCTCCAAGAGTTTAGAAAGCCGATCTACATCGACCCAAGTCTGATACCCTTCCGTATACATAATCTCTACTGTCGGGATCCACACAAGATCCACACCGGCATTTTCCAAAAGTTCAATATCGCGATCGATATCCCGGGGATAATTATCCAGATCTTCATCCGGGGCGAACTGGGTTGGATTTGCAAATATACTGACAATTACGGCAGCATTATCTTCCTGTGCTTTTTGCACCAAAGAGAGGTGACCTTCGTGCAGGAAACCCATAGTAGGCACAAATCCCACTGACCGGTTCAAAGCGGACAGGGCATTTCTCAATTCATCCAAAGTTATCACTATTTTCATTTTCAATAATCCTTGTTATGCTTTCTCGCGCTTGAATCAACAATAACATGTCCTCATTGACAGGAGTTTTCAAATTCACCGACCTCCCTGCCCTTAGAACCGCACCACACAGTGCGTCAATTTCTGTTGGTGCCCCCCGCCTGATATCCTGCAGCATTGAGGAAATATTATCTGCAGTAGCTGCCGCCACCGCTTCAACTGTCGGGACAGGATCTTCATAACCCGGTTCGATTCCCAGTGCCCTGGCGACATTTCTCGCTTCCCGGGCTGCACGGCTCATAAGATCCTTTGAGTATTTGTTTTCTAATAATTGCCCATTATTCACATTGAGGAGGGCTGTCAATGGATTGATAGCCACGTTGATTATCAATTTGCTCCAAATCAACCCTAACAGGTCTTCCTCTACCTGAACAGAAAACCCTGACTGTTTGAGACAATTGATCAGTGGATCCAAACCTGGGTGATTCTGGAGAGAGATAACTCCCTCTCCACCCGGGCGAACAACCCCGGGCCCAATAAGCGTTGCCCCGTAGGTAGTCACTCCTATGGCTACGCGTCCTTCCCCGAGGATCTCTCCCAGTTTCTCTAAATTTCCCAAGCCATTCTGAAGTGATAAAACGATCCCATCAGGATCTAATATCTGGGCCAGTTGTTTAGCTGCCCGTTCTGTTTGCCAGGATTTCACAAGAAACAGAGCCAATTTTACGGGTGGTAATTCTGACAAATCCGTCACTCCTCGGGCCGGGAATCCAACCTTCTGTTGATCGCCAAATACTTGGATCCCAGATTGATTTATCGCCTCGATTCCCTTCTTCCAGGTGCCAAGTAGAGTCACTTGTTGGCCGGAGGCAGCCAATCTAGACCCGAACAACAACGCCATTGCACCGGATCCTACAATCAGGATATCGGCCATAATCAGGACTCTCCAGCTTGATCAAGGAATTGTTGCCATTCCTGATCGGGCATGGAAAAAGAATGTTCCTGTCCAGGGAACTCGCCGCCTTCAACATCACTTTTAAATTCCTGAAGTGCTTGGTTAATCTCCTGGTGGAGAACTTTGTATTGTTTCACAAATTTGGGGGTAAATTTATCAAACATCCCCAAGAGGTCATGCGTAACAAGTACCTGCCCATCACATCCTGGACCTGCACCAATTCCAATTGTTGGTATGGTTAATCTATTGGATATATATTCTGCCAGACGGGCTGGAATAGATTCCAAAACTATTCCAAAACACCCTGCTTTTTCAAGTGCCAATGCATCAATAAGAATATTACCTGCATCGCTGGCAATCTTCCCCTGTGCTTTAAATCCACCCAGCAAATTGACGCTCTGAGGTGTGAGTCCCAAGTGCCCCAGAACAGGGATCCCAGAGCCAATGATAGCCTGAACAGCCTCCAACCTCTCCCGTCCGCCCTCGAGTTTGACAGCATCCATTCCTGCTTCCTGAAGGAATCGGCCCGCATTGCGTAAAGCCTCAGAAGGATTTACCTGGTATGACATAAAAGGCATATCACCAATTAATAAAGTCTTCAATGCTCCCCTGGCAACTGCCTTGCAGTGATGAAGCATATCCTCCATCGTAACAGGCAAGGTATTTTCATATCCCAGGATCACCATCCCCAGGGAATCTCCAACCAGGATTGAATCTATACCTGAGTGGTCCACCGCTCTGGCAGTTAAAAAATCATATGCAGTTAACATGGTAATGGATTCTCCGCGCTCTTTTTTAGCTCGGAAGTCAGCCGAAGTTAATTTCGTGTTCGAAATGGGAGATGATGACATGGTACCCTCCTTTTTGGTAGGGGCCAGTTTCATGTTATGGATAATTAATCTAATTCTTATTTCCGATTTTTCTTGGGTATTATCTCTTAAATTTTCAAGTTAATCAAGTAAAGGTATCAGCTCTAGCCAAATGATCATGTTTCCTGATAGCCTTGCTCAGCCAGGAAAGGGCCAAAACGGTCATTGCATAACTTAATTTGATCAGGTGAAAAATGTTCCTTATATCTTCCGACCTTTCCCTTTTTAAAATGTGTAAATCTTCGATTAACGACATTAATTCCTGGCCTGAATTCTTCAATTAATTTCAATCCTTCTTCCAGTTCAAGATCAATCTCTAAAAATGATAATAACTCATTAATTATTTCATCAAAGTTAATGAACATGTCCTCATATTTAACCGTGAATACCCTCCTTGAAGAGATCCATCCCCTAGCAATTTCTATATAAGGAGAGATGTAATCAATAGCTTCTTCAATTGACCGAATATGTGCAAAATCATTATTTACATAATCATGTTTGCTTGCCGTCTGCCCATATTCATAGATCGATAACGCAGCATCTCGTGGGTCTCTGTAAATAAAGGTCGATTTGATAAGTCCGGATTCAATCAGTAGATCTGCTAACGGTTTTCGCTCCCCATGCAATTTTATTACATAGTTAGGTTCAAATAATAAAGGGGCTACAACAGGAAGAATTCGATAAGAACTTACCGATCCAATATTGCAGTTTACTTCAGTCAGAAATCTACCCAAATTATATTTTTCCCGGATATCGTTAGCCAGAACACCACCAGCAGCTAAAACGAGGATCTGAGTTATATTATGAAACCAGCCTGTTCCTGCCCGTGGCATACCTACTGAAAGAATTATGTGTTTACGCATGAAATTAATTTGACCGCCTTTTAGCTCTATCCAATAACATTTGCTTTTCTTCTTTATCTAGAAAAGCTACTTCCAGTGCATTCTTTTGAGCAGTGGTTATTTGATTTTCAGACAACCCTGCCTTTGGAGCAGCGTATTCATATTCATAATGAATGTCTATCGCACTGATACCGGGGTCGTCTGTATTAATTGTAGCAAGAATCCCCTGCTCCAGGAAGGTTTGCAAAGGGTGATTTATATAATCGTCAATTATCCTGGTTTGCAAATTTGAGGTCAGATTTGATTCCACACCGATAGCATTCTCAGCGAGGTAATTCATCAATAGCGGATCCTGGGCGGCGCTCACACCATGGCCGATCCGTTCTGCCCCCAATTCTTCCAACGCCTGCCAGATATTGTCAGGCCCTCCTTCTTCCCCAGCGTGGACGGTGATATGCCAACCTGCATCGCGCCCTTCCTTAAAATGATCTATAAAGAGTTTCCCCGGGTAATTAACCTCATCCCCGGCCAGGTCCAAGGCTACAAGGTGATCTTTGTAAGGAAGCAGGGATTCCAATTCCATCCAGCACTGATCTGGTCCATAAGTCCGACTCAGTATGCCAATCAGGTTCACTTTGATATCAAAATTCCTCCTGGCTCGATCTATTCCTTCAATAATCGCTTCCACTACTCCGCTGGGGTCAAGCTGATGAGGCTTGGCCATGAAATTCGGGCTGAAGCGAAGTTCTATATAGTCAATGCCTTCCAAATAGGCATCTTCTACATTTTCGTAAGCAACCCGGCTGCAGGCATCATAGTCAGCCAGCACACCGATCATATATTCAAATTTCTCGAAAAATGCTAAGATACCTGGACTTGGTTCTGTGATCTGGACAAAAGGTTTTAGCCCAACCAGATCGTCAGCAGGCAAGGGAATATCAAATTTCCTTCCCAGCTCTAAAATAGTTTCCAGGCGGATACTTCCATCTAGGTGCCGATGCAAATCTATCAGGGGGAGAGTTTTATCTATCATAGGGTTTTCTCCAGTTCATTAATAAGGACGTACCTATTTCATTAAAGACCAATTATAATAAACTATGTCAAGATTGAAAAAGGAGATTGATCAATGAAAAAGGCTATGGCTTTCATTTTCGGCGCAGTACTGGGGGGCGTGTTAGGTGGCATTACAGCCCTGCTGCTGGCTCCCTATTCCGGAGACGAACTGCGAACCGTTATTCAAAAAGAAGTGGATAACATCCAGATCGAGATCAAAGAGGCAGCTCAAAAGAAAAGAGCGGAACTGGAAGAACAACTGGATGAACTAATTCACCCGCAGGAATCCTGATATCGTCAAAACAAATCAGGGGGATATTCATCCAAACACAAAAAAAGACACTCCCATTATCAGGGAGTGTCTTTTATCTTAATCAGAAGTCAATTCCAACCAGTAAACTGCCTTTTGCCTTGTGAAGCGAGAGGTGCCAGTAACAACCAAAATAACCGGGTGGGAACCATTCTCCCCGGCATCAACTGGGATTTCCAGCTGTTTTCCAGCAGGGACTGACAAATATTCAACCCGCGGCACCGCATCCATATGGATCAGGGCTAAGCGGTAAGTCTGGGGTAAATGGTTCTCGATCCTCACAAACCCTTCTGCAATCCATCCGCCGTTATCCAATTCAAAATCAGAGGAATAACCAATTTCTGGAACAGAAACATCGTCCAACAGCAAACCTTCACCATGAACGGCTGCATCCGTGATGTACTCAAAGCGGATCCGGACTATCTCCCCAGCATAATTTGAGAGATCTACAGTCTCCTCGATCCAGGTCCCGCTGCCTCCAGATAGGCCGTTATACCCCCATCCATAGCTGTTGCCAGATGGATCCTCCGAAGTGCTGGAAGGAGTCCGGATGATGCGCCAATCCTGCCCATCAGTGGAGATTTCCAGGAAGACATAATCATAGTCTTCTTCCAAGTCGTACCACAGGTGATAGTTAAAAGTTATTGTTCCTGACTGATCTCGAAAATCGAATTCACGGGTCAAACGCATATCTGAATGATCCCCTTTGTTTGACCAGAAAGCATAGTTCCCAGAGTATGGATCTTCTGGCAGGACCTGAACGTAATTCTGGCCAGCAAAATTGATCGTATAATTCTCGCTGCAGTTCAGCTCTAAATAATCTGCGGCGTACTGATGAACATCTCTTTGAAACTCTCCAGTTGAACAATCATCAATTTCTTCAGTTGGGTAAAAATACGGAGCATCAGGATAGCTAATGTATTTGAACCGATCGACAACGTTATATTCATTATTAAGTAGATTAGTCACAACCCAGTCCAGAAAAACATCATCAGCAGTGATTTGTAAACCAGTAAGGGGATCCATGATATTGAGATCCACTAAAACCTTATCTACGCTTGACAGCCCGTTCAGTTCATCTGCCACGAGCGCCTTGGTAGCCTCGCTTCCAAAACGATCCATAAAATAGGTCACAAACAGGAAAGCATTGCCATAGTGTGGAA
>CAZOUN010000055.1:0-17042 GCA_964582965.1 uncultured Anaerolineales bacterium | reverse complement strand
GTTGAAGGATTTGTCGTCAATACCACCGACATCGGTGACCTGGCAAGCCAGGAAGGGATCGGGCGGGAACAGATCATCATAGGTGATGGAGAAATCAGAGCCAAAGTACTGGGCATTAACTTCATCCAGGAAACCATTCTGAGCCAAATCCTCGATAGCTCCATCAACCAGCGCTACGATTTCGCTTCCCTTGGGGAAGATGAAACCGAGGAAGTCACTGGACATGGAGGGGCCGACCAGTTTCAGCAGGTCAGCATTCTCGCCGAGATAACCCTGTCCTGCTACTTCATCGATGATCACAGCGTCAATGTCGCCGGAGATCAATGCCTGAACAGCAAATGGGAACTGCTCAAAAGCCTGGATGCGATCTTCTGATAGATAGGTGACAGCGGTTTCGTAATTGGTAGTTCCGGTCTGGGTTCCAAGTTTCAGTTCCGTATCAGTTACGATTTCTTCAATGGTCTCAAATCGATCTTCATCGGCTCTGACCAATAGGCGCTGCTCAATGGCAACATAACCAACCGAGAAGTCCACAATTTCGGCGCGGTCATCAGTGATTGTGATGCCATCGCCGGCGGCGTCAAACTGGCCATCGGCAACAGCCTGGATCATACCTTCCCAGGCAGCTTCAACATAAACCGGGGTGCAATTGATCAGTTCGCAGATTGCATCCCAAACATCATAGTCCCAACCAGCTGCTTCGCCAGTTACCGGGTCGATGTAGTTGAAAGGCAGATATGCGTTTTCAACAGCAATCGTTACTTCACGTCCACCAAGATCGGTGAGGGGACCTTCCGGCTCTTCAATTACTACTGGTGGTTCTTCTTTAGGAGCGCAAGCGCCTAGAAGAACCCCGGTAATAAGTAGAAAAACCAATAGAACAGATAGCTTCTTCATACTAATTCCTCCTTAAGGTGAATGAATCAATCTGAATCATATTTTATTATAAACTAATTTTTACGTCATTTTTGCCTTTTCCTTACCTCCTTTAGAATCCCAGAAATAGAAAAACCCCGGTTTTGACCGGGGTTTGTTATAAAAAATGATGGATTCTTTGTACGCACAAACCATCTCCGGTCAGAGGAGAGTATAAATAGGCATATGGTGTGAACGCTTGTGGAAAATTATCATAGATTGGTTAGTAACATTACTGGAGAAACATGTCAAGAAAATTTTTCCCTCAAATACCTGACTACTTTGGCGTCGATCAGATTTACATCACCATTCCAGCGTTCTTCAAGATTTTCTTCGCCGACGATCGCCTTCAATGCCAATATTGTAGATTCCGTTACCAGGCCGGATATCTCGTCCTTAAAGTGTCCTGTTTTTTTCATAAGACTCTGGAGTTCTCTGGCAATACTGGGAAGCGACATCAGGTCTGCTGGATCTACTTCGCCAAAATAAAGATGATGATTCTCGGTCAGCTGTTTCAATTTCAGGATCGGATAGGGATGGTCGTCCACGCGTAGATCAAGGTATCGATCATTATCACCGCCGTATCCTCCCCCTTCCCTGACCACCATTAAGCCTGCTGCTTGGCGGCCTCTTTTATCTCCACCAGCTTCTTGTCCCGCTTCGAGAGCAGCCACCAACCAGTCTGCCAGCTCACCTTCTCCCAGCCGGGCTTTTTCAAATTGTTCAGCCATTGCCTCGACCGTGCCTGGCACCAGGATATTTCCCTGGCAGGCATACCCATCACCCACTTTATGCCCGGCCCATTCATGGCAATCTTTGCCAGTGAAAGACGCGGCTGTTCCTGCTTTATCAACGACTCCAACCTGCCTCTGATCCTTATTTTCATCGTTCTTTATTAAAAGCTGAATAGTCTCTTCAGCTGAATGACCTTCCTGCATCAGGTCCAACCCGCGAGAACCATAAGTAACATTTGCATATGATTGGGTTGCAACAGCTCCGGCATTTGACCTTGCCCAGGACACAACTGCTGCAGCTGCCAGAAATTTTGACTGAACTGCAACTCCCCACTCATTTTTATTGGGATCATAGGCAACAATAGAAAATGTATGAATAAGTTTATCCACAGCAGGTTTCCTCTCCAAGTTAAAGGGTTTAATTCAGAACTTTGAAGTACGCTTTACAGGTAGATCCTTCTTTTTCAATCCCGGCTGTAATCAGCTCAAGCATATCTTTCTGAGTGATCATATTGATTAATGATTCCAGCAGACTTGGGATCGGACATAAGGTCCCTTTCACCTCTGCTCCACCTACACCTTTTGGACAAATACGGCAGGTATTGCCAGCTATCAATAATACAACCTGGTCATCACCTGCATCTTGCAGGTCATATTCACCAACCAAACTGAGGATCTTATTTATATACAAGATCAAATTTTTAATAACTTCTGTCTTTGATTCTCCAGGGACGGTATCCATATCTGGAAGAATTTCCTTCGCGTCAAGATAGGCATAGAGATAATCAGCTGCCCGTTTGGCAACAATATTGATTGATCCCTGATTGAGCATTCCCAATTCACCTAACCCGGCAAAGAAAGAGGCAAAAAAAGAATGATAAGGGTTCAGATCCCTTTCAAGAACTACTTTTTTTAAATCCACCATTCTGGCCTCCTTGAAGCTCCACACTAATAAAAATCTAAAGAATTTCCCTCAGTTTTTCAATGCACTTTTTACACTCATAAAATAACATACCGAGACGGACTTCTTTCTCAACCAGAGCCACCAATATTGCAAATTCACCTATGCTTCGAATAAGGATATATCCATTCGTTCCTTCTACAAGAACCCTGACCATCTCCCCCCTATCCAATTCATCTCCACTCCGAGAACTTATTGAAAGGATTGCAGCTCCCATTGCCCCGATCCGGTCTTCTTCAGTATCTTTTGGGAGTCTGGATGCAATCACCAATCCATCAGTACTGACAACCGCAGTGGCCTGAACATGGGGCACATTCCTTTCGAACAGATTTAATATTGCGTCCAATTGGGCGGAAATTGTTGGAACCATAAGAGCACTCCAGATATGAATAAGAACAAAGATGACACGAAAGATGTTACCCTCTTACCCATCAATTATAAACCCAACTCCGTTTGTTATTCCCAACTTAATTAGGGGATATTAATAATAGTCTTGCGGTTGTTTAAAATAAATGAGATTGAACAATGGGTTCAATCTCAGATAGAGCTATCTTTCTTCTTGTTATTTCCAGTGTCATGTCTGTTCAGGAATCAATGACCTCATCAACTTCATCCAATTTCAGGCTGAGAACCTGGCTGGAAGAATCCGAGGACATTATGATTCCATAAATTATATCCGCCACCTGAACAGTATTCCTGTTGTGGGTAATAACAATAAATTGGGTTTCTGAACTCAATTCCCGGATAAGTTTTCTGAATCTGGCTACATTTCCCTCATCCAGCATGGCATCCACCTCATCTAAGACACAGAAGGGCGTGGGTGAAATCCTCAGTAAAGAGAAAATCAGTGCTGCTGCGATCAGACTTCTTTCACCACCCGACAATAGGGATAATCCTTGTGTCCTTCGACCAGGTAAACGAACATTGATATCCACACCCGATCCCGTAAGATCATCCGGATCTGAAAGGATCAACTGACCTTTTCCACCGCCGAATAATTGAGTGAAAATATCCTTAAATTCTATCGCAACGGCGTCGAATGTCTTTCTGAACTCGCGTTCCATCAATACATCCAGCTCAGCGATCACTTCTTTTAAATCCGCCTCGGCTTTTCTAAGATCAGACAGCTGTTCCGTAAGAAACTCATGGCGCTCATTAACTTCCCTGTACTCATGCTGGGCTTCAGGATTAATAGCACCGAGTCGTCTTAACTGCGCCCTCTGTTCACGAATCGTGCCACCCAGATCTTTGGCGATCTCCTTTACTACCGGAAGCTTTTGAACATATCCTTCCAGGGGAAGCGGAGTTGGACCCGAAATATCTTTGTTGTACTCCAGCTCCACAAGTCCAATATCTTCTTTAATGCGCTCCTGGATCGATTCCAGTTTTTCCCGGTTCCTGGTGAAATTGATATCTGACTGGGCATAAGTACGCTCAGACTGATTTAATATTCGCCGGGCCTCGGCCTCTTTATTTTGCAGTTCACGCTGGTCTACTTCATCCTTACTCAGCTCAAGGTCTGTTTCATCAATAAGTTTCCTTAGTTCGTCTATTTCCTGTTGGATTGTTTTCTCTCCATCTTTCAGGAATGTAGATTCATCCGAGAGTTCTTTTATTTGATCCTGATTATCATTACTCAATTTTGAATTTGTTTTGAGTCGATTGTCTGCATCCGTCCAGGCTTTCTCTCTTTCATCAACTCGCTGATTTACATCCTGCAGCGCTCTCTCAGCAACCGCAACTTGGGTTTCCCAATGAGCTAGCTGTTCCCGCTCTTCGTCCAGGGCAAACCCGCGCAGAACATTGGCAGATTGCGATGCTCTTTCCTGTGACAGGCCGATATCTGTTTGGATTTTTTCCAGGTCCCCCTTCAATTGAAGGGTATCCTTCTCTGCATCAGATATTTCAATCAACAGGAGTTGATGCTGAGCAGATTCCCACTCGATCTGACGTTCAGCCTCATTGCTGCTCAGGGAAATCTGACGGAATTTTCCATCGATTTTATCTACCGTTTGTCTGGCTTCAACCAGTTTTAACTTATGTGTGTTTTCCTGCTCGGAAAACTCTGAAAGTTTTTTATCCACCTGGTTTAGGCTTTTTTCCAATTTCGAAATTTCTTTTCCTGCAGATTTAATCTTTTCCTGCCAGTTTTTTCGCTGTCTTGATCGGCTGAGAACTCCCGCCTGCCCTTCATTTCCAACGACTATTTCCCCGGTAGTATGGAAAACCTCCCCTTTTAAAGTTACGGCTTTTGTACCAGGTAGCTGATCCCGAAGAACGCGATTAAGGTCTTTCTTGTCTTTCAAAACAAACACGCGGCCCAATAGTAATTCAATTGCGGGGCGATATTTGGGGGGTGCTTGGACCAGGTCTGCCGCGATTCCTAATAATCCCGGGATATTGCCGTTCATTTTTGGACGATCTAGTGCAACCAACCGATTTAATGGAAGGATGACACCCTTGGTCGTTTTCTTTAGTAGGAGCTCAAGTGCTTTATCCGATCCTTTATCTTCTTCGAGGATGACCGCATCCAAATAATCTCCCAGGGCAGCTGCAATGGGTTTTTCATACTCTTCTGGAACTTCCAGGAAATTACTGATCGTTCCCAATGCTCCTGGTAGGTTCCCTTGACGTGATTCAGTTAACAACAATTTAGCGCCCTCTGCATAACCCGCAAGTTTCTGTTCGGATTGCTGAAGAACAAGCAGTTCAGCTGTTAACTGGCTGTATTCACTTTTATTTTGAGAAAGCTGGGCAAACAGATCCTGGCGGATCTTATCCCCTTCTTCTTTTTCTATTAATATTTGATCCAGATCTGATTCGATCTTTATTTTTGCGGCACTGTCCTGATCGAATTCACTCTTTATCTTTAAATATTCTTTATGGATTGTTTCAAAGCTATTCTTGGCTTCCTGGACTTTCTTCTCTGTAGATTGAACACGTTCCATTCTTCTATCAATCTGGTCTGTACGGTCTGCCAGTTGGGATCGAAGCCTGATCTGCTGATTTGAGAACTCATTTAGATCATTCTGAGCCTCAGTTGCTTCCTTTTCAATTGCACCCATCTTGGATCGTTTTTCATGCAGAGCTTGCCTGGCCTGGTCTGCTTTTCGCTGGAATTCAGCCAGGCTTTCCTGATCTGATGTCAGATCAATTTGGGAATGATCAAACCTCTCCCGGGTGAGAACTGTTTGCTCATCAAGGCGTACTCGTTCTGTTCCGAGATCCTGGATCCTTTTTTCGAGTGAGCGAATTCGCTCTTCAATAACTGCCCGATCCCGGCTGATATTCTCTTTTTGATTATGGTGTTCAGATAGTTCTCTGTGCCATGTATTCAAACGTGAACGCTGGCTTTGCACCCGGGCCTGATTTTCAGATAGGTCCCGGTCAAACTCCGCCTGTTTCTTGCGGGCTTGATCTAAATCCAATCGATATTTAGCTTCCTGGTTCTTCGCCAGGTTCAAATCAGTTTGAACCCTCGCCCAATGATATCCATACCATTCCTGAAGTAAAACCCGAAGATCAGCTTTTACCTGGTCATACTGCTCTGCACGTACTGCCTGACGCTGTAAACTCCGTAATCGTGGTTTTAACTCCGATAGTATATCCTCAACACGGTCCAGATTGCGGTGGGTCTTCTCTAATCGTCTTTCTGCGTCAGCCTTTCGTGAGCGATACAAACCTATGCCAGCGGCCTCTTCAAAAAGCATGCGCCTTTCTTCAGCCTTGAGGGATAAAGCTGCATCTACCAATCCCTGGCCAATAATCGTATAGGTCCTATCTGCCAAGCCTGATTTCCCCAGGAGTTCATATACATCTCGTAAAAGCACATGCTGCCCATTTAGGAGATATTCATTCTTTCCGTCCCGGAATGCGCGCCGAGTAATTGATACTTCTGAAAAATCAATTGGAAGCCACCCGTCGCTGTTATCAAATGTGATCGTAGCTGCTGCCATACCTGCCCTGGGTCGTTGTTCTGAACCAGAGAAGATCATGTCCATGGTTTTCTTCCCCCGCAGCAGTTTATAGGATTGTTCCCCAAGCACCCAACGCACCGCATCTGCAATATTGGATTTTCCAGATCCATTGGGGCCAACGATAACTGTGATTTCATCAGCGAACTCAAAATTGGTCTTGGTCGCAAATGTCTTAAATCCATTCAATTCGATAGATTTTAATTTCATAAAATCTCAGTTACCTTTTTTCTTAGAATTGTTCAATTGGGACAATTTGTCCAGTGCTTCCTGGGCAGCCAATTTCGATGCTTCACGTTTACTGTTCCCGATTCCGATCCCAGACACCAGCCCATTAACACTGACATTAACCTCGAAGACCTTTTCATGGTCCGGACCGGACTCCCTGACAGTTTGATACACTGGGGGTTCATTAGACCTGGCCTGGGTCCATTCCTGGAGCAGACTCTTGGGATCCCGGGGATGGCCGTCAACCAAAATACCTTCGATTGCCTCCTGAATATGGGGCTCGAAGAAGTCTTCAACAGCTTTTACACCCCGGTCAAGATATATGCCACCAACCAGCGCTTCAAACCCGGCACAAAGCAAAGTCCGACGGGACCTGCCTCCCGAGATTATCTCACCCTGCCCCAGGCGCATTGCCCGGCCCAGATCAATTATTCGGGCAAAATCAGCCAGTTGTTCGGTCCTTACCAGTGCGGTCCTTACCAGAGTCAAATCACCTTCTGTCATTTCCGGATATCTGTTATAAAGCCAAGCCCCCACAATAAAATCCAATACGGCATCGCCCAAGAATTCCAGGCGCTCGTTATCTTCCAATGCTTCTGGGTTTTCATTAATATAAGAACGATGGGTCAATACACGCGTTAACAACGCCATGTTTTTAAAACCCAGTCCAACTCTTTGATTAAATTCCAAGGGGGTTTCGATAATTTCCTGATTCTTCACCTGACCCATGTTTTGCTCCTCAGAACTCAGGGTCAGCCAAACTCCTCAGAGGAGTGTCAAGAATTTCGCTGTCCATCAGTTCCATTGTTCTAGTGGTAAGGTTGTATTATACCCAATGGTTTAGGATAGGCAACGGTTCAACCATTTTTCAATCCATGACCAGTAATGATAGATATAATTGGTTCTGGTGCCGATCCACGAATTTGTTCTATTGCATTCCAGACCAGGGCTGATGTCATTTCTACATATAGCCCAAGTTTAGCAAGCAGCTCGTACCCTTTTAGAATATCTGATTCCTCCACCATTATGATCGTTCCACCACTGCGGCGGATTGCTGCCAGAACTTCTTTGCCATGGAATGGGTCTGATATAGCTACCCCAGCCGCCAATGTTTTACCTTCAAATACTGGAGTTATTCTTGGATTATCCGCCTGAATTGAATTAAATAACGGAGCGCAAGCCGCCGCCTGGACACCAATCAGTCTGGGAAGGTGGGAGATCGATCCCGCCTCTAACAGGGCTTGAAAACCAAGGGATATTCCAAGCAATAAACTGCCATGCCCAAGTGGCATGATAACGGTTCCAGGAGCGCCGCCGATATTATCAACCAGTTCGTAGGCAATACTGGCTATACCAGCAGTTCCGTGTGGTAAATAGGCATGGGAAGCGTACACTGTCCCCGCTTCAACCTCATTCAGGACAGCTTCAGCCGCCTTAGACCTTGGACCGGAAACTGGAACGACCTCAGAACCATAACTTTCGATCTGTTGTCTTTTAGGACCAGATGCAGAATCTGGAATAAATACTTTTCCTCGAATACCTGTCCGTGAGGCGTACGCTGCAAAGGATGCTCCAGCATTTCCTGACGAATCTTCTACAGCGACCTCAATACCGGCCGCCTTTAACCAGCTCATCAATACCGCAGTTCCACGGTCCTTGAATGAGCCAGTAGGGTTCTGACATTCCATTTTAAAACCGATCTTCTTATCGGCAACAATACTCCAAATCAAAGGGGTATTCCCCTCTCCCAAACTGATCACGGGGGCTCCTCCAGGGAGGGAAAATCCATTTCTATAACGCCAAATTCCAGGCTGATCCGGTTCAATCTTATTTGATACAAATTCAAGGCCCGGAGAGAAACCATATAATCCCCCGCATTCTGGACAGCGATGGGGAAATTGTTCAAGAGGAAATGATTTATTACAATCCCGACACTGGATCATTAGATTCCTTGTTTCATCTTAAATTGCCTATGCGCAAATACTCTGTGGATTGTCCGCCGCTGACATGGGGGAAAAATGCTATCTCGGCCTGATCGGGGATAATGGTCTCATCTCCTGAGAAAACGTGATTCACGGAACTGAGCATATTTCGCACTGTGGGAGCTGCATCGGGATAAAGATCCATTAATACTTGTTTGAGATCATTAACTGAAGAACCGTCTGGCAGATTTAGCTCCAGCTTTTTTTTACCAATCCGAGCCCGTATTGTGGAAAATAAGAAGATCTTTACAGTAATCATCCATCTGTCCCTAGTACACACATCCCGCCATTCTAGAATCAGGAGTAATATTCTGGTGAAATTATACCGTACTCATCCTCTGCTCCTGAACTGGCCAGCTCAGAAATCGAAAATACCCCCATGTTATAATGCAATCGATGGAAAATAACTTTGGAAAATGGAAAGCTGGTCTTTCCAAAACACGCAAATCGACCTTTGGAAAGATAGCTACCTTTTTTGGCGCCAGTGAGATCACACCAGCTGACTGGGATGAATTGGAAGACCTTTTCATTCAATCGGATCTCGGTGCCCAAACCAGCCTGGAGATAATTGATCAATTAAAATCCCGCATTGAGGGTGACGGGATCATCCGGTCTGAGGTTATGAACGGATTGATCAAAGACGAACTTGCCTCACGTTTGATTACTCCTCCTGAGAACATCATCAAGGAAAACCCACAGGTTATCCTGATCGCAGGGGTGAACGGATCAGGAAAAACGACCACGATCGCTAAATTGGGGAAATTCTATCAAGATCAGGGGTTCAATATTCAATTCATCGCTGCGGATACTTACCGCGCTGCGGCCGTGGAACAATTACAAGTTTGGGGTGAAAGACTAAACATACCAGTCACTGCAGGACAGCAAAATGGAGACCCCGGGGCAGTTGTTTACGATGGTATTCAATCAGCGATATCCAGAAATAAGGACCTGGTATTGATAGATACTGCAGGCAGGCTGCACACCAGTTATAACCTGATGGAAGAGCTGAAGAAAGTATATCGTGTAGCCGGAAAGGCACTCCCCTCAGCACCCCATCACAGCTGGTTGGTGATGGATGCTACGACTGGCCAGAATGCTCTTCACCAGGCAGCGTCCTTCCATGAGGCAATTCCTCTTGATGGCATCATTCTTGTCAAGC
The DNA here is from genome assembly GCA_964582965.1 of uncultured Anaerolineales bacterium. Taxonomy (GTDB): domain Bacteria; phylum Chloroflexota; class Anaerolineae; order Anaerolineales; family UBA11858; genus B10-G9. The sequence goes on along the minus strand of CAZOUN010000055.1, from coordinate 7,089 downwards.
TGGATTCGTCAGCCAAAGGTGGAATGGCATTTGCGATCCAGGATAAACTTGGTTTACCCATTCTGTTCGCAGGTCTGGGTGAGAATTCAGATGACCTGGTTCCCTTTGATCCTGTACCTTTTGTAGCCAATATTATTAATCAGTAATAAGGAAAATATGCAGCAAAAACTAAAACGGTACCAAAAAGAATTTGAAATCTCCTATTGCCTGGGGGTATTCCCCACGTTGGAACTGATCAATGCTCGTCCTGGATCAATTCAGGCTGTATTGTTGCATTCCAAAGGATCATTTAACAAGGGGATTGAAAAGATCCGCCAACTGGCTGGGGATCTGCAAATCGAGATTATAGAAAACGATCGTCTGGTTGAAAAATTAGCCATTCGGGGAAATACATATGCTATCGGGGTCTTTAAAAAATTTCATTCAGAGCTGGATCCCAACCAGAATCACCTGGTTTTGGTTAACCCATCGAGCATGGGAAATCTGGGAACGATTATGCGTTCGATGCTTGGTTTTGGTATCAACGATCTTGCTTTGATCGAACCCACTGCAGATCCATTTGACCCGAAGGTGATCCGAGCTTCCATGGGATCCCTCTTCCATTTGCGAATCCAAAAATTCAGATCCTTCACAGATTATTGGGGTGTCCAGACCAAACATGCCATCTTCCCGTTTATGACCGATGGTAAAATAGCCCTTCCGAAAGTCGAGTTCACCTCACCAGCTGCTCTGGTATTCGGTGGAGAAGCACCAGGACTTGGGAATGAGTATCATCAGTTTGGAACCAGTGTCAGTATCCCGCAAGCAGATGCGGTTGATTCCTTGAATCTGGCCCAATCAGTTGGCATTGCGCTTTATCAATTCTGGGTAAAAAATAACCCTTAGACTTCAGAGTACATCCCAATTTCAGGGATCAGAAAACGGAGTACAGCTATGGAATCCTTAACCAGCATCCTCTTAGATAGTCAAAAGAAGATCCAGAATTTACTGGAGCGTCTTTGACGTAGCAGGGAAACAAACACTGCTTGAAAATCTAAGAAAGGAATCCCAGGCAACCGGTTTGTGGGACAACCAGAATCGGGCCAAAAAAGTGATGAAAACCCTCTCTAACCTGGAGGGGGAATTAAAAAGCTGGGCAATCCTTGAAGAACGCCTTGGGGATGCCATAGAATTGGCGGAATTGGACGACGAAAGCCTTGAAGCTGATCTCCAAAAAGAAGTCCTCGCTCTACAGGAAGAAATAGAAAAGAGGGAATTTGACGCGATGCTCTCCGGAGAGTATGACCGGGGAGATGCCCTGCTGGCTATCCATGCCGGCGCCGGAGGAAACGATGCCCAGGATTGGGCGGAAATGCTGCAGCGCATGTACCTCCGCTGGGCAGAAAAAAGAGGTTTTAAAACAGAAACTCTCGATCTGACAGCCGGGGAAGAAGCCGGTATAAAAAGCACAACCATTTCGATCAGCGGTTTATATGCCTATGGTTATCTTCGTTCGGAAAAAGGTGTTCACCGTTTAGTGAGAATATCTCCCTTTGACTCATCAAACCGCAGGCATACTTCATTTGTTCTGGTGGAAATATTACCCCATGTTGACGATGATCATGATATAAATATCAATCCCAGTGATTTGAGGATCGATACCTTCCGCTCAGGGGGTGCTGGTGGACAGAGTGTCCAAAAAAACGATACAGCTGTCCGGATCACTCACTTGCCAACTGGAATTGTTGCCAGCTGCCAGAATGAACGTTCGCAAACCCAGAACCGTGAAATGGCCCTGAAAGTCCTCAAGGGGCGTCTGGTTGCATTACAACAGAAAGAGAGAAAGGGGAAAATCGAAGAGCTCCGCGGGGAATACCAGAAAGCTGAATGGGGAAGCCAGATCCGTTCCTATGTACTGCATCCTTATCACATGGTCAAAGATCACCGAACAGAATTTGAAATGGGCAATACCGAAGCAGTCCTGAATGGTGATCTGGATCCATTTATTGAAAGTTATCTAAGAACGACGTTGGGAGAGAAGTAAACATAACTACCCCAGCAATTATTGTGTTATAGATTTCAGCATGGAAGCGATATATCATTATTTTCGATTCCAATCTAGACGTCAGAAGGAGGATCCCAATGGCGAAAAAGATCGGAACGGTCTTAATTAGCACAATTATTATTCTTTTTTTTCTGGGAGCTGTCACCGCTCTCATCGCCCCACCCCTGGTTCGCAGAACCGCAAAGAAATCATTCCCAATAGTTGAAGGAGAGATCCAGACCGCTGGCCTGGATGGCCCGGTGCAGATCTATAGGGATGGCTACGGTATTCCCCATATCTATGCAACCTCTCACCATGACCTGTTTTTCAGCCAGGGGTATGTTCATGCCCAGGACAGGTTTTGGCAAATGGATTTTTGGCGCCACATGGGAGGCGGCAGGTTAGCAGAATTGGTAGGGAAACCCATGCTCGAAACAGACAAATTCCTGAGAACGCTGGGCTGGGAGAGAGTCGCCCTGCAAGAATTGGAAATGCTGAATCCAGAAGAGATGGCTGTTCTAGATGCTTATTCCGCTGGAGTCAATGCATATCTCTCCGAAACAACAGGAACGGATCTCAGCCTGGAATATTTATTCCTGGGTGTTTTGAATGCTGAATATGAACCACCCCCCTGGACTCCCCTGAACAGCCTGACCTGGGGGAAAGCCATGGCCTGGGATTTACGCGGCAACCTGGACTCTGAGATCGACCGGGCAAAGTTGTTGAAGTCCCTGCCTCGCAATCAGCTGGAGTTCATCTATCCACCTTATCCGGCAGACCATCCTTTAATCGTCCCTGACACATCGTTTGAAGAAGAAAACAATGAGCAGGGATACGATCTTACTGAACCAGATTATTCTTACCTGACAGAATCCATCTTGCTAGAGGTTATCAGGTCAACGGAAAAATTACAAAGCTATGGAGCTGACCTGGATCAGATCACCGGGGGAGGTTTTGAGGGGATCGGCTCAAACAGCTGGGTTGTTCATGGAGATCTGACAGATACCGGAAAACCTTATCTAGTGAATGATCCCCACCTTGGATCACAAATGCCTTCAATCTGGTATGAGGTAGGCCTGCACTGCCAGGAAAAGACCGAGGAATGTCAATTGGATGTGGCGGGGTTCTCGTTTGCCGGCGTCCCCGGTATTGTGATCGGGCACAATGACCATATTGCTTGGGGCCTTACCAATGTGGGCCCTGATGTAATGGATCTCTATATAGAAAAGACCAAACCCGACCATCCTACTCAGTACCTGACACCAGACGGTTGGGTAGAAATGGAATTGGTCGTTGAAGTGATCCAGATCGCCGGGAATGATCCTATTGAGCACCAGGTCTACCTGACAAGCCATGGCCCGATCATTGGTTCCGAATATGACCTGGATGATTTTGATCATAGAACAGGATTGGCCATCCCTGAAAACTATGCTCTGGCCTTAAAATGGACCGCGCTCGAACCCAGCTGTGTATTTTGTGCTATGTGGGAAATTAACCTGGCCAAGAACTGGGAAGAGTTTCGACTGGCAGCTGCTGATTTTGTGGTGCCCTCACAGAACTTGATCTATGCGGATATAGATGGCAATATTGGCTACCAAATGCCGGGAAATATCCCCATTCGCGTTGATGGACATGATGGCATGCTCCCCGTGCCCGGTTGGAATGGAGATTATGATTGGCAGGGATATATTCCCTTTGAAGAGCTGCCTCATTCTTTCAACCCTTCTTTAGGATATATTGTCACTGCCAACAACGCCGTAGTCGGACCTGGATATCCCTACCTGATCTCAGAAGAATGGAACCGCGGCTTCCGGGCTCAGCGTATTGTCGATATGCTCGAAGAAGCTCCCAAACCAATCAACATCGCCACCCTGAAGGCCATGCAAGGAGATAATTTTGATCTGATCGCTCCCGTGCTTGTACCGGAGATCTTAAAACTGAATTTCTCGGATCCCGAACTGAGAGCTGCTCAAGCGATCCTTCTGGAGTGGAATTACCAGGCAGATCTGGATTCAGCACCAGCTGCCCTATTCATGACATTCTGGCAGAACCTGGTGACGAACACCATGCAGGACAACCTGCCAGACGATTATCATGTCGGAGTGGGATCTGCCAGCAAGGAAATCATCCGGCAGCTTGTCAATCAACCCGAAAACCCCTGGTGGAATGACATTTCAACACCAGAGAGAGAAACCATGGGTGATATTTTCAAGCTGACATTTGAAGAATCTTACCGTGAACTGAAAAAAGATTATGGAAAAGATCCTGCTGCCTGGCAGTGGGGAGAGCTTCATACCATCACTTTTGAGAATCAGGTCATGAGCAGTTTTCCATTTGTAAACAAGTTCTTTGATCGTGGTCCATTCCCTGCCGCTGGTGGCAATGAAATTGTGAACGCTACAGGCTGGGATCCTGACAATCCGTATGCAATCGATTGGCTGCCATCCATGCGTATGATCGTTAACCTGAATGATCTATCCAACTCGCTCAGCATCAACACAACCGGGCAGTCGGGACATGCCTACCACCCTCATTACATCGATATGGCAGATCTGTGGCGCAATATCTACTACCATCCCATGCTCTGGGAGATCGATCATATCAAACACCAGGCGGAATCGCTGTTGATACTAACGCCCTAGCAGTGGACACCAGTTATCCAACTTATTGAGCGGAGTGCAGCCTCAGGGAAATCGCAGTCGAAATGGCGCTTAAAAATAACCACTCTTCGACTACATCCGGAACTATACCGGTGTCCGCTCAGAGAGCTGGTTTTCGTAAATTACATTGGCCTGTCATCCCGTCATTGGGACAGCTTGTGTATTGTACAAAACCCCCTGGGACGGCGTTTGAGCCAAATCTGTTACTCCCATCTTCCATCCTCGATCAAAAATTTTGCTCCCTTCATAAACCCTCTTGCCATCCAGGCTCTCTTTGTGTATAATGTAGAACATATGTTCTAAGTTAGCACCAGGCAAATATGTTACCTACTCGTGTATTAGACTCTCTTAAGTACCTCTTATATCCGGCCCAATTCGTCAAATTGGACCAGTCGCTGAGCCTGGCACTTGCGCGCCTGGCCAAGGAAGAAGAACAGCCTTTGAACGAAGTCGGGCAAAGGATGTTGATCTTTGCCCTGCAGCACCGCCAGGAAGCAACCAGGAATCTAAAAACCTGGAAGTCTCTCACCCCGCGCGAGAAAGAGATCACCGCCCTGGCTTGTTTAAGCTATACCAACAAAGAAATCGCCGATCAGCTGATCATTTCCCCGGCCACCGTCAAAACCCACCTGCGCAACGCCAAGCGCAAGTTCGGCCTGCGCAGCAAGCTGGAACTTCGCAAGATCCTTTCTGATTGGGACTTTTCTCAATGGACCGCCTGACCCATCTTCCCCCTTTGGGGTAGCCCTTTTTTCATCCCGAATTTCAGCCAAAAGGCGATGGTCATTCACCAGCCAACCTGATAAGGTTGGCGTATGGAACTCATTACCTTACCGCATTCACCTTCCCTGCAGCTGCTGATTGCGCCTTCCGATTTTCAGCGCAAGGCTTCCCTGCAGTTCATTGCCGAACTGGCCCAAACCGGTCCGGTCCGAGTCCTGGATGGAGGCAACCGTTTTGACGTGTTAAGTCTCAACCGGGAACTCCGCCGCCGGGAACTTCTTCTTTACACTGCCCTGGAGCGGATCCAGGTCGCGCGGGCTTTCACCTGCTACCAGATGACTACCATGTTGGAAGAACCTGCTCCACAGGGCATTCCTACCCTGGTCTTGAATCTGCTGGCCACCTTCCAGGACGAAAACGCATCTCTTACCGAGCGGCTCCGCCTGCTGGATATTTGCATCCAGGCCTTGATAAAAAATGCCCGGCATACTCCGGTCTTGATAGTGCTTCATCCGCAGCCCGATGAAGAACCATTTTTGGTTCGGATCCGGGAAAACGTTGACCGGGTCTGGGTTTTCGAATCCCATCATCCTGCCACTCAACTCACTTTGCTCTAAAAGGAATTCTTATGGGACGAACCGTGACTTCAATTACCCAAACGTTTTTAAAAGAACGTGCCGCTTTTGCCCGCTTTCGCCGGGCGCTGCGCAGCAGTGACCAGCAGGTCCTGGATGACCTATTTGCCTCGGCACAAAAACATCTCGCAGCAGCTTCCTACGCCTCCCATGCGCTGCCTTTTGAAACCTTTCTGCTGGCCATGCTGCTGGAAGAGCACAAGGAAGTAGTCCGGTTAAGGCAAGAAATCGCAGAACTCCGTCATGCCCTCCAGCAATGAGATCAACGGCTGGCTGCTGGACATCTATCCGGATCCGATCCAGGGGGTGATCCTCTGGTTCTTGGACGAAGATGGAATCCAGCGCCACCGGCTGCACCAGCCTTTTCCAACCTCTTTCTACGTTCACGGGCCCAGCGGAGAGTTGAGGTCCTTGTGGCGCCACCTCAAGTCGCTGCCGGAGCCGCTGCGGTTATCACGCGCTGAGAAGCAGGATCTCTTTGTTGAGAAGCCTCTCCCTGTCTTAAAAATCGTGACCCAAACTCCACTGGCCCAGGAGAATCTTTTTAACCGACTAAAAAGAAGCTATCCTGGGTTAACTTATTACAACGCCGATATCTCGGTTGACCTGCGCTATGCATCCCAAACCGGTATCTTCCCCCTGGCGCGCTGCCGGGTGTTGGCCACAGACGAAGGCGAAATCGAGAACCTGGAAACCCTGGATTCTCCCTGGACAATCGACAGCCCCCAGGTGCCCCTGCTGGTGATGGCCCTGGTTCCTGATTCCAATCCGGATCATAAGGAACCAACCAGCCTCAAAGTACACATAAAGGAAAAACATTACACCTTTCCCTTCCAGGATGAACGGGGCCTGCTAGTAAAGCTACAGGCCCTGCTCCGCCGTTATGATCCTGATCTACTGCTGACAGTCTGGGGGGATAACTGGCTGATCGATAAGCTCCACCAACTGATGGAAAAACACCACATCACCCTCTCCCTGAGCCGCGAAGAAAGCCGCGGGGTTGAACGCCGGGAGGAGCGTTTTTACCATTCCTACGGAGGAGTGATCT
>CAZOUN010000054.1:0-17335 GCA_964582965.1 uncultured Anaerolineales bacterium | reverse complement strand
CCGTGGTATGAGCTGACTTCACAGCTTGCGATAAATCAGGTTTATTATGTGCGCCGGGAGCATCTGCGCCTGGTTCAGGATGTTGAATACCTGCCAACCAGTATTCATATCCCTCCTGAGCAAAAACACATCCTGGTTTCTCTAAATGATCAAACGCTGTCCGCTTTTGAAGATAATAAACTTGTCTTCAAGACAAAGATCTCCTCAGGCCTGGGTCATAAGGAAGTCTCGCTAAAAAACCCCAAAGCATTGGCCACTCCCCGGGGAGTATTCTATGTCACCTCAAAGTATCCTTCCAAGCATATGGGGAATTTGATCGCTACCGGCGCGCCTGGCAGTTATACGCTACCCGGTGTGCCATGGGCAACATTTTTCATCTATGATACCGGTGTCGCTTTTCATGGCACCTACTGGCATAATAACTTTGGAAACCAAATGAGCCATGGTTGTATCAATATGAGAAACAGCGATGCAAAATGGGTTTTCAGATGGGTAAATCCTGCCTACGACCCTCCATATAAAAATAATTGCGATTGGTACAACACTGGCCACGGTACCCGGATCGTGATCGACTGAGGAAATTCCTGAAAACCAATCTGTGTTAAAATGAACCCATGAGCGGAAAGACGATCTCTAAGAATAAAAAGGCTTATTTTAACTTCCATATCCTGGATACATACGAGGCTGGCCTTGTACTGCAAGGCTCTGAAATTAAGTCTATACGCAATCACCAGATTAGTATTGATCAGGCATATATTCACGTAGATGGTGAGGAAGCTTGGCTGGTCGATGCCTACATCCACCCCTATGAACAGGCTAGCACATTTAACCACAATGCAAACCGGCGCAGGAAACTCCTGCTCCATAAAAAAGAGATCCTCGATATGTGGGATAAAGTGCGCATCAAAGGCAACACCATCATTCCACTCCGGGTCTACATATCTAATGGGAAAGCCAAAATAGAAATTGCTGTTGCCAAGGGTAAAAAGCTCTACGACAAAAGGAATGATCTCGCAGAGCGGGACTCAGAACGCCAACAACAAAGAGATCTCAGGCAACTTGGACTATAATTTCAGCCTCCCTGTAAACTTTGGATAAAAAATAAATGAGTTTTCCTTCTACCATCGCCGGACTTAATCAGCTTCCTGCCGATAAAAAAAGGGAGACTTACGCCCAAATAATTCCTCCCGGGCTCCTATCCCAATACCAAATCAACAAAGATCTAAAAGATACCCATGGACAGGATTTGTTCGTCATGCACTGCCCCTCCGGTTCATCTAGCGCCGAGCTCGCGCTCTACCACCAAGCTGATGCAGAAGATCCGCTATTATTCGGACATATAACAGATACCATCCACGGGCAGCTGCACATTTTACTGTATGGGATGAATGATGTTCTGTCCCCTCGCTATAACGTTGACCGGCTGCCGGACGGCACAAAAACAAGCTTTGGCACCAATCAAAGAAACCTGGAAGCAGAGCAACAGGCCATTGAGGCTGGATTGGCTCCTGGCCAGATCTACCGTGGTCCCCACTTATTCAAGGAATCCTTAAGACAGTTTGAATTTTTTGCCGCCTGTATGGGCCAGGATCTTTTCTTTGTAGAACCGCTTTTTTACCACGTAGCAATTATTTTCGAGAAGTACAACTTTCATTATCAGACCGGCAAAAAATTCATGCGAAGGATTAATGATGGATTTTCAGAAGACGGTGACCTGCTGCCATTACTCGACAGCAGTACTCCATTCCGATCACCCAAAGCTGTGAGTCAGATCCGTTATCGTTCCTGGGCTGTGCATGACAACATACTCGGGAAACCCTTTACAAACGTGACAATGTACAGATATGTCGAAAAAGACACAACACCTTGCCAGGATCACACCCTGGACTGGTAAAACCGCTTTCATACATAAAGGCTAATAATTATGATCCAAATCGATGGAAACTCGCTCACCATTAACGAAATTCATAAAGTTTCCGTAGATCAGGAGAAAGTAAGTTTATCTACTGACATCATCCAAAAGATCCAGGAATCCCGTCGATGGGTCGAGGAGATCGTCACTCAGGGAAAGCCGGTATACGCGATCAACACCGGATATGGAATCTTCGCCGACAAACAGATATCTGCTGATGAAATCCGATTGCTAAACCGAAATTTGATCTTGAGCCACGCTGTTGGGACGGGAGCCCCGCTCCCTACTGAAGTGGTCCGGGCTGCGATATTGATCAGGGCCAATACACTCGCCAAAGGATTTTCCGGAGTTAGACTAATTCTGATTGAAACGCTGCTTGAAATGCTGAATAAGGGTGTAAATCCGGTGATTCCATCCCAAGGATCGCTGGGATCATCCGGCGACCTGGCTCCCCTCTCCCATTTGGGATTGGTTGTGACAACTGATGACCAGGACCTGGAAAATTTCTCAGGGTTCGCAGAATACCAGGGCGCCAATCTAACTGGAAAACAAGCAATGAAGCAAGCAGGTATTCCCAGGATCATCCTGGAAGCTAAAGAAGGCATTGCTTTGAATAATGGCGCTACTTTTTCCGCAGCTATAGCCGCGCTGGCATGTTTCGAAGCAGAAAAATTACTTGAAGTCTCGGATATCGCCTTATCTATGAGCCTAGAAGCTTTACTCGGAACGTCAGCTGCTTTTGACCCGCGCATCCATAAATCCCGCCAGCATCCCGGTCAAATCGCAACGGCGGAGCAAGTCCTCCGGCTCACCAGAGAAAGCACCCTTCTCGATTCTACGGACAGAGTCCAGGATGCATATTCATTACGCTGTGGTCCCCAGGTTCATGGCCCCGCCAAGGAAACCTTGGAGTTCACAAAAAATGTCATCAGCAGAGAGATCAATGCAGCGACCGATAACCCCTTGTTATTTGCTGAGGGTGAAGCCATCTCTGGCGGAAACTTCCACGGGGAACCGGTGGGCATGGTAATGGATTATCTGGGCATTGCGATGACAGAAATCGCCGGCATCTCAGAAAGGCGTGTCTACCGATTAACTGACGGCCGGTTGAATGAAAACCTCCCCGCCATGCTGGTGGATAACCGACAAGATGAAGGCTTGAATTCGGGAATGATGATGCCCCAATATACAGCGGCATCCCTCGTCCTCGAAAATCGTTCTCTGGCAACTCCTGATTCTATTAATTCTCTGCCCACATCGGCCGCCCAAGAAGATCACAATGCCAACGCAATGACCGCAGCCAGACACACCTACCAGATCATTGAAAATACAAGGCATGTTCTGGCTATTGAACTCTATACTGCCACCCGGGCTCTTGATCTGCGCCTTCGGGAACTATCCAATAAGAATCCAGGGATTGGTACGAAAGCAGCCCATCAATCGATCCGGAAAGTCGTTCCTTATCAACCAGGAGATACCTTGTGGGGTCCAGAGATCGACCGGGTCAGAGATATGATCTTAAACAATCAACTTATTGAAGACGTTCGAAGTGCACTTGACACGGGTTGATATTTATCCCTGATCATAGCAGAAGGAGGATACCGTGGATAAATGCCCATTCTGCAATATCCTTTCAGGGAACCTAGAGGGTACAATTGTCCACCAGGATGAGGTATGTACAGCCTTCATGGATATCCAACCTATTAATCCTGGTCATATTCTGGTAATTCCTAATCAACATATTCCAGACCTGGCCAGCTTGCCCCCGGATATAGGAAAGCATATCTTTGCTATAGGCCAAAAATTAGCTTCTGCACTAAGACGGAGCAGCGTGCAGTGTGAAGGTGTAAATCTCTTCCTGGCGGATGGGAAGGCGTCAATGCAGGATGTTTTTCACACCCATCTTCATGTCATCCCGCGGTTTGAGGGGGATGGCTTTGGCTTCACATTCAATCCCAGATATGCCGAATTGCCCACTCGTGATGAACTGGAGAATATTGGCTATTATTTGAAAGAAGCAATAAAGATCGTGGAAAAACTAGAAGGACAAATTTAATCACTATCATGACCACAACACAAAACTCAAATAATAAACTGCTCTCAACAGCCATCCTGGTTTCGGTATTCTATGTTGCGGCCCAGATGATGGCAGATATCGGTAGCTTACGCATCGTACTGGTTGCAGGTTTTTCTATTGATGCAGGTACTTTCATTTATCCCTTGACCTTTACCCTGCGGGATATGGTTCACAAAACAGCTGGTATCAAGATCGCTCGTATGTTAATCCTGACTGCCGCGGGTATCAATCTCGTAATGGCCTTATTCTTCAAAATCGCGGCTATCTTACCACCTGACCTGGCTGTCGGGCCGCAATCCGAATTTGCCATGGTGCTTGCTCCAGTTTGGCGCATTGTTGGTGCATCAATAATCGCTGAAGTGATCAGTGAGCTGATCGATACAGAAGGTTATCGTTTCTGGGTGGAAAAAGTCACTCAAAAACACCAGTGGGCCAGAGTGTTGGTCTCCAACGCTCTCAGCATCCCAATTGACAGCTTTATTTTCAGTTTCCTGGCATTCTGGGGCATCATGCCAACGGCAGTGGTCTTGTCGATCTTTTTCAGCAACATGATCATCAAAGGAATAACTACTTTAATCAGCATCCCTGGAATTTATCTGGTCCCGGAGAAGTCTTAGGGTGTAACTATTCCTCTAAGAATATCGTTTAAGATATATATATAAACAACTATCATTAATCCACCGAGGAAAAAAATGAAAAGACGATACTTATTTAAAATGACCCTGATCCTGCTGGTAATCATTCTCAGTGCCTGTAATATGCCAAATAGTTCCCCCTCTCCTGCCGAACAAACAGCGATCATTGACAGGTCGGTGGCTGAGACCGTAGCTGCAGGACCTACCGCTTCTCTCCAGGCTGGCGATCCGGCAGCATCGGATACACCCGAACCCGGTTCGGGCGAACCCGCAACATCGACTCCTACAAACACACCTGAAGCTGACACACCCACACCGTCCAACACTCCAATCCCCTGCAATCTAGGGAGATTTGTAACTGATGTAACCATTCCCGATGGAACAACATTTGAACCAGGCGAGGTATTTACCAAAACCTGGCGCATTAAGAATACAGGCTCCTGTGCCTGGACCTCTGGATATGATCTCGTGTTCTCCGGTGGAGACGCAATGAGCGCGCCCGGTTCTGTCCAGATCACTTCAGGAACTGTAAATCCAGGACAGAACGTCGATGTATCAGTTAATATGACAGCACCTGCTTCCGAAGGGACCTTCCGGGGGAATTGGCAGCTGCGCGACCCATCAGATGTAATATTCGGTATCGAAAATAGTTCCAGTGGATTATTCTGGGTAGAAATTGAAGTTGAAGAAGCAGCACCAACTGTAAAAACCGTTGAGATAACGTTTGCAAGCCGCGGTCAGGTAGAAGATGGGCTTGATCTTCGAACCAATGCTAATAATGCCGGAGATACATCTCATGATGTTGGTCTGCAAGGATTTGTCACCTTTGACGTTAGCAGTATTCCAAATGGGGCAACGATCATATCCGCTAAGCTGATCTATACAAGCTATGATATTTTAGGGGATCCATTTGGCAATCTGGGATACCTTCGTGCTTATGTGCATAACTATGGATCAGTTGGACAGGAAGATTTTTCCCCGGTTGGTGTTACAGGAGCCATTGTCAGATTCTTCAACGAAGCCAAATTGAGCTCTGCCAATGAACAGACAATGAGCAGTATTGGCATTGCCGGAATCCAGAACGCCCTTGCCAGCGATTCCTTTCAAATAAGATTGCAGTTTAATGATACACATACAAATGGAGATGGTTTTGCGGACGCGATCCGGGGTAATTTAAAAATAGTTGTCACGTATCAAGAACCGTAAAGCAATATTTTTCACAGAGCAACAAAAGACACCTCCTGGGATTTCATTTCAGGAGGTGTTTTTTATTAGCTTGGCTATTGATCGATTTACCTCAGGGTATCAAAGGACGGACTTATGCGAACAAATCCTCTTTGATGCTCGAACTATCGGGGGTTGGAATTGCCTGCATAAACTGGTCTACAGACCTGGCTCCAAGCAGCCAGGATAGCCAGCGGATGAAACCACGAGTCAAACCATGACCGCCCTGGCTGGCATGGCAGACAGCAGCAGCCGCTTTTTTATCCTTGACCGCATCATATTTGATCCGGGCATTTACAGGAAACTCATCCACTGCCATCTGGGTTAGATCAATATCCTGATTTTTGCCATATTTACTTGGATCTTTTCCAAGCAGCTTCAATAATCGGACGTTGAAACGGATGAAATAACGCGGGATGGTGTGATAGTACAATCTGGCGGGCTGATATGGAGACTGGCTTCCAGAATATGTTGGGTCCCCTGCCATCTTAAATGCCTTGGTCGCTGCCTCGTGGATAAAGATATGATCCGGGTGCCTGTAACCGCCGATTGGATCGAAAGTTAACACTACCTGGGGTTTAACCTCACGGATGACATCAGCGATTTCACCGGCTACTTGATCTAGAGGAGTATTTATCAATGCCTGGGGATGTTTATTATCCGCTGATCCAGTCATACCTGAGTCCCTGTAATCCAGCATTCGAACAGGTTCGATGCCCAGTTCCTTTACCGCACAGTTAAGTTCATCAACCCTGAGATCAGCAATAGATGAATAACCTTCCAGGTACTCCGGATCCACCTCACCGGCCTCACCTCTTGTTGCACATATTAGATGGACATCCACTCCACTGGCTGCATATTTTGCCAGGGTTCCACCCATACCAAAAGATTCATCGTCTGGATGCGCCAAAACTGATAATATTGTTCTTTTCACGAAATAGACTCCCGTTAATAAAAATCCGCATGGATTATAACAATATTACTGGATCTGATATCTCAATCTCTGATCTTCTTACAAAGATATAACTAAATAGCAAACCCAGAACCGGAAGAATATCACTTTTTTCTAAGAAATTGTGAACAACCCCTTATTAGCAGTTGACACCTTCCCCAATCCTGCTACAATGCAGAAAACAAATTTATTCTTTTCAAAACACGGGAAAAATATGGAAAATACGGATAATATCATTTTGACACCGGAAGCAGCCATCGCAATCAAATCGCTGATGAAGGAACAAAACCTAGAAGGAAAATCCCTGCGGATATTTATCGCCGGGGTTGGTTGAGGGGGTCCCCAGTACGGCATGTCACTGGATGACAAGGTCAGCGATAGCGACCAGATATATTCCAGTCATGGCGTAAAAGTCATCGTTGATGACCAAACTCTGGCTTATTTACTAAAAGCAACCATCAAATTTGTTGAAGAAAATGGACAAAGTGGTTTCCAAATTGAACAAACCGCTCCCAGCACAGCTCCGGCTGGCTGCGCTGGCTGCGATCCCTCCACAGGCTGTGGATAAGCATTAAGAACCAAAATTAAAAAAGACCAGGCCTTAAAAAAGCCTGGTCTTTCTATTTAACATTCTCTCAATCAGGATCGTCTAAGGAATGATACGATCAAACCAAAAATACCTACCGATACTAACCCCAGTAAGATAAAGCCGCTCGGTAGTCCTCCTGTTCCACTCGCAATAGGAGCACTCTCATAAGTTGGAATAACAAGGGGAGGTGGAGGTGTATAGGTAGGTTTCCGGGTAGGCGGTATCTCAGAAATAAACTGGGAAGCAAGGGTTGGGTCGATGGTTGGTGTCGTTTCAGGAGTAGGTGTAGGCGGTTTGGGAACAATAGGAAGCTCTCCAGTAACTCGAACATAAGGCGCGTAAACCCAGGCAACGCCTTCCGGAACACCTGGATAGACAATCTTGACCCAGGTTCCTCCCTCTGTTCTTGCTAAAGCTGGAACTTCTTGACGGTTAATTAATACGCCCACCTTAGGATAGAAAACATCTGGACCAGATCGAACATTGATTTGATCTTCAGGTTCGGAATAAACGATCGCAAATGGCCCTTTGGGAGTACCGGTTACTGTCGGGATGGATACAGTGGGCTGTTGATATGACCCAGAAGCCCTAGCCTGGTTTGTTCCATCTATAGATAAAACCAGCGCCAGGACAATTAATACGGCCGAAATGACAAGGGGGATTTTTTTTACCATGGCTGGATCCTTCAAACGGAAGATCAAGAGTTTAACTTTTCCAATGCGGATATAACAAAAGGATATAAAAACTCTTCATCCCGGCTTTTCTTTCTCTCACTACCATATCCCGGCCTGGTTCTTGCCTTATCAACCCGATGAACCAGGTTTTGGAGTGTGGGTTTTGAACTCAAATAGCCCACTTCTCCACAGTAAAATACTGCTTGTTGGCGCACAGAGACCGGCAATTTTCGGTCGTTCACTATACCACTCAAACCAACACCTGCATAGGAACTCAATTTCAAAATATTACTGATCGCCCTCTCTGCAGTCAAATAACTGTCTGAAACCTCCAATAGCCTGATCAGCTGGAATTTATCCACTTGATCAAGTGCATTTTTGGCAAAAACAAGGGCTTGATCAGAAAAATGCCGGCCTGGAGAATCATAATCCACCAGATCGCCAAGCAGATGGATGAGGTGGAAACGAATTTCAAGATCAGGTTCGGAAATGCGGGAGATTAATAGATAAGCGATCAAAGGAGACCGATGGACCCCCTCGATCTCTTTCAACAGGTCGAGTGAACTTTCTCTCAGATGAGGATCAGGAGATATCAAACCTTCTGCAGATTCCCAAAGTCGCTGATCCTTTTTATAGAAGGACTCTTTCTGGATATTTTTCATTCCGAAAACACTACTTTATAATCAGCGGTGATCATCTCTTCCTAAATCAGGATTGGAAATCCAACATGCGAGCCTGAAGTGAATCCAGAAGGGAGGTAAAAGCGACTGCAAAAGCTTTTACGCCTTCAGATTCCAGATCTTCAGTGACCTGTTCCATATCAATGCCAACTTTAGCGAGATCCTCAAAGACCTGGCTGGCTTCATCTACCTGTCGATCAATGGAGCGTTCCACAGTACCATGATCAAAAAACGCAACCAGCGTTTTAGGCGGAACAGTGTTTACGGTATCCGGTCCAATCAGCTCATCGACATACATCGTATCTGGATATTGAGGGTTTTTAGTGCTGGTAGAAGCCCACAAGGCCCGCTGCTTATTTGCACCCGATCCTACCAAAGCCGCAAACCTGCTGGCTCCTTCGCCCAATATTTCTTCATAAGCCTGAAAAGCCAATTTTCCACTCGCCAGAGCGGCTTTTCCAAAAAGGGTTTTAACAAAATCCTGTTTACCTTTCGCAGTTTTTGAAAGGATCACATCCAATTGTCCGTCTACCTTGGCATCGATCCTGGAGATGAAAAATGAGGCCACTGATGCTATTCCCTCGATTTCTTTCCCCTCCTTGATGCGTTTTTCCAACCCTGCCAGGTAAGCCTCCATCACAGCATGATAACGGCTAATACTGAAGATCAATGTTACGTTTACGTTAATCCCTGCAGCTATAACCTCTGTAATTGCTGGCAAACCTTCCACAGTCGAAGGAATTTTTACCATCAAATTCGGACGATTGACCATCTTCCAAAATTTTTTCGCATCCTGAATGGTTTTTTCTGTTTCATGCGCCAGGAAAGGACTTACTTCAAGACTGACATAACCATCCCCACCATTTGTTTCTTCATACAGAGGCAAAAACATATCAGCCGCATGTTGAATATCACGAACTGCCAGCTGCTCATAAACCTCTTCCCGGGGTAATCCTTGCTTGGTAAGAGACTCAATTTCGCGGTCATAATCGTTTGAATTGCTAATGGCGTTGTTAAAGATGCTCGGATTTGAAGTGATTCCCCGAATCTCCCCGCGCTCGACCATACCCGCTAATGTCCCATCTTCTAGTAATTTTCTTTCTATATTGTCGTACCAAATAGATTGTCCATTCTTTTTAAGCTCTCCGATAATATTCATCATCAATTCATTTCCTCTTCTTCTATTTTTCTAACCTTGGTGACACGCCTAAGATGCCTTTCATTTCCAACTTCTTGGCCAATGAATCTGGCTTCCAGAAACGCTTTTACTATTACTTTACCCAGCTCTGTACCAATAATTCGTCCTCCCAGGCAGAGGACATTCATATTATCATGCTCAACTCCCTGGGCGGCGCTGTACGTATCGTGGCAGGTCGCAGCATACACGCCTTTCATCTTGTTGGCGGTTATACAGACACCAACACCAGAACCGCAAATTACAATACCTTTCTCAGCATCCTGATCCTGAATGGCTTTACCAACCTTCACTGTAAAATCCGGATAATCAACACTTTCTTCCGAATAAGTGCCAAAATCCACCAGGTCATAACCTAGTTCCTGGATGTATTCAACCAGGGATTTTTTAAGTTCAATTCCTCCATGATCTGCGCTAATGGCTATACGCATTATTTCACACTCCTCATAAGATTTTCAGTTAACATTATTATGTTCTCAACTGTAAATCCGAATTCTTCGAATATTCTTTCTGCCGGGGCAGAAGCGCCGTAGTCATCTACAGCTAAAATTATGCCTTTATCCCCCACCCATTCTCTCCAACCCTGGGATACACCGGCCTCGACAGAGACTCGTTTCTGGATTTTAGGCGGCAGCACCAGATCTCTATACGCTTGATCCTGTTCCTCGAAAAGTTCCCAGCTTGGGAATGATACCAGACGTACGTTAACTCCTTCAGCTGCTAATCGTTCTCCAGCTTTAACAATCAAATCAACTTCCGAGCCAGATGCCATTAATATCACTTCCGGTTCCAGATCGCCTAGATCTGCTAAAACGTAAGCACCCTTTTTTATACCTTCTGCACTGCCATAAATCTCCCGATCCAGAGTAGGAAGGGATTGCCTCGTCAATGCCAACGCAGTTGGTCCATCCCTGTGCTCGACCGCATAAGCCCAGGCCTGGGCAGTTTCATTTGCATCCGAAGGCCTAAGAACTACAAGTTTGGGGATCGCTCTTAATGCCGCCAAATGTTCCACTGGCTGATGGGTCGGACCGTCCTCTCCAACACCTATGCTGTCATGTGTATAAACCCAAATACTTGGAATACTCGATAAAGCTGAAATCCTTACCGCCGGCCTCATGTAGTCAGAGAATACCAGGAAGGTCCCGCCATAGGGAATCAACCCGCCATGGAGAGCCATACCATTGACAATCGACCCCATTCCATTTTCCCGGACACCAAAATGGAAATTACGGCCAGAATAATCCTCTTTCCCGAATGCAGGTGAGTCATTAATCCAGGTTTTGTTAGATGGCGCCAGATCTGCCGATCCTCCAACTAATTCAGGGATCTGTGCCGCCAGGGAATTGATAACTTTTCCAGACGCGGCCCTGGTGGCCATGCCATTCGGATCTGGCGGATAAGTTGGCACATTCCAGTGATCCGGCAGTTCTCCGCTGAGCACTCTTCTTAATAATGATGCCTCAGCTGGATAATCCATTTCATAACGCCTGAACATCTCATCCCACTTTTCCTCCGCTGCAGCACCGTCATCAACCGCAGATAGGAAGTGTTCTTTTACTTCATCTGGAATCAAGAACCTGGGCTCAACAGGCCAACCCAAATTTATCTTGGCTGCGTTTAGTTCTTCCTCTCCCGGAGGAGATCCATGAGCCGCAGATGTATCTTGTTTGTTAGGCATCCCGAAACCTATATGGGTGCGGCATATAATCAATGAAGGACGAGGATCAACTTTGGCCAATGTTATTGCTTTATTTACCCCATCGATATCATTTCCATCAGCAACATGCAGGACATGCCAACCATAGGCTTCAAACCGTCCTCCCCGATCTTCTGAAAAAGATAAATCTGTAGGGCCATCAATCGTTATCCGGTTGTCATCATAGAGGTAGATCAGTTTACCTAGCTTCAAATGCCCAGCCAGGGATGCGGCTTCTGAACTTACGCCTTCCATCAAGTCGCCATCTGTAACCACACCAAATGTGTAGTGGTCAATGATCGGAAAATCTGGTTTGTTATACACCGCAGCCAGGTGAGCCTCTGCAATTGCGAACCCCACACCATTCGCAAATCCCTGACCCAACGGCCCTGTAGTAGTTTCTACGCCGGGCGTATGTCCGTATTCGGGATGGCCGGGAGTGAGGCTATTCCACTGGCGAAAGTTCTTGATCTCATCCAGCGATAGCTCATATCCTGTTAAATGCAGAAGGGCATACAACAACATCGAACCATGACCCCCAGATAATACGAATCTATCTCGATCCGGCCAATCAGGGTTCCTGGGATTATGTTTAAGATGTTCCATCCATAGGGCATAAGTCATGGCCGCAGTTCCCATAGGCAGCCCAGGATGTCCTGAATTTGCTTTTTGAACTGCGTCAGCAGCTAAAAAGCGTATTGTATTTACCGCTGAATTCTTAATTTCATTTTTTCCAGTCACTGGTCTTCTCTCCTCAAAATTATCGATTTTACTGTTCCAATTCTACCGTAATCCCTACCTACTTAGATGATTTGCACTAGGAAATTCTTCCCCAATCCAAAAATGATCTGACTTAATCATAATTGTCATATCACATTTTAGGTACAACTAACCCTTTTTGTAATTATTATATTCCTGCAATCAATCGATTAACTAATTTTCTATCAATTTTTTCATGTATTGTAATTTTAATCACTATAAGGATGTTTCCCGATTCACTATACTACTCAGGTATTTGGAATCCAACCCAGAACTGACCATAACTGAGGCCAGCGCCGGGGGACTGCGCTTGATGGAAGCCATGTTGGGTTATGAACGAGTGATCCTGATCGATGCCTTTTATCTTGACCCTGAATCAACCACTCCTGGAAAGATCCATCACCTCAGTCTGGATGATCTGCGCTCAATATCACCTACCCAGCACAGCACATCAGCCCTTGACACATCTTTGATCACTGCCCTGGACGCTGCGGAAAAGATGGGGTATCAAATTCCATCAGAATATATCATCTATGCAATTGAAGTTGAAAACATCCTCGAATTCAGTGAAACCCCTACCCCTGCTGTCGCCAAAGCAATACCTGTTGTTGTATCCCGGATCCTCAAGGAATTTTCCTTTATAACACACTGAATTCCTCGGGTTTTCATCTCCTTATGAAGAATGACACATGCACTGCTGTGCGGTTTATGTTATATTTTTATAATCTGTTGATGGTTCCATTTTGATCGGGGAACACACTTTCAACATAAGTTTCCGTTGATCATCAATCCACTCACTGCTAAAAAGAGGGTACCTGCTGAATGGATAACATCAAACTCATTCCTGATTGAAATCTTAATAGTTGCGGTTTAAGTCTCACTGTATTCAGCGCAGACGAGGTTTTTATATGAAATCTATTTACCGTACGATCCTGATTGTGGCTCTCAGCTCAATATTGGTGTTGGCTACAGCTGCAGGCGTTCACGCCTACACAGCATCAAATCAATCTTCTCCTGGAGATGGAAGTGATCTGATCTCTCTAGCCCCACCGGAGCCAGAGGAAGATACATGTTTCCAATGCCACGTTGATGAAGAATATACTAATATCTGGACGCCGCTAGGACGCTGGGCCCTGTTTGGTGCAGCCGGACTGATCCTGCTCTTTGGGGTTGCTCGAAGTGCCAGTGTTTGGCGATCCAGATCGGAATGGGTTCCAATTCCAACCAGGATCCTCGCCTGGATTGACGAGCGTTATCAGCTATCTGATTTCATGAAGCCAATCCTTGCAAAGCCAGTACCAGATTGGCAGCGCCGCTGGTGGTACTGCCTGGGAGGATTAACTTTCTTCCTCTTCCTTATCCAGGGGATAACAGGCATCATGCTCGCCTTCTATTACAAACCGACTCCTGCAGAAGCTTACGCCAGCATTCAATTCATAGAAAATGAAGTGCTGCTCGGATCTGCCTTCCGAATGATCCACCATTGGTCTGCCAATGGAATGATCGTTATGGCCTTTGCGCACATGCTTCGCGTATTTATCATGGGAGCATACAAATCACCACGGGAACTGAATTGGGTATCAGGAGTATCACTGCTAATTATGACCCTGGCGTTCGGATTCACGGGTTATCTGCTTCCCTGGGACCAGAGAGCTTACTGGGCGACCACTGTCGGTACAGAGATCGGAGGAAGTATACCAATCATCGGCGACCTGGCCCTGGTTTTCTTAAGAGGCGGATGGAGTATTACCAGTCTTACATTGAGCCGTTTCTTCGCTGGACATGTCCTAATTCTTCCGTTAATTACTGTTGGGGCGATGGGATTACATTTCATCATGATCCGCAAACAAGGTCTGATGAAACCACTCTAACAACGGTTTTGTGCTAGGGAACTTGAATAAATGGGAGTAATCTGATGTCTGAAAATAATCAAGAGAAGGAAGTTCCTTTTTACCCGGACCACGTAGCATTAGAAGCCAAAGTTGCCCTTGGAGTTATTATTCTGGTTGTTGTTATCGGCGTGATCGGCCTGTTTGCCCCCGTCGGATTGGGTGCGCCAGCAGATTCGATGGATACCCCACTCCATGTCAAACCTGAATGGTATTTTCTGGCCTTGTATCAACTCTTACGTTTTATTCCGGAAACAATTGGTGCAACTTCGCCTGTCCTGGCAATCGTCCTGCTCATGATCTGGCCTTTTCTCGACCAGAAACCAGACCGATCGAAGAAGACCACCAGGATGAGATTCTGGTTTTCACTTGTGGCAGTCGTGGTCATAATTGCACTAACTATCTGGGGGGAGGTGAGCTAAATGAGTAAGATCTCGCGTCGTGACTTCCTAAACGTGCTCAAAAAGGGGTTGGCAGCTACAGGTTTCACTGCATTGCTGGCTCCGTTTATTGCCTTTCTCTATCCTCCCAGCCTCGAAGAAACCCCACCAGGTCCCGTGAGGGTAGGCACAATCGATGATATCCCACAGGGAGAAAGCCTGACAATTCCTTTTGGGCGCTATCCGGCTCTTGTTATCAATACGGACCAGGGTTTAAGGGCTTATTCTGCTGTCTGCACTCATTTCGCTTGCATCTGCAAATGGGATGTAGCTGACCAGGTAATTCATTGCCCTTGCCATGAAGGTTTTTTTGAGCCCTATGATGGCGGCGTCATCTCAGGTCCGCCACCAACACCATTGGAAAAGATTCCCCTGACGATCACAGATGGCGAGATTTTCATCGGAGGATCCGCATGACAACTACTGAACAACGGATTTCGAAACCCTGGTCTCGCCTTGGCGATGTTGCCCTATATGCCCTGGGACAATTACGCACAGTCATGAAGATCTACCCCGGTATTATGCACTTGTTAATATTCTGGGGAGTGATCATCCAGTTAATCGGAACGGCTATAAAGATCATGCAAATGGGCCTATTTGTGCCCTTCACCTGGCCTCTATTTTCAGGTCCAGTTTATTTTGCCTACGAACTTATCATGGACCTGGGGGGTGCGTCCATCCTGATAGGTGTGATCATGGCTTTGATCAGACGTTTTATCATCCGCCCCGAGTACATGGAAAACTCGTGGGATGATATCTATGCTTTGATCTTGCTGGCATGCATCCCCCTGGTTGGCTTTTTAACGGAAGGACTCAGGATATTCGCCTGGGATCCTGCCTGGTCCGGCTGGTCACCGATTGGCAATTGGACCGCCGCCCTGATCGGATATACTGCTCTCACCCAATCTCAGGCATCTGCGATCCACTCCTATATTTTTATCCTTCATGTTGGATTGGGATTACTTCTCGCTGCCAGTATTCCATTCACGAAAATGCGCCATATGATCTTCACCCCAATCCATATTTTTATGAAATCGGATCGGCAATCAGGTGAGCTGGAAACCATCCCGGATATCATGGATGCAGAAGTACTGGGCACTTCCACTATTGATGAATTTTCATCTTTAAGCTTGCTTGCTTTTGATTCCTGCCTGCAGTGCGGCCGCTGTGAGGAGGTCTGTCCTGCGACGAACAGCGGATTGGCTTATTCACCCAGAACGTTGCTTCTAATGCTCCGGGAAAATATGGCCTCTGTCTTGATATCACCTGAAAAAGATAGCAAAAATGAGCTTCAATCACAATTATTTGAAGAAGAATTTCTCTGGTCCTGCACAACCTGCGGACACTGCCTGGATGTTTGTCCCGCGTTTATTCGTCCTCCCGAGCAAGTTATAGATCTCCGCAGAGCACAGGTACTGATGACAGGAACCGTCCCTCAGACCGTTGGCGAAACGCTGAGGAATTTTGAACGCCAGGGCAATCCCTGGGGTATGCCAGCCCAGAGTCGCATGGGCTGGGCGGAAGGATTGGATGTCAGGGTTCTTTCCCCGGGAGATAAGGTCGACATTCTTTATTTTGTCGGCTGCGCCGGTGCATTCGATGATCGCAACAAAAAAGTCACCCGAGCGTTCATTGAGATCCTCAATAAACTAAAAGTCGACTATGGCATCCTTGGAGATGCGGAAATGTGCTGCGGTGAAACTGCCCGCAGGATGGGAAATGAGTACCTATTCCAGGTGGCCGCTGAGGAAAACATAGGTGTATTCTCTGAGATAGAATTCAAGAAGATCGTCACCCTCTGTCCCCATGGATTGAATACAATGAAAAATGAATATCCTGCATTTGGCGGAGATTTCCAGGTCCAGCATGCTGTGGAATTCCTGGCTGAGCTGCTGCCCGAACTCCAGTTCCAAGATTCCATCAGCCAAGATTTGGGCAGGCTCACCTTCCATGATTCCTGTTATCTGGGCCGCTATAACAACATCTATGATCAACCGCGAGAACTTCTAAAGAAAGCCAATCATTCCCCTCTGGAAATGAAAAATTCCAAGAGAGAGAGTTTTTGCTGTGGTGGAGGTGGGGGTGCTATGTGGCTGGAAACAGCAGCAGATACCCGTATCAATCAACACCGACTCCAGCAAGCCCTGGATATTGAAGCGGATACTATCACGACAGCCTGTCCATACTGCCTGACCATGTTTGATGACGCTTTGCGGTCTAAAGGCCTGACAGACCAGGTAGAGGTGCTGGATATCGTAGAGATCCTCAATAAAGCACTGGTATAAAAATAAGCGGCTGACTTTTCTGAACTGACCCCTATTTCTTATCTAACAGGTCTTTACAGCAACCCAGTTGTGTTGAAAATAAACGCGTCAATCTGAGAAATTATTTCGTTAGAAACACCTTGTTTTCTTAGGATATAGATTATTCGGAATGGGAAATTTACCGCATAATATCTTTCAAATAAGAGAGCGTTTAATTTACGGAAACCATACCTCCTAAATACTCCAATCCTTTCATTGTCATACTCTACCAACCACAAGAGGAGTCTACCGTGGCATTCGGAAAAAGCACAACCCCAACAAAGCTGTTTCTTATCCCGCTGATCTT
>CAZOUN010000053.1:0-17358 GCA_964582965.1 uncultured Anaerolineales bacterium | reverse complement strand
GCGACGTTATATTCAGCAGTACCTTCAAGTTACACGAGGATAAACACGCATCCTGATGTGGGTAAATTTGACCTGAGCTCGGTTAGAGTTTGTTTGAGCGGTGCGGCACCTCTTCCAAAACAAGTACAGGAAAACTTTCAATCCATCACTGGAGGAAAGCTGGTTGAGGCCTTTGGCATGACTGAATCCAGTCCGGCCACTCATGTTAATCCGTTAGACAGGAATAAGATCGGGACAATAGGCACTCCTTGGCCGGATACTGATGTCAGGATCGTGGATGTGGATACCGGGGAAGAGGAGCTACCCTGGGGAGAGATCGGGGAAATGATTATGCATGGTCCCCAGGTTATGAAAGGTTACTGGCGTATGCCCACCGAAACAGCAAATATGCTCCGGGAACACCCGTCAATAGGACCAGGAAAATGGTTGCACAGTGGCGATATTGCCTTGATGGACGAGGAAGGATATTTCAGAATAGTAGACCGTAAGAAGGACATGATTATATGTGGTGGTTACAATGTCTACCCGCGAAATATTGAAGAAGTTCTATTCCAGCATCCTGCTGTGAAAGAAGCCGGAGTGGTAGGGATGACCGATGAATACAGAGGAGAGACCGTAATTGCTTTTGTTGTACTCAACGATGGAATGACCGCAACTCAAGAGGAAATTATCGAATTTTGTGCTGAACATCTGGCCAAATATAAAGTACCTTCTAGAATTGTTTTTAGAACAGAACTGCCGATGACAGCAGTGGGTAAAGTTCTCCGACGCGAGTTGGTTAAAGCATTGTCTGAAGACAATTTAGATTGATAGTGATCTATAGGGAATAAACGGTACGCAGAATAAGTGCCGTTTTTCCCTTAGTTGGATAAATTTCAGGGATTAATGAAATCGAGCATGATCTCGGCAACCTGGTTATACTGATCCTCCGGAGTAATCAAAGCCTCTACGTCTCCTGCTTGCGGGCCGTAATCACCGAATTGGGCATGGTTTGCGCCTTCAATTCCGATATAGATCGTATCTGTTGGAAGAAGATGTGTTTTTTCCAAAACAGAATTATTTGGCTGGTTCTCCATTGTGCCGTAGATTGATAATGCAGAAACTTGATTGTCGGATAGATTGGAGCTGTCGGGAGGATAGGAATCCCAAAAAACAATCGTATTAATCTTTTCAGGATTTTTCTCGGCATAGATCGCAGCTGCTGAGCCTCCCAATGAATGACCGGCGATGATCCAGGTTTTTATTAGGGGAAAGGTATTAATGACCTCATTGGCGGCGTTGGTATCGAAAATTGCTAGATTGAGGGGCATGGGGGTGATGATGATAAAGACACCTTCCTCGGCGATCTGGCGCAAAATCGGGGAATATGCCTGGGCTTCTACCAGGCCGCCAGGATAGAAGATCATACCCACTTCTGTATCAACAACAGGATCGAATACAATCCAATTCTCTTGCGTGATCATCAGGCTTTCAGTTGATTCGAGTGCCGCTACAGCTGTAGCTTGAGCTTCACGCTCCCCGGTCCTCGCCCAAATGACCATTCCAAGAAAACCAATAATTATTATGGAAATCAGGGCTAACCCAAAAATCTTAGCTATTCTTTTCAATTTCACAATCACTCCTCATTCAATGTATATCTCAAGTATTGAGATTATATCGTTCGCGTGTTAACAAAGAATAAATTACGAGGTGAATGGCCTTCAGAGAAAGGTGGTTATCCGCTGGTGGATTTCTTAAGTCAAAAAATCCGTTCGAGATAAACCTCGTGCGGTCTCCAATGCGATTCGAACGCAGGTCTACGCCTCCTCCAAGCACCTACATTTTTGAGGGAAAAAAGTAGAACAAATGCCTTCGACTAAGGTTAATCTGGAAGATGGATGGTCTATGTTCTTTTGCTATTCGACAACCGAATGAAAAAGGACCATTTCTATTTTAATTCAATTTGGAGAATGTTAAGAATGAGATGGAATAATCAGTTTAGAAGGTGCCTTGTACGCCCGGCGGGGATCGAACCCACAACCTTTTGGTTCGGAACCAAACGCTCTATCCATTGAGCTACGGGCGCATGCCGCAATTTTACCATAGCGATGAAGATTAATTGAAGGTTAGGAATTTGAGGAAATGATTAGCAATTTCTATTTGGGATTGTGAGGAACCTACTGGGAACGGATCAGCAGGGTATTCCATGGATTACTTTGGTTAATTGATTAATTACCTACATATTCTCGGCCAGGATCTCCAGATCAGATCGCAAGCGTTGAATCTCCAGGGCGGTGCCAAGTTCATCTCCATGCCTTGCCAGCTGGCGTTTTTTATGCATAAGGTCGCCGCATGACTGATAGAGGTCCTTGACTTCCCGGTAGTTTCCTGTAATTCGAGCTCTGAGATAGGCCAATCCCTGTTTCCAGGCAGAACATGCAATTTGGAATTGTTCGCTGGATAAGAGATCTTGTTTGTATTCGGCAGCCAAATATTCCTTCATCCAATGTTGTTCACGTTTGATCAGAAGGAATATTAAAAGAAGCAATCCTAGATAACCGCTCCAATCCCAGATCATTGCAAAAACTAATCCAGCGTTGCTCTGGAATAGACCTGAAAAGAGATTGTGTAGAAGATGAAAAGCAACAGCAGCTATCCATCCGAGTAATGGTGCGATCCAGCGAAAGAAAGGTTCTTTTGAACGTCTGGAAAAGGCCAGTCCCAACCCGATGAAAGCGGTATAAAAGGGATGCTGCCAGCCAACCAATACTACGCGGATAAAGGCCATCTTGATCAGCCCTTCCCAACCATATTCCAGGAAACCAAGCTGATGGATATACCAGGCGTTTTCGGTGGCAGCAAATCCCAGGGCAGTGATACCGGCGTAAACCAATCCATCAAGGAGTGAATCGAATTCTGATCGGAAGAACAAGAAAACGATCAGGACGGCAGCGCCTTTCAGCGTTTCCTCAACAACCGGGGCAACCAGGGTGGAAATTGTAATCTGGGTCGCAAATTCACTTTGGGTGAGGAAATAGATTCCGCTGCTGGTGATCGAATTGATTATGAAAGCAGCGCTCGCTGCAATCACTGACCCCCAAAGAAATACGCCAACCAAAAGCTTAATGGGCTCCCTTTCATATCTATCCAGGTAATACAGGATCCAGGCGTAAAACGCCATCGGGATAACCCCGGCAGTGATCGACAATAAAACGCCCACTAGTTTTCCTCGACCGGTTTGAGGACGATTGCTGTCCTGCAGATGAGAGCTTCATGATGAGGGATATCCAGCGCTAAGAGAACCTCATCGGGTCGGCCTGTACCTGAAGGCAGAGAAAATAGGCTAATATTCAGTAATGAAGGGAAATCTTCCTGTCCCTTCTCAAGCGTGATATTGTGGATCAACGGCCGGAGGTCATATTCTTTTCCCTTTCTGGTGCGGAAGATCTTGGTAGATTGAAGCAAAGTATCGATCTTCAAATCGAGACCGGAATACTCTTTTGGTAAAAAGGCAGTATATTCGGATCGTTCGACCAATCCCGGGAGCTTATTGCCATGGATCTGAGGGATCTCCTGGATGTGATGGATGATCAAGCCGGGAGGTAGCGAGCGTTTCAATGAATTTTCAACTTCTTCCTGGGATATGTCTTCTGACAACCAGAAATCCCCTAGCTCGGCTGAGCTGATAAATCCGAGGGGCAGCGGTGAGGCCAGATTGATGACAGGTCTGGGATTGAAGCCTTCGCTGTAGGAGAGGGGCAAGGCTGCTCTGCGGAAAGTCCTCTCCCAGGTCAGGATCAGATCCAGGTGACCGGTAAAGCGCATGGCCTCGGTTTTTGAAAAAAAGATTCTATAGCGTTGAATTTTCATAATGTTTACTAACGAGATACTTCAGGACACAACCAAAGTGATCCTGGATTTTCGTGTCTCAGGTCGCTATAAATTGGCAGAATCCCGCAGGCATAACAATTGTCCCTGCAGTCTGCCCTAGTTTTGCCTTCCTGGCTCCATTGATAATCTTCAAGTAAGAAGGATTTTTTCACGCCGGAGTTAATGTGATCCCATGGTAAAGCTTCATTAACTGATCGAGTTCGGGTGGAATAAAATTCAGGATCAAGGCCGGTTTCGGAAAATGCTTCCAGCCAGCGGGAGAAAACAAAATGTTCCTGCCAGGCATCGAATTTTGCCCCTTTCTGCCAAGCTTTATAAATTACCTCAGATAGCCGGCGGTCTCCTCTCGATAACCAAGATTCGAAATGGGTACCGCGGGGATCATTCCAATTTAACTTGAGTCCTTTGGTCATGGTTTCTCTTTTTAGCAAATCAATCTTTTCAGTAATGTCATCCTTGCTTGATACGCCAACCCATTGGAAGGGTGTATGTGGTTTAGGGACGAAGGTGCTCACGCTGGTGGTAACTTTTGCCCGTCTGCCTATCGTTTCGATACCCACCTGCAAAACCTTTTTGGATAAGTCAGCGATTGCCTGGACGTCATCTAATGTCTCTGTAGGATGACCGATCATGAAGTAGAGTTTGATTGTATGCCAGCCGTGCTGGTAGATTTCTTTGGCAGTGTCCAGCAGTTGCTGGTCAGAGATCGGCTTATTTATGATGTTACGCAATCTTTCTGTGGCAGCTTCCGGCGCCAGCGTAAAGCCGCTGCGGCGTTTGCCAGCGAGGGCATCCATCAGAGATACAGAGACAGACTCGATGCGCAGAGAAGGCAGGGAGATGGCAATGTTCTGACCTTCAAAACGTTCATTTATGGATTCGATGAGCGGAATTATTTGCGTATAGTCAGACGATGATAAAGATAATAACCCGATCTCTGAATATCCAGTATTGGGGATCAGGGTTTCCATGGTTTCTATTATCTCGTCGACCGGGCGTTCTCGAACGGGACGATTGATAATTCCCGCATGGCAGAATCGGCAGCCGCGCGTGCAGCCCCGCATGATCTCCAGGGGAGCTCGATTGTGGACAGTGTCAATATAGGGAACTATAGGATTATTGGGTGGTGGTGGAAGTTTACCCACAATCCTCTTCAGAATCTCGTCAGGTGCTCCCGGGTTTGTTTTTGTGAGATTTGAAAAGGTTCCATCATCGTTATATACTGGAACGTAAAAGACCGGTATATAAACTCCGCCTATCTTACTCAATTCTTTGAGTTTTTCAGTATTTTCCAATCCGGACTCAAATCCAGCACAGGTTTGAAGTATCTCCAGGATGACCTCTTCGCCTTCACCAATCACGGCAGCGTCTATAAAAGAAGCGATTGGTTCCGGGTTGAATGTTGAATGTCCTCCCACGATGACGAGAGGATGATCTGCTGTCCTGTCTTTGGCGTGAATAGGGATGCCTGCAAGGTCCAGGGCGTTCAGGAAATTTGTATATAGGCTTTCATAAGGAAGGGATACTGCCAGGATATCAAAATCCGCAAGTGAGTGCTTGGTTTCCAAAGAGTACAGGGGGATATTCTCGTCCCGAAGGGCAGTTTCCATATCAACCCAGGGAATAAATGAACGTTCCGCCAGGAAATTCGGTTCTTTGTTAATGATATCGTAAAGGATCATTAAACCCAGATTGGACATACCCAAGTCGTAGATCTCGGGAAAGAGCAATGCTACCCGAACGTCGACAGACTGCCATTCTTTGACGATCTGATTGAATTCTCCGCCAGTATAGCGCCCCGGCATCTCGACAGTCGGAAGTATTTTCGTTATTTTGTTCTTGATTTGTGTTGATTCCATAGAATATCCAGATACTAGCGGGCATTATACCAAAGGCACATATTAAAAAATAAAGTTCCAGGTGTATTGCCTGGAACTTTGATAATAGTATATATTTATTTTATTCAAAGACCCAGGGATCGATTGCTCTATCCCAGTCCGCAAGCTCATCGCTCGAGAACCAGAGAGCAATTTCTTTTTCGCCATTTTCTGGTGAGTCTGATGCGTGGGTAAGGTTGCGTCCGATCTCCAAGCCGAAATCGTGTCGAATTGAACCCGGTGCTGCTTCGGTGGGACGGGTAGCTCCCATTGTTTGCCGTACAGCTGCAACAGCGCTCGGACCATCCCATGCCATAGCCATCACAGGAGCAGATGTAATATAAGCCAGTAAAGATTCGTAAAACGGTTTGTCTTTGTGAATTCCGTAATGTTCTTCAGCAAGCTCTCGGCTGACTTGAATGAATTTTCCACCGATTAATCGGAGTCCTCGATTTTCTAGGCGTTTGATAACCTCACCGATCAAGCCTCGCTGAACACCGTCTGGTTTTACTAGCACTAAGGTCTTTTCCACAAAATCCTCCAAATTGTTTTTCATTTCTGGATAAGTATACATGGATTGGAGCTGATTGGGAATAGCATTTGAGACAATGTGCGAAATCGTATTAAATAAAAAAGAGACATTGCCAGGGCGATGTCTCTTTTTTATTTATGGAAAAACTAACGAAGTAATTCTTCGGCCCTGGAATAAGCTGCAAGCGCTTCATCGAGTTTGTCAATGCGCATATAAGCATCTCCCAGTGTTTTCAAAATCGAGATATCTACCGGGTTGTCAGTGGCTGCCTGGATCAAATTTTCGATTACCTGAGGAATTGATTTCTTCTTTTTAATCAGGAATGTGTAATGTTCCAGTGCTTCCGGGATCTGGGATTCGGCGAAGAGAGCCTCGGCTAATTGCATACGTTCCTCAATAGAAGTATCTTGGGTTGTTGGTTTTGGTTTCGGTTTTTCTTCAACAACTTTAATGAATACTTCAGGTTTCAGGATTTCAATAGTTTGTTCGTCAGTGATCTCTGGAACATTGAGAAGATCCTTTAGGTCTTTATACAGACCTTGTTTTTCTCTGTAGATGACTATACCTTGTGCCACTTGGTAGCTAATCCCCAGGATGGATTCAAGCTGAGAGATGGCGGCTTTATTGAGATCGATTGGATCCTTAGAAGATTTTTGCGGAGCTGGGGCGTCTTTATCAGGAACCCAGGTATACTCATCAGGTTCTGTGTGATCGGGAGAACTTTTGGAAACTGGAGGATTTGGCTCTTCTACTGGTTCCTCACCTTCACCATAACCTGCCAGCCAGGCTGGTATTTCAACTTCTTTTTCGGCGTTGCCTGCCAATTCGTCTGTATGAAAATCTCCTTCCAATGGAGATGTGGCTTTCATCCAGAGAGGTTCATCACTTTCCTGGGTATCTTCGGGCTTTTCGCTGGACCTATCAGGTAGTTCTGTTTCTTCAGATTTTATTTTTTCATCAATTTCCAGATCTGCTAACCAGCCATTATCAGTGTCCTTGAATTCTTTGACAGTTTCTTCTTTGGGCTGAGGGGATTGTTCTGCTGCCTCTTTGTCTAATTCTGCAAGCCAGCCAGCTTCTACATCTTCCTTGGGTGGTTTGGGTTTCTCTGGCGCAGGTCGTTCTCCTGCCAGTTTTTCAAGCCAGAGCATCGCAGTAGTTTGTGGATCCTCTTCATGCTTCAGGTCCTCCATCCACTTTGGAACTGTGTCCCCCGGATTCAGTTCATCCGTATAGCGTTTGATCTCGTCCTGCAAGCTGGCTTGGTTACCGCTCTCAACGAATTGTTTCAACCACAATATCGCAGTTTCTTGCGGATCCTCTTCTTTCTTGAGATTTTCTAACCACTGGGGTACTTCGGGTTCAACTATTTCAGCTGGGTCATTTAATCTGTCGAGGATACTGCCATCAATCGCAGGATCGTCAGTTTCTGTAGTTAGTTGTGTATCAATTGAGACGTCTGCCTCAGGGAGATCAACCTTAATTGCGGGACTTTCTGTTTCAGGTGCAATTTCATCATCTGTCAAGTCCAGCTTTGCTAACCAATCAGCGTTATCGCCTTTGGTTTCAGCGGACTGATTGAGGAAATTATTTTCTTCTTCGCTGAGGGAGTGGTCTGATTGGCGGATAGCGCTTTCTAACGTTGTTGGTTCATCCGCATTATCCCCGGCTAACTCAGCTAACCAATCGGGCAAATTTTCAGTGGATCCTTCTTCCTGTGGAAAGTATTTGGCACTTTCTAGTTCAACTGGTTTTTGTGCTCCATCGGTAACTTCAAGGTCACCAGTAAGAGACTCTCTCAAGTCATCTAAGGCAGCGATTTCTTCCGGCTTCTCGTCCATTTTTTCCAGCCAATTCATCACTTCGCCATCAGCTGTAGGAGCCTCGAGATCAGATCCATCGTCGATTGGCTTGTCTATTTTATCAAGCCAGGATGCTGGATCATCAAGATCGTCCTCAACTGGTTGGATACTTTCTAGTTCTTCAGTATTTTCTATTTCGCCGATTTTTGAAAGCCAATCTGGGACTTGTGTATTAAGTGTCTCGTCCAGGGGTGATACGTCTTCATCGATTTCATTTGCAGTTTCGGAGATATCCTCGGTTGGACCTGGGTCGACGAAATTTTCATAGGGAGTAACTTGAACGTCTTCAGTATGCTCTGCACCTTTATCTGTCACGCTGCCTAACCAATCCGGACCGGTAATATCTTCAGATTCGGGTTCAGTTGTAGATTCAAATTCTCCTAACCAATCTGGGATGTCGCTGCTGTCTTCAGATACTTGTTCAGATTCAATATCCGCGACTGGTTCAGGTGCCGGTTCAGGTGTCAGTTCAGGTGTCAGTTCAGGTATCGGTTCAGGTGCCGGATCAGGTGTCAGTTCAGGTATAGGTTCAGGTGCCGGTTCGGGTGTCGGTTCAGGTGTCAGTTCTGGTATCGGTTCAGGTATCGGTTCAGCTGTAGGTTCGGATTGTGCTGCTGGAGCTGGTTCATCTGCGGCAAGGTCAGAGAGCCAATCAGGCATTAAGTTAACGCCGTCATCTTTGTCTTGAGGTGCTGAGGGCACAGATGCAGGCTCAATGATTTCATCTTTTTGCTTGATTGGAGTTTGAGTATCATCATCTGCAAGTTCTTGCAACCAGGCAGGAGCTTCGCTTTCTATAGATTGGATTTCCTCCTGACCGAAGATTTGTTCCGCGGCACCTTGTTCAGGTATAAGGTCAGAAGCTATTAAGTCCTCTGAAAGTTCTGCCTGTGTTTGATCTTCCTGGACTTTTCCTTTTTCGGTTTCTTTAGCAATATCGTCTATCCAGGCCAATTCATCAACGGGGGGAACAAGCGTTTCTGGTTCACTGGACTCTATAATCTCCGGTTCTGGACGCTTTGAGGCAGCTATCTCTTCATCTGTAGCTCGAAGGTCTTCAGGCATATTCTCGAGCCAGGCCACCGCAGTTTCCTGGGAATCTTCATCAAGCTCCAGATTTTTTAACCAGGATGGGATATCCAATTCTGGTTCGCCCTTTGGCGTTTCAGGTTCCATGACAGGTAATTCTTCGGAAGAACCTTGGTCCGAGGTGACTTGTTCAGGAGGGCTTTGATCGGAAGGGGTAGCAACCTCTTCCGGGGGGAACCTTGGAATTAAGTCTCCAGTGGTGATATACGAGCCTTCGTCATGGAGTCCTTCAAAAGCAGGTGTGGCGTTGGGATCAACGCTAAATCCATCAGGAGCTGCATCTTCCAGCCAGGCAGGGATATCAGCTGGAACGATATCATCCTCAACGTTATCATTATTGGTATCGAAGATGGGCTTGGATTCGTCGAAGGTGCCGCTGTCTTTTCCCCAACCAGCTTCTTTCATCCAATCCGGGATATTATTATCCTCGTTTCCTGGGTTTGGATTTTGGTCTTCCGGTAGTGGATTTCCTTTATTATCTTCGGGCATAATATTCTCTTTTTCCTAAGGGATCTAATAATTACTTTCCAGGAACGAAAAATAATGAATAAAATCTGAGGGCCAAATTCTAAAAATTTTCTGAACCCTCGTTCCATTCTAATTGGTTAATAGTAATTGCACGATCAGGTACCAGTTCAACTGATGGAGCATGTTCTGAAATATAAGCTTCATATGGGGAGAGGGCGTATAAACGCTTAGTGCAAATTGCCATCTCCTGTGGGTGGTCATGCGTTTTTAGAGATCTGGCCATGATGCGATTCGCTACTAAATTGAAAGGGTATTTCTTTAAAATATCGCTGGCTACATCAATTGCATTTGATAGTTGGTTTCCTGCCATATATGTTTCAGTTAGCAAGGTCTTAAGATCGTAGCGGTCGGGATTATCATTGATTGCGGTTCTTAATTCAGAAATACCTTGCTTGATCAACTCGCCTCGCAGATACATGCGTGCCAGCGCTCCCTGGGTCAAGCGGACCTTGGATGGTTCCATGCCGTCCCGTTTGCCGTACAGGCGTTTTAGCTCCACTTGGATCTCGCTGTTGTAAGGCTCATTCTCAAAAGCTTTTTCCATATGAAGCACAGCTGCTGCCAGATTTCCTTCTTCTTCTCTAATAACGCTCATCCCCACATGGGATATGAAATCATCTGGAACCGCAGATAAAACACGTTGGAAAATATCAGCAGCATTGCTGTTCTGGTTATTCTCAAGGTAAGCTTTTCCAAGTAAGCGGTATGTTTCTATATGTTTCGGGTATTTGGATAGAATGTGGCGACTGTGAGCGATAGCTTCGTCAAGACGCGTCTGATCAATAAACGAATCGATCTCCTTGATATATGCGCGCAACGAAATAATGGTCATTCAATCGTCTCCCCGAAGGGTGTTAAATGAATACTTACCATGTTTCTGGTAAGGAGTAAAACTTGACACTAGCCTGCTTTATTATAAACCACACTTCAAGTGTTTTGGGATGTCCTAAAAAAATTGAAAAGTGACGGTTCTGAGACAAAGAAGTGTCACAAAAGCGATCATAAGCAGCTTTATTGGGCAAAGTATGGGATTTTTTATATGATTCCATTAATTAAGCTGATTATTAGAGGGAATATTGATGTATCCGGTTTTCAATTTCTTGTGTTAGCTGGAACTGTCTGAGGCAACAGCGGAATGGCGGTTGTTAAATCTGCAAACAAAAATGGATCTGAATAATCCTTGGAAATAGAGTGAAAATAGGTTTGAAATGGCATTCCAGGCCCAGCTCAATCATTAGATAGGGATTATATAACGACCGGAATAACTCGTTTTCAAATTTATATAACTTACCGCCAAAATTATTTGATAGTATTTTTATTGACCTGGGCTGAGTTACGTTTGGCGATCTATAAAACGTGTTTCGTCGCTAGATGGGACGGTCTGAATGTGTATTCCGTATCATAATAGCGGTTTGCAGGTCCTCATAAAGAGGCCAAAGGCCATATCCGGACCAGAAAGCAATGAGGGGTAGAAGCGGTATAGCATAACGTTGCCATGGAATGGGTAAAAAGATTATTATTCCCAAGGTTAAGACAAATGTAGCAATCAGGATCAGGATTAATCGATATTGATTTGCCTTAGATTGTTTAGCGTACCTTTTAATAAGTACGTAAAAACCGCTAAGAAAGAAGGTTATTTGAAGAGATCCGCTAATCAGTCCGCGCCCCATTCTATGAAGAAGTAGATCCCTGTATGCTTGGATCTGGCCGATTAAAGGAACAGTGTATTTGTTGATCTCGGATACTGCAGGCGGAGAAATGAACATATTGGAAATCAGGCTGAATGATAACTGGAGAAAATAGGGATTCACTCCTTGGAGATGATCAGCCATCTAGAGGTCGAGTAAATGAGTTCGGGTTTGATAACTGATAATAATTGCAGGGAGATGTGCTTTCCAATAGAATGGATTTAAAAGCAGGGTAATGATAAGGAAACCAAACAAAAAAGAAGCACTTCTGCCTAACATTTTTTTTAGGTGATGTTCTTCATGGGGAAGGGTGCATACTGCTATAATTCCAAAAGGGATTAAGAAGAGGCCTGTTTGCATGGCATTAAACGCAACAGCAAGGGCAATGTCGTTCAGGATGGGTTTAGTCCGATCTTGGATAATCGCCCGATAGGGCATTTTATTGGTAAGTTCAATGCCAGGTGAGTAAGATAAAGATAGAGGATCTTTTATGAAATCATGCAGATGCTGACTCATTTAGGTTGGAGCGCTCTCGCCTGGGGGGAATGGAACTTAGTCCATCCCCCAGAGATAGAACAAGGTTAAAAATATACAGCATGTATAAAGTATCCATTCTTTCTTTATCTTTCCGATTATTAAGGATCCTGGATTAATGCCGGAAATTGTTGGAAATATACGCCATGAATAGATCTAATCCGGAACAGGGCTAATGAATAAACAAACGAAAATTAAAACCCTTACTATATACCTGATACCAGCCTTGATCGCAGGAGCTATAAAATTATTCATTTTTCCCATCGAAATTACACCATTTAATGCAGATGAAGCGATAGTAGCATTAATGGCTCGCCATATTAATCAGGGAAATATTCCTGTATTTTTTTATGGACAAGCTTATATGGGCAGCCTCGATTCGATGTTAGTTGCGTTAGGGTTCAAGATCTTTGGTGAAGCCATTTGGGTGTTACGGTTTGTGCAGGGTTTGCTTTATATAGGTACGGTTTTTACAACTACTTTACTAGCGGATCGATTGCTAAACTCAAAACGGGCAGCTCTCTATGCCGGCTTGATCATGGCTATACCGCCAATCAATATGACCCTTTATAGTACTGTAAGCTTAGGTGGATATGGGGAAATGCTGTTGGTGGGCAATCTTTTATTGCTCGGTGGCTTGTCGATAATTGAACAGGTAAGAGATCAAAAATCTGGATCGACCATAAATATCTATACGGGATTATTTTTATGGGGTATCGGAGCCGGATTTTCGTTCTGGATCTTAGGTTTAACGTTAGTGTATTCTCTACCTGTGATATTTTTTATGCTCTACTACTTGGTAAAAAGAAAGTTATGGAAAGCATTTATACCTGGGCTGATTTTGCTCAGTGGGGGAATTATTGGATCTTCCCCCTGGTGGTTCTCTGCGGTTCAAGCAAATAACCTTGGTATTATTACCGAACTTGCTGGGGGTGCTATAAAAGGAGCAGGAACAAGTTCTTGGTTTCTCAGGCCGTTAGAGCGGACATTGAATTTGTTTGTTTTTGGGGGCACAGCGCTTATCGGCTTGCGACCACCCTGGGACATCCGTTGGCTAATGCTCCCTCTCCTCCCTATTATCTTGATATTCTGGTTGTCTGTACTGGTACTTAGTATCAAGAACTTATTTAAGAACCCGGAACATGATGGTCTGAAAATCCTGTCGTTAATGGGGCTGATATTGGCTGCTGGTTTCATATTTTCTCCATATGGCGACGATCCATCAGGGAGGTATTTTATCCCCTTGATGATGCCGATGGCAATCTTTGCTGCGGATCTATTAGTCACACAATTCCACGAGAAAAAAACATTGGAGTTCGCTTCTATTTTGTTAATTTTAATTTTTAACTTAGGTGGGACAATCCAGTCAATAAAGGTGAATCCGCCAGGAATAACTACCCAGTTCGATAAGATAGCACAAGTTGACCACCGGTATATGGAAGAATTAATAACCTTTCTGGAAGAAAATCAGATCCATGCAGGATATTCAAATTATTGGGTATCTTACCCGCTTGCTTTTTTGTCTGGCGAGGAGATGATTTTCCTGCCGCGGCTCCCATACCATGAAGACTTCAGGTATACTGCCAGAGATGATCGCTATCATCCATACCAAGAGGTAGTAAAGACCGCGGATGAACTTGCTTATATCACTACTAATCACCCGGATCTGAATGATTATTTGAGGGTAGAATTTTCAAATAGGGGGCTAAGTTGGGAAGAAAAAACAATTGGAGATTATCAGATCTTCTTTAATTTTTCAAAGTCCATTTATGTTGATGAGCTCGGTCTGGGAGTAACGACAACTCCATGAACAATACTAACGATATTCTTCAAAAACTGCTTGCTGTATTCATCCCGCGCCTGGGAGAGATATTATTTATTGCAATATTTGCGGCTGTGATTGGCCTTGGCCCAAGAATGATGAATATCGATGGAGATCTCGGCAGGCATATTACTTTGGGAAATCATATTATTGATAGCAGGGAAATACCAACCGAAGACATCTTTTCTTTCACCAAAGCAGGGGACCCATTAACTCCCCATGAATGGCTTTCTGACTTGTTGTTCGCACTGTCTAATAAGGCGGCGGGTTTAAATGGCGTTGTTTGGTTAACGGGATTGGTCATCGCCGGCTCATTATGGCTGGTCTATAAGTACAGCCTGAATTTAAGCAATATGAGCCTGATAGCATTGCTGGGTGGTATTCTGGGCGCAGCTGCCTCCAGTTTACATTGGTTGACCCGACCGCATATATTTACTATTCTCCTGGCAGCTTTGTGGACTGGAGAACTTGAAAAAATGCGTCTCGGTATAAGGAAATCCTGGTTGATCTTCCCTTTGCTGATGCTGGTTTGGGTCAATCTTCATGGGGCATTTATTGCTGGCCTTCTAATTTGGGCGTGCTACTTCGTTGGCATGCTTTTAGATCAACAATTATCTCTTAACAAGAATCAATCGTTTATCTGGATCGGGATCAGTTCTTTTATTGTAAGTTTATTAAACCCTGATGGTTTCGGGATCTGGAAAACAGGATTTGGATTCCTTGGAAATCAGTATTTAGTAAGTCATACTGCAGAATATTTACCACCGGACTTCCAGCAACCTGCATTTTGGCCATTTTTGTTGTTGATTATGATCTCGGTATTCGTGCTGGGATTAAGTAAAAAACGTATGGCCTTTCCTCATTTATTACTTGTAGGCGGCTGGACGATCATGGCTCTTTACTCAGCAAGGAACATCCCTCTTTATGTTGTAACCGTTATCCCCGTTTTAATTTCGTCAGCTTGTGGAATACTTTGTGATTGGAAAGAATCGGTTCTGGTTGATAAGTTTCTGGATTTCCAGAAGAAAATTGCAACTACCGAAGAGAACTTAAAAGGGGGTTTCTGGTCGATTGTTGCGGTAGTACTTTCTCTAGCGTTGCTAATGGGGGGAGCGAAGCTGGATTTTCAAAGGAAAGGCAATCAGTTTTCAGAAGAAGTATTCCCTGTTGAAGCATCAGCGTGGCTTGAAGACAATCCGCCAGAGGGGAATGGATTTAATTATTTCCCATGGGGCGGCTACCTGTTGTACAGGTTTTGGCCAGAGCGATCTGTTTTTATTGATGGACAGACAGATTTCTATGGAGAGGAACTAACTAGGGAATACGAAAAAGTAATAACCCTGGCTGACGGATGGCAGGATGTATTTAATGATTATCGTATCAGCTGGGTGATTATGCCGGTCGATTCTGTATTAGGATCTGCTCTAGAAGAAAGTAGTATTTGGGAAGAAGGATATAAAGACGAAACAGCGGAAATTTGGCTGTACTCAGAGTGATTGGCAAATAAATAAAGAGTCAGGTTTTCTTATTAAATTTGGATAAAACTATGCCCTGGATCAAAGAAGAAAAACTTTATCTGATCATCGCTTTATTATTGATATTGATTATAGCGGTGCGAACACCACTGGAAACTGATATGTGGTGGCACTTAAGGGCGGGGGAAGAGACACTACGCAATGGGGAAGTGTACTCTGTAGATACTTTTTCATTTACTAGAGAAGGGGCTGAATGGATAAATCACAGCTGGCTGTCTCAGGTTGTGATGTTTTTGACTTTCCAGGCGGGCAGTTATTACGGTTTGTCTATTTGGGTGGGATTATGTGCTGTTTTATCTATGCTGTTTGTCTACCTTCAAATGAAAGGCCATCCGCTTTTACGGAGTTTTGTTCTGCTATTTGCAGCTGTTGTATCTAGTGTTGTGTGGTCGCCACGACCGCAAATTCACTCGCTAGTATTATTTTCGTTATTGGGTTATTTGATATTCCAATATAAAAGAACAAAAAAATATGGATATTTAATTGGGGCTCTGCCAGTTTTTATATTGTGGGGAAATCTCCATGGAGGGTACGTGCTCGGTATCATATTAATGGGTTCGATTATAGTGGGAGAATTATTTAATAAAGTATTACTAAAGGAATTTCCTGATAATCTTAACTGGCGACAGATTAGCATCTTCGGGATTTTTCTGCTTGGAAGCTTCCTGGTTGTATTGATCAATCCATTTGGTTTGGATATGTGGAGGATCCCTTTTAACACAGTTGGCGTTGAAACACTTCAAAATGTGATCAGCGAATGGGCATCGCCTGATTTTCATCAGGCATTCCAGCAGCCCATGCTCTGGATGCTTCTGGGAGTTCTAAGTTTAATGAGCCTTTCTAACAAAAGCGTTGACGGATCAGAGCTGATGCCTTTGATAGTATTTAGTTGGGCCGCGCTCACAGCCCGGAGAAATTTTGGTCCGTTTGCAATTGTTGCTGCGCCAATCTTCTCGAAATATCTTGCTGCATTGATAGACGATTGGCTCAGTAGGGCAAAACAGCAAATCCCTTGGGTTGACAGGATTTTAGAAAATTCAAAAAAAAGCAATAAAGACTTAAAACCTGGTTTCAAGAATCTGATTAACATTGTAATAATCAGCTTGCTCGTTACCGGGGTTTGCTGGAAAATCATTGACGTGAATAATAAAGAGTTTGTCCTTGAAGCAGAAAGGGGCATATTTCCTGTGGATGCCGTAGCGTGGTTGGAGAGTTCAGATATTACGGGGAATATGTTTAACGATTACAACTGGGGTGGATATTTGATCTGGCACCTGCGAGACAACCCTGTTTTTGTTGATGGAAGAACGGATCTGTTTGGGGACGAAATATTGAACGAGTGGAAACAAGTACTTCAGGGGGCTAATGGATGGCAGGAAGTATTACATCGGGAGAATATATCAGCTATTTTAATTAGGAATGAAAATCAGAATAACCGCCATTTTCTGGAGGAAGGGTGGGTTAAGGTTTTTGAAGATGACCTTTCTATTTTATTGATTGCTGACAAATAAATGTTTTAGGAACCCAGAAATGGATTGTTTGAACATAAATAAAAATAAAAAAGTATGCTTTTTTCATGAAAAAAACAGTTAACTGGAGCTTCATCTATCAAAAAGGTTTTACTTTCAGTTTGTTTTGCTATTTAATATTTTTAGGCGGGAGGGGAGATGTAATTGCACGTTATTGGATGGTTTATTGCATTAATCTGTGCATATTCGCAATAATTTCGATTGCAATACTGATATTGGCGATCAGGAATAGAATAAAATTCAGTAACTTCTCTTTTTACGGTCCAATAATTTTCCTATTGGGAACAACAATTATTTCGGTTATCGTGTCTCAGAATAGCTGGGCTTCAGCAACTGAGATTTACTATTGGGGATTATATTTAATTACTTTTGTAGCCTTGGTGAGTTTTAGGAGCTGCGGTTGGTCCCAGGAAAACATGCTGCGTGTATATCTTGTTGTTGGCGGGTTATTTATTGCTGTAAAAATAATCCCATTCTTCCAGTGGTTTTATT
>CAZOUN010000052.1:0-17697 GCA_964582965.1 uncultured Anaerolineales bacterium | reverse complement strand
TAATGAAGTCATTAACAATTTATTGAATCTGTTGCACTAGATGTTAGAAACCACATATTAAATATCAGTTTTGATTTCATTGAGATTGCTTCTGAAACTTCGTTTCCTCGCAATGACAGGTTGGTGATTCGATAAGCGTCCCTGGAGAGGGACGCTCAGCTCCAGCTCAGTCAGCGACTTCAGCCGGTCTAACCAAAAAAAAGGCTGCTTCATCAGCAGCCTTTCAATTTTCATTTCCAATAACAGAGATTTAGCTCTTAAACTCAGAAAGCAGATCCGCCAGCTCAGTATCCCCATTTGTATCCATAGCTTTGCGCATGGCTGCTTCAAAAGCAGTAGGAGTTACTACTTTTTTCGCGTTCTCTTCTTGCTCGATGACATATTCATTCACCGGCGCTTCTTCGAGGGCCTTCATGCTCAGTTTGATCTGTTTCTTGCGGCGGTTGACTTTCAGGACTTTCACTGAAACT
The DNA here is from genome assembly GCA_964582965.1 of uncultured Anaerolineales bacterium. Classification (GTDB taxonomy): domain Bacteria; phylum Chloroflexota; class Anaerolineae; order Anaerolineales; family UBA11858; genus B10-G9. Next base: position 17,227 of record CAZOUN010000052.1, on the reverse strand, counting down.
TCCTGGCCTTTCTTGACTATATCCGTTGGAGTGCGCACATAACCGTGAGCCATCTCACTGATATGCACCAAACCAGGCCGTTCTGCCTCAATATCAACAAATACACCGTATTTTTCAATTCGGGTAACCACACCGGTAACTTCCATGTCCGGTTTGATCTCCCGCCAATCCATACCCAGTGGTTCCAGCATGGTCAGTTCGATCTTTTTTGTTTCCGGATCAACGCGCTGAATCCAGACCTCAATTTCCTGGTCTTTCTTCAACACATCACTGACCCGTGATACTGAATCTTTTGAGATTTTCGAAATGTGGATCACACCAGGAAAACCGACACCAACATCAACAATCGCACCTGCCAGGGAAGTTTTCAAAACCTTTCCCGCAACCTTCATTTTAGGTTCTAAGTCATCAATTGTTTCAGGCGTCATCAATTCTTCGTTCGCCATAAAACACTCTCCAAATACACTTCATTTTCAACAAGGGTCAATTATACCGTTGGCAAGGGTGATTGTCAAAGCACATCTGTAGCAAATCTTTTTCTAATAAGAAATCAAACCTTCCAAAACAGAGATCAATTTCTGAACCCAGCCATCATCTCTTTCATTAAAAGGAAGCCAGATGGATGAATCTCCAAAACGAACCTTCATATCAAATTCCCAGGGCTGCGGCAGAGCCTTACCTTCAGGATAACCGAGGGTGATCTTACCATACTGAGTAAAAATACTTTCCAATCCAGCTTGTTCTGCCAGCAACTTCAACTCCAACTGCAGCAGCAGGTTCTCAACTGTCTCTGGCATTGAGCCAAAGCGGTCCTTGAACTCGGCTCTGAGGTCGTTGATCTCAGAAGATTTAATGATATTTGCGGCCCTCCTGTAGAGGGCAAGGCGCACAGTACGGTCCTGAATATAATCCTCCGGGATCCCCACAGACAAAGGTAAATCGATCTTCACCAGTGGTCGCAAGAGCTGACCCGGCAGATCATCAACGATGGTTGGCCCTCCATCATCCTTTTTAATTTGGTTCACGGCATCAGCCAGCAGTCTGGTGTAAAGATGAAAACCAACCGAGGCAATATACCCGGACTGCTTGGTACCCAGGATGTCTCCAGAACCACGTATCTCCAGGTCTCGCATGGCAATGTTGTACCCCGCACCCAGATCAGTGTGTTCAGCGATAGTTTCCAACCGCAGACGGCCTTCATTGGTCGGGGCACCCTGACGTCCTTTAAAGAAATAGGCATAAGCTCTTTGAGCACCGCGGCCAACTCTACCCCTCAACTGATACAGCTGAGCCAGGCCAAAACGATCAGCTCGATCAACGATCAATGTGTTGGCATTGGGGATATCCAAACCGGACTCAATAATGGAAGTCGATAGCAGGACATCAATTTCTCCCCGGGTGAACTCACGCATACGTTCAGCGAGTTCCTTTTCAGCCATCTGTCCGTGAGCAATGCCTATCCTTGCTTCCGGAACCAAACTGGAAAGATGGGATTTCATGGCCTGGATAGTTTTAACCCGGTTATGCACAAAGAATACCTGTCCGCCCCGTTCCAGCTCTCGCCAGATGGCTTTCTGGATCAAACCCGGATCATACATACTTACATGAGTGACCACAGGTAATCGTTCTTCTGGCGGTGTATTGATTCGTGAGATATCGCGTACGCCAGTTAGCGCCATATACATAGTGCGGGGAATGGGCGTGGCTGTGAGGGTTAACACATCAATATCAGCCCGCTTGGACTTGATCATTTCCTTGTGAGACACCCCGAAGCGCTGCTCTTCATCCACGATCATCAAACCCAAATCCTTGAACATCACATCCCTCGAGAGCAAGCGGTGAGTGCCGATCACAATATCCACCGATCCTTTGATCAAACCCGACAGGATGGCTGACTGCTGGCGGGGAGTCCTGAAACGGGACAACATGCGCACATCGACCGGGAAACCGCTCATTCGCTGCAGGAAGGTATCATAATGCTGCTGGGCCAGAACCGTGGTGGGTACCAGAACAGCAACCTGCTTGCCATCCATGACCGCTTTAAATGCCGCCCGAATTGCGATCTCGGTTTTTCCGTAGCCCACATCGCCGCAGATCAGCCTGTCCATCGGTTTGGCTTTTTCCATGTCCTCTTTCACGTGCGAAAGAACAAGCAGCTGATCTTCGGTTTCGATATATGGGAAGCTGGCTTCCAATTCCTGCTGCCAGGCATTATCGGGTTTAAAAGGGTGTCCTGTGACAGTTCGGCGCCGGGCGTAAAGATCCAGCAAATCCTGGGCGATCTGGACCACTTCTTCTTTTACGCGGGATTTTGCCTGCCCCCATCGCCCTCCCCCTAAACGGGTGACGGTCGGATCATGATGATCGGGCCCTACATATCGTGTAAGTCGGTCAGCTTGAGCAGCTGGAACATATAAATAATCATTATCAGCATATTCCACAGCCAGGTATTCACCAACCACGCCATCCAGCTCACGGAATGCCAGGCCCAGATAGCGGCCGATGCCGTGGTCGATATGCACAACCCAGTCATCTTCCTGAAAATCAGCATAGTTGATCTCTGGCGCCAATACTCGCTGTACAGGCCTGCGTCGAGGTTGGATCCGGCGCCAACCGAAGACCTCTCCATCAGAGAAAAGGTGGATAGGTTTACCTTCTACAGGTTTAAATACCCAGCCTCCATCAATGCTACCTTTAATAAAGGTGGGGGTGCCCCCCAGTTGGGTGCGTTCTTTCCAGACCTCTTCAAGTCGAGCCGATTGCCGGGAGACGATGACTACCTGATCACTAACGGTAATCAATTCAGCCACGTGGCTGGTAAAAGATTTCAACTCCCCGCCGAAACGCTCGTTGGTAGAGAATTGAGCGCTTAATCCAGCTTCAGATCCTTCACCGGTGGGTCCCAGGGCAACCGGATTGAACTTCTTCAATGCGCTTTGCAAGTCCTTCCAGGGTAAATAAGGCAGCGGAAAGTCCTTTTTGATCAAGCCGTCAGCTTGATATCCTTTCCGCAATGATTTGGCCTGAGCACATATCTCGTCGACCGAATCACATACAGCGACCCCATCATCCAGGAAAACCACCGTGTCTTGGGGAAGATAATTTAGCAGTGTTGCAGTTTCAGAGCTCAAAACCGGCATATGATATTCAGTAAAGACTTTTCCATCCAGATCACCCAGGGGATCTTCAGGAAGAAGGAATTCCCGGGCCGGCGTAATGCGGATCGTATCCACCTTCTCGATCGTGCGCTGGTTCTGGGGATCGAACCTGCGAAGCATTTCCACTTCATCTCCGAAGAATTCCAACCTGGAAGGGAATCGGTCCCCCGGAGGCCAGACATCGAGAATGCCTCCCCGGCGGGCAAACTGCCCGGGAGAAGTGACGATGGGAACCGGCTCGTAACCTGACCGAACCCATTCTGCTGCCAGGACCTGGGGTTCGTGCGAACTGCCTGTTTTTATTGTCCTGGAAGCTTTTAAGAAGGAACGTCTCGGCAAGGTGCGAGTCATCAATGCCCGAACGGGGGCGATGATCAGTGGTTGAGATTTTCTCTCCACGCCCGGCAGCATCAATTCTGAAAGCAGCGAGAGAATCGCCAACCTGTCCCGTCGGGTCTTCCGACCCCAGGCCACTTTTTCATAATAGAGCGGATCGGGTTCCGGGAAACATGTCAGAGGCTGATCCCGAAACCAGAAATTCCATTCATCTTCTAGGATCAATGCCCGGTCGATCTTATCGGTGATCAACAGCAGGGGACGATCCAGTTCAGCCTGAATGGCAGCCAGGATAGGGATGCGCGTCGCCCGGACCAAACCCAATTGATCCTGGGTTTTTCCGGAGCGTATTTCATCAACCAGCATCTGGAAAGCAGGCTGGGAGGAAAGGATTTCCAAGATTCTTTGCTGCATGAGTTCTCTTACTTGGGCTGTTGATTAAACCGGGTCATGGCCGAATTCAAACCGTGTTCAATATAGTGCCGGGCTGCCAAGGCAGCCTGATCAATCACAAAGGGAAGATTTTCTTTTTCATCCCGTGAAAAATCCTGCAGAACATAATCACTAACCGGAGTGCGTCCATGCGGGCGACCAATACCCAGCCGCAGGCGGGGAAATTCTTTCGTACCCAGCTGCTGGATAATCGATCCCACACCTTTTTGACCGGCATCGCCGCCATCCGGTTTTAAACGCAAGCTTTCAAAGGGCAGGTCCACATCATCATAAACTACCAGGAGGTTCTCCAGCGGTAGTTTATAAAAACGCTTAAAAGAAGATACAGCCTGTCCTGAAAGGTTCATAAATGTCTGGGGTTTGATAAGGATCAAACGTTCCCCTTTCCAGCGCACTGCTGTCACCATTGCATTCATCTTCATCTTCGAGAAGGATGTCTCCAGTTCCTCAGCCAGGCGATCAAGCACCATAAAACCGACATTATGACGGCTTGTGCGGTATTCCCGGCCAGGATTTCCCAGGCCTACTATTAGATAGGGTTTGGATTTTTTGAACATTATTTTAGCGGCGTCCTCTGTTCTTAACCTGCCAATAGAGACCGCCGACAATAAATAATACCACGACTGTTATCCCGCTGAACTGCAGCACCTTGTAAAGGTCGTCTGATTGAACTTCAGCCGGGTTGGGCGGCAGAGGTGTTGGAGTACTGGCCTGTGTGGGTTGAAGTGATGAGGTCGGATTCAGCCCGGTTGTGGATTCTTCACTTACCGGTGGCGGAGTGGCTGTTTCTACCGGGGAGTGGTTGCGGATCCGTACATTAGGAATGAGTTCATAGATTGCTGCCCCGTCCTGGTATACCGCTACCACGCGCAGGTCGTAATTACCATCTGTGATCTGGGTGGTATCCCACTCCACCAGAAATGATGTCTGCGCTCCATCTTCCGATCCAGGAAGAATATCAGCGATAAAAAACCAAGTCGGAACTGGCGCGCCAGCGTAGCTGAATGCGATCTTGCCCTGCGCAAAACCATCCCCACGGATCCTGCCATCCAGCAGTTCCACGCCCTGGAGAGCCTGTCCTTCCCGGGGGCTCTGGATGAAGATGCTGGGCGCGATAGTTCCTTGGGCTGGAGGCGCGCTTAGAACTGGCTGCGTGTTGAGCAGCAGGCCTAGGGAAAAGATCAGCGCGATGAGCCAGGGAATTTTTCTCACGGAATTGATTTTAGCATAAGGATCTATGATGTGAGGTGTAAGTCGTAAAACGTTAGGCGATTAAATGGTCAGTGATCAGTAATCAGTAGGCGGGGATTATATTAGACTGTCATTGCGAGGAGTGAACGAAGAGAAGGACAAAGCAATCTGAACAATATAAATCGATAATCTTCTTCAAATCTAGCATTAATTGGTAACTGGAAATTCCGACTCATTGACCAGTTAATTTATTCTTATAATTACTGCTACGTTTTGATTCAGATTGCTTCGGGAAATACACCCTCGCAATGACAGACTTGGGAACGAAAATTTCACGATAAAGGACTGTAAGATCAGACCCTCAGCATAGGCAACTATCTCTCTCAGGACTTCAGTCCTTTCCTTATTAAATCAGGGTACAATTCTCAAAACTGAACAACTTTTCCATCACCCGGAGTGCCCCGCATGGCCGATTCAAGATTTGAGCTCCAGTTCGAGAAAAATCCCTGGCAGTGCAGGATCATCAAGAATGGGGAAATCGTCCTGCATCTGTCGACTCACTACGAAACTGCGACTTCCAAATCCCATAAAAGGCAGCACCAATTCGATTTTGAAGATTCTTCCCTGCTGATCGATTGCAAAGGGAATAAGATCTCGTTCAAAGGGCACGGAAAAGGAATTCAAATCCATTTCCCATTATCAATCTTCTGGTACGGGGGGGGAACATTGATCAACCAACCCCTGCTCTGGAATCAAGTTATGTTCCCCCTGACTGAATTCATCACCTGTGATAACGGACAAACAGGGCTTTCTACAGTGCTTTCACCAACCTGGTTGAGCAGCCTGGGAATCGGAATAACTGTTACCAGTCCTTTTTCTGTCGGAATCAATCAACCGCCGGCCAGCTATTTCAAATGGCAAAAAGGAATGTCGACCGATCTGATCCCATTCGAACAGCGACCCTTTTTTGACATTGATGGGGACGGGGATCAGAAGTTCACACTGGTTGGAGACGATCTGGAATTTGAAATCACTGTCGATAATAATATCCTGCAAAGTTATCAATCTTTTGTACGGGAACAGGGCGTACCGAAAAAAACGCCGCCCCTGGAACTGATGGGGGCGCCAATTTGGACCACCTGGGCCAGATATAAAGACAAGATCGATCAGGAGACCGTAATGCTCTTTGCCCATGAGATCAAAGACAACGGTTATCCCTACCATGTAATGGAAATCGACGACCGCTGGCAATCGCACTATGGAGACCTGGAATTCGACCCGGAACGTTTTTCTGATCCGAAAAATATGATCCGGGATTTGCATGAAATGGGATTTAAAGTCACGGTCTGGGTGATCCCATTCTTCCACCCCAACTCAAAATTCGGCCAGGATGGGGTTCATGCTGGATATTTTGCGAAAGACGGGTCTGGCACCCCTTTACTGGTGAATTGGTGGCAGGGCAAAGGATATTTATTAGATGTCACTAATCCAAAAGCTTTAGCCTGGTTTAAAGGAAATCTCGATCGTTTCAAAGATGAAATGGGGTTAGACGGATATAAATTCGATGCCGGAGAAGGCAAATACGCAGACGCTGAAGCTGTCTTCAACCAACCTTTAGACTCCAAAAATGAATACACTCACCGCTACGTAAAATGGATCTCTGAGAACTACGGATTCTGCGAAGTGCGCTCTGGATGGAATAATCAAACCAGCCCGGTCTTCTTCCGCCTCTGGGACATTTGGAGTACCTGGGGATACGATAATGGACTCAGGTCGATCATCCCCTCCATCCTGTCCATGTCGCTGGCAGGGTACCCGTTTGTGTTCCCGGATATGATCGGCGGAAATGCCTATTTCACATTTCCCCGGAATCGTTTCCTGAACTGGATCCTCCAAAGAATTGTCGTTCCTATTCTGGAAAGAAAGGTTAAAAGCCAGTCCGATTATCCGGAAGACGAGACGTTGGGCCTGGCTGATGTGCCGTCCTTCCTCGAAAAATCGACATTATTCGGATACCCAACCCCGGAATTGATGATCCGCTGGGCTCAGGCCAATGTCTTTCTAGAAGTTATGCAGTTCAGCCTCGCCCCCTGGGATTTTGGGGAGGCGTGCAATGATATCTGCCGGCAAGCCGCCGAATTGCACCTTGATTTCGTTCCTACTCTGCAAAAATTCGCCCGCCAGGCAGTGGAAACAGGAGAACCGATCATCCGACCGGTATTCTGGCTTGCACCCACTGATGAGGATGCTCTGATCTGTGATGATCAATTCCTGGTTGGAGATGAGTTACTGGTAGCGCCCGTCCTTTACCCCAAACAAATATCACGCGAGATCTATTTCCCCCCTGGCACCTGGAAGGATCACTGGTCTGGAGAATTAATTACCGGTCCGACAATCGTAGAGGACTATCCCGCGCCACTCGAAAAACTTCCGTTTTTTATTAGAGAAGATCAATCCGAAGGATAAATAATGTAAGGGCGACGCTCTGCGTCGCCCTTATTTATATATCGGGATTGCCTTTCGACTGCTTTCGGGGAAGGTGTCTCCCTTATTGATTAATCTGTCATTCTGACATTGAGTGATGCAAAATGGAAAAATCCAACAAATGATCAAATCATAATTATCTATGCCTTTATTTGGCGGTGTCAATCTGGATCCTTCCCTTTCCTCCTCGGCTCTGCTCGGAGTCAAGGTCAGGATGAAAAAAGAAATAGGAAAGATTTCTCCATCCTCGGTCCCCCATCCCACGTCTTACAGCTAATCTAGCTCCCCCATCTTCTCAAAATCACTCTTCAGCATGCCGTAGACGTAAGTACCGCTGATGGGGCTATTGGGATGGCGTTTATTCTCCCGCAGGTGGCCTTCACGAATAAATCCGCAGCGTTCGGCAACAGCCCAGCTGCGCTGATTGGTATCATCACATTCCAGAAAGACACGATGGGCTTGCAGATCATTGAATAAAAAACCGAGGGCTGCACCCAGCGCCTCGGTGACATAACCCTGACGCTGATGATCGCCATCGGCGATAAAACCCATGATAAATTCAGCAAGCGCCCTGTTGGTGGGTCCAATATAGATCTGAGCTACGAATTCGTCTGTATCTTTGCTGAAAACCGGGATAAAGAAACAATCTCCCTTGATCCAATCCTCATGGAGCTCACAGGCATAAGACTCGGCTTTCTGCTCATCCTCAATGTTCATTAAGAAGTTATCGGACTCATAACGTGACAGATGGTCCCGGTTCTTCAGGCTGACACGATAGAGCCAGGCGCCATCTCCTGCCTGGTAGCTTCGTAAATAAACCCGCTCAGCATCGATCCGGGTTGGCAATTCTTTTTTATGATCCAATGATCGCATATCCATCTCCCGGCTCTTGTCTCTTTACTCCCGTCTCCCGACCCCGGTCTCTTCACTCCCGTCTCTTCACCCCCGTCTCTTGTCTCCGGTCTCTTTACTCCCATCTCCCGTCCCCGGTCAGGAGCGCAGCTCCTTCCGGTCATTACTTAATCTCAATTCCCGGACAAAACTCCATCAGCTCCAAATATTTTTCCCGATTCCTGTCCCAAAACGGAAAGGTCCTGCACTGCGATGGGCGGTGTTGGTAAATGGTGCACTTCTTATCGTAAATATCGAACATGCAGCAGACATATTCACCGTCGATCAAACGATCCTGGAGGGAGAGCCGCCCGGATGCCGCCCGCACGTAGATATCAGCAAAAACCCCCAGCTCCATGCCCCTGAAGTTTGCAATTTCGATCATTTCCTCTTCCGTGATCCAGACATAGCCTCCCCAGCGGCAGCAGGTACCACGGCAGGTAGAGCAAGCGTCCTGATTGAAGGTAAAGGGGAATTTCGAGTTGTCAGTCATCAGTATTCAGTATTTGGTTTCTCAACCAGGCGGGTGACCGGATCACATTTGAAACATTTCCGGTTGTGAACCGAGATCAGGCTGCCGCATCTGTCACATTTGTGTTTTTGGTACTGTTCAGAAGTGAACAGATCGATGCCCACCTCGCGGATCCTTTCCTGGTTCTGCATCACGCTCATACCGTAATTTTTCATGTACCGCTGATCCATGCGCTCGATCCCCTGGCAGGGATACAGTTCACATTCAATACAAAATGCGGCATCTCTGGTTGGGCCTTTACTCATGCCAGCACATTTTTCCAACAGATAAGTGCAAGACGTATTGCGGACCCGGCAGCCGGGGCATTGAGGGCGATCCAGGTTATTTAGATAGGCCAGATACTTACTGCATACCGCGCAGTTCATTCCACAGGGTGCGATCAGTTCAATTGAAATTGGTTTTTTTTCACTCATGATGACTCTTCCAACTACAATCTCTCGTCATTTTTCTTTCTTATCCTGTATCAGTTCTAAAGTCCTCACCAGGAATCGATAATTCTTCTCATAAAATTCCTTCGAAACCTGGGCCTGAGGCACAACAACCTGGAAACCGTGGGGAGCCATGGGTACGACATGCAGGATGCAGCTGACCCCCGCAGATTCCAGCCTTTCTGCATAAACCCGGTTTTCATCGAAGAAAAGATCGATATCCCCCACCCCGATCCAGGTTGGAGGAAGTCCGGCCAGGTCCTGACGCCGGGCTGCTACGGCATAGTCCAGGTCAGGTGTCTGGCCAGGTTCATGACCAAGGTAAGCCTGCCAGCCGCCGCGGTTGTTCTGGTTGTTCCAGAGGGGATGCAGCAGCAGATCCAAATCGCGATTGGCAGCCGTTCGATCATCCAGCATGGGATAAAAAAGGATTTGGGCCGCGGGTTGGATACCGCCGCTGTCGATAATACGCTGGGCCAGGCAAGCCGCCAGGCCGCCGCCCGCGCTCATACCGCCAACAGCGATCCGCGTCGGATCAATATTTAATTCAGGGCAATCACCCATCCAGCGCCAGGCAGCAAAGCAATCATCCAATGCCGCAGGAAAAGGATGTTCAGGAGCCAGACGATAATCCACAGAGACGACCACTAACCCCAGGTCCCTTGCGTAACGGGAGCAGAGACCCTCGTCCTGGACCGCCGCGCCGACTACAAAACCGCCCCCGTGCATCCACAGCAGCCCGGCTCCGGAAGCGCCCTTCAGCGGACGGTAGACCCGGATCCTTGCCGGACCGATCCGATGGTGATCGACAGTCACGCCTTTAGCTGACCGTGGGAGGCGGGCCAGGCGCAAAGCGAAGCGCATTAAACCCTGAGTGAAAGGCTTGTGAAATGGGATAGCCGGAAGGTATTTATAGATCGAGCGCAGTTCGGGATGAATTTTCTGGATGTCCATGTGTTGGTCAGCGGTTTTTGTATATAGAAATGGTTCAGTATTCAGTGGTCAGTATACAGTATACAGTATTCAGCTGTTGATCGGAAGTTCTATTACTTCCCACGTCTTCCATCCTCGTCCCCGGTCTTTTCTCCCCCCTCTCCCTTCTTCCGTCACCGGTCCCGCTCTCACCATCCATGTCTTCCGTCCCTTAGTCTCCCCGTCTCCTGTCTCCCCTTCTCCCAGTCCTGAGCGAACCCCGAGCATCGACGAGGGGGTAGTCAATGGGCCCACCCCCTGTCGTGAAGCGCAGCTTCACTCTCAACGCAACTTTTTTCTCTCCCGTCCTGTACAATTAGATAGAGATATATTTTGAGAACGACCTGCCTTGGGGAAAGGAATTGTCGATATGAATCGAAAACTATCCCTGGTCATCTTTTTGGCCGTAGTGCTCGCCGGATGTCAGGCAGTTGAAGAGCCGGTGATAATTCCAGACCGGGAGAGCGTTATCCCGGCTGACGTGATCAAGATGTCCCCTGAAAACGATACCCTTCCGCCTGTTCTGCTTTCTGACGAATATGAAAACCCAGTTCCGCTGCCCTATCCCGTGAACACCCGGGGAGCTGAGGACTCGGCGTTTATCCTGCCAGAAGGGCAGACTTTGTATGTTTGGTTCACCCCCAACAACCGCATGGATGTGATCGAACAGTCCCAGGATATGGTCACTGGCATTTACAAGTTTGAAAAAGCGGGGGATGGCTGGAGCGCGGCTGAAAGAGTCTGGCTGGTCGAGCCAGGAGAAGGCCATCTGGACGGCTGCGTATTCTTCCTCGGAAATAAGGTCTGGATCTGCGGCGCCCGGGCGGAATATGAGGGGCTGCACTGGTTCACTTCTGAGTTCCAGAATGGCGAATGGAGCGTTGCCCAAATCGATGATTTTGATCCGGACTATGAGGTCGGCGAACTACATATTTCCACTGATGGTACAGAGCTGTATTTTCACAGCGCCCGACCTGGCGGAAAGGGCGGGTTGGATGTCTGGATGTCAAGCTATGTAAATGGGGAATGGGGCGAACCGATCAACCTGGAAAACGTTAACAGCGAATATGATGAAGGCTGGCCGGCCCTCAACCCTCAAGAAGACCAGCTCTGGATCAGTAAAAACTACAGCCTATGGCGGTCCGATAAAGTCGATGGGGAATGGGATGTACCGGTTGAGATCGTCTCAGCCCTGGCCGGCGAAGCGACCCTGGACTGGGATGGAAATGTCTACTTTACCCATCATTATTATGAGAATGACCAGATGATCGAAGCCGATATTTATGTGATCTACAGGAAGTAGTGTGTCGTAAGTAGTAAGTAGTAAATAGTAAGTCGTAAGTCGATTAAGAGCTAGTGATTTTCAAGGATCAGTGCTGGCCAGGTCTCCCATAATCTGTCTGTTAAATCATGCGCCCGGTCTTTTCACTCTCGTCTCTTTTATCTCCCCCATCTCCTGTCCTGAGCGCAGCGAAAACCGGTCTCCTCACCCCGGTCTCTTCTCCCCGGTCCTCCGTCATTTTCCCTCCGTCCCTGGTCCTTTTCTCCCTGTCCGCGGTGTTTTAGGATTTCTTTCGTTATTACTGAAATGATAATGGGAGAATGATACCAGCAGGATTTATGAGCGAAGGTGAAATCAAGCAGGATAATCACTCACCTATATCATGGACAAACCTCTTTTCTCCGTATTACTATCTTTGTGACTTCAAAATCATTCAACCTACCTTGATTATGATCACTTTGTACAACCGTACTGGCAGGTAGGAAACAGCTATGCATACTTCCTTCAACTATAGCACTGGGTGATTGATAACAACAGTTATCATATATAAAAGTATTGTCCCAAACTGTACCATCAACAAACGTTAATCTGGCTTTTTTCCATTGACGATCATAGTATTCATCAGGTCCTTTTAGTTCATAGAAACTTGCTGCCGCTCCTTTTTCATCATCGTCCATTTCTAGATAGTCGATTTGAGAAAGACATGCGAAGTTGATATTAAGGCTTTGACGTCCTCCCTCTCTAATCAAATCAAGATTCCTAGTTACTCGAATATCAGCATTAAAACGAATAACCATAGCGCCACTCGGGCCGCACCCTACTTGGACACCCTTTAAAAAAGGCTCATCCTCACCAACTCTAAAAACATCAACTTCGTAGCATGACGGGTATATCGACTGTCCAGGACAAGGGGTAGTTGTTGGTGATAAAGACGGTGTCACAGTTACGGTATTTGTTACTGTCAGCAATGGAGTTGAAGTTGGTTTTATAGAATCTGTAGGTGGAGGTGAAGATTGTGAGATTGTTGTTTCAGTCCCCACCTTATCCAAATTATCATAATCCGTTGTAACACTATCATTCTTGCCTGGTGTGCATCCGGAAAGAGGAATCAGCATCAGAATAAAAATTGCAATTATCGGATACATCTTATATTTCATATGATTTCCCTGTTTATTTTCTGTATATATGGCCAATAACCATCACACGATTATTATTTTTCAAATGCCTGATACCTGAATTAGTAGATTCTTCCAAGGATCATGATAACTTCAGGTATCATAATCCAAAAATGAACTTGAAGATCAATCAATAACCTACAAATTAGTTAAAAGTGAGTCGGACTAAAATTAGACCTGCTCACCCGAAGGAAGTTGGTTGGCCAGCCATTGAATCGATTTACACTTACGAAAAAACGCTTTACATTCCCGTCGCCGCCTTCCTTAAACAAAAAAGGACACCTGCGTTTAACACAAGCATCCTCTAGCCACACGAGTAGGCCTGGCAGAATACGAACCTGCCCAAAGATGGCGGATTACGGCTTTATCATGTACGGATACATTTTTATTTTTAAATACTAACAGTTAACGTAACCAACAAAACAGATCAAATTTATTGACATTTCCTTTCTGAAAAGATACGATCTCCTCACTCAGGGACGCTATCTCAATTGGCAGAGCAATTGAATCTTAATCAATGGGGAATTTGTCCACCCTTTACAGGGGGTTACCCAGCGTCCATTGTTTCCACTCGGCAGTGGAAATATAATTCACAGTTTCTATTGTTTCCACAAGTTCTATCCTAATTGCACCGAAAATGCACCAGAAAAATAATCCGTCAACTGGATTGGCGACTCGATTCGACTTCAAGACCATCTACGGGTATAGTCCTTGAGTTTATTGGTCACTAATACCACAGTATTTTGATGCCACCATTACATCTACCCTATTAATCAACATCAACGATGCTGATGGATGCATCAAATCATGGAAACCAATTCTGAATAGTCATCCCATCTTCTATAATGGGCTATATCAACTTGCTTATTCACCATCAAAATAAATACGACCATTTGAAATGAAAATTGTATAGAAATTTAAATCAAGTTTAATTTAGAAGATTATTTAATCTTGATAATATATTGCCATAAAGAGATATGTCTTCTGCCTTTTCAAGTTGAATACTTTTCGGATTTCCAGACAAATCTTCCATGGTTCTCATATTGTTTTTAGTTTTACTTATTTTCCACCAATTTCTCAATCCAGCCAATACTTGATGTCCTTCTTCCCCCTCTTGAAAGCACATTGTGGCTATTGGAACTAACGGTGAAATTTTATCTCTTCCAAAGATAATTTCATCAAGCAAGTATTTATTATGTTTTATGGCATAATTAATCGATTGTTGGAAATATTCTTGAATTGTTGAAAACCCAGTTCCCCAATCAGTGTCGGGGCTAAACCAAGCTGTATATGCCTTGACGAGGTATAACCAAGCTGATATATCAAAATACTCAATTCCGTTTGATACCATCTCAAGATTTTTTTCTAAGGAAGGGAGTTTATTATATTGGTTTAGGTTGAAATGTGACCTAATAAGACCTATATGGGCAAGAGATTTTATATACCTTTGACCTTTGTTTGTTGACAAACTGCGATTATAGAATTCAATGGCCAATGTCCAATTATTTTTATATTCGTGCAGAGTACCAATCAGGTATAAGATTTTTGTACTATTTGAAAACCTATCAATCTTAGAGTAGGCCGAAAGGCAGTTATATAATTGATCTTCTGCCTCACTGAAATTTCCTTGAATTGTTAAAATACTTCCCCATAGTTCATTCGTTACTAATTCATTGTATTTGTGATTGATTTCCAATTTCTTGGAGATCTCTAAACTTTCAATCATGCATTTGTTCGTGTCTTTATATCGTCCCTCCAATCCATAAATCAAACCTAAATCCCGTAACCTACAATTCACCAAATTTTGATCCTCAAGGTCTCTAGCTATTCTTAAGCTTTCTAGAAGAATACTTTCTCCCTCAATTATTCGACCAGAATAACCCCATGCATAACCATGGTGTCCTAAAAAATCTGCTTTTAACCAGAGATTTTCATCCATTTTGTTTAGGAGTTCAACTCCTTTTATATGCGCGGCAAACATACTCTGCCAATCTCCAATTTGTGCATGAATACCCATCTTGTTTTTAAAAGTCTTTATTAACCCATAAGAGTCATTCTTCTTCTGAAAATATTCCATTGCTTTTTCGATATAAACCTGTGCTTCACTCCACCTACCTCTATGCTTGTTAACCCAAGCTAGACCAAACAAATTTTGAACAAGATGATTATCGAGAGGGTGAAGAGATAAACTCTTTTCCTGAAAATGTATTGATTTTTCTAAGGTATCGCTGTGAGATAAATCTTCCCAATTATGTAATATCTCTCCTAGATCACAAAGTACATAAGATTCCAACAGAGGTACTCTACTTTTGTCTTCAATTATTTCATCAAGAAGAATTTTTGCGTCCTGTAATTTATTTTGAAGAAGTAACAATCTCGCGGAGTAATACTTCCACCATAATTTATTATTTCCATTTTCAAATGAAAACTCTCCAACTGCATCGATAATACTTTTTAGGGATTGGATGGAGTAGGCTTTCGAGTAATCCTCGCTTACCCTACAGAAAAGTTTTATACCCTTTTCTTCATTGATGCAGAAAGTATGATAAATCAACTCAATAATTATCCCTTGTTGATTACCGCCTGCATTTTCCAATTGCTCTGTAAAATAATCCAGAGCTCGTGTATGTAGTAAATGATAACGTTCCGAATCATGAGTTTTTATATTTTCATCCAATAAAGTTCTCACAACATCATGTAGTGCTATGCCCTCAGTCCTTGACCGAATGAAGGGGAAATTTTTCAGCTCCAAATATAGATCATCAATATTATCTGTATCAAGCAACTCGCGCAACAAGTCCTTATTAAACCAATGAAGAGTAGCAGCAACCTCTAGGGCAGGATGGAGTCCGGCGGGGATATTTTCTAGTATTCGATCAATCAAATCACTTACTACCTGAGGTTTAATTGAACGAAAATCAGTTGCTCCATAATTTACCCATAACCGGACAGATGATGTAACAACTAAAGGAAGACCCCTTGAGAAGCAGACTATCTCATCTACAATTCTCTCATCAGGCTTACCAGACTTGATTGTTGAATAGTATCGATAAATTAATTCCCTTATCTGATCATCATTCATCACAGAAACGTTTTCAATATGTGCATGAGACATCCAGCCTGGCCAATCACGATCCCATTCATCACTTATGGCTGAGCGCCCGGCTATGATATATAAAATATTTGTTGAACTTAGCTTTACTGTATTTCGTATCCAAGGATCCAATCCAGTTAGTCGTTCATATGTATCAAACATTAACACAATGCGTTTCTTTTTACTGATTTTATTTATATCGTTTAGGTATGATTCAGTGAGATAAACGGATGGATCAGTATATAAATCTAACTCAGATGAGGGCAAAAATCCCTTTAACCAATCGACGAAAGCATCAATACCTGCTCCTCCTATTGCAGAGATAATTGGACCAACAATGGGGATATAACCTGTAGCAATTTCAAGTGCGACCTTGGTGCTTCCTTTTGCTACTTTATATACTTTTTCCTTTTTTTTGTTTACTTTTGAGTGGATCGTATTAATATGGTCTAATCCATTCTGAAGTTCTTTAAATCGAATCTCATGCTGAGATAAACCTTTTTGAATACCTGTAATTACATCGATTGAGCTTTTAATATCCTCACCAGATAAGAGAACATTAGGAATTTTTTGCTTATTACATGCTAACCGAAAGAATCTAAGAAGAGTTGATTTACCTACTCCACCAACTCCATGAATGATCAAGATTCTCTTTTTATTGTTTAATGGATCGATATATGATGAGAAAACGGATCTAACATGCTCAAAGTCCGTGAAAAAATTCTCCAATTCAATATCTTCAGGATTAATTTCTGGTAAAGATAATTCGTTATCTATCTTCCTTAAAAACCTTTTTAAATTTGCCATAAATAATGTTTTTATATCGGTTATTTTATATAATTATAATGGCAAGATGAAAATATAGTTTTAAGTGGATTAATAAATTTTCAAGTTGATATACTAGTCTTTATGTTTTAGTTCTATCAAAACAAGAAGATTGAAAACCACGGAAATATGGATTCAAACCCATTTACTATATTAATTATGAGAAAAAACGAATCTCATCAGAGTATCGCCTTTATTGCTATGGAATACCAAAACACCCACATCAGGATTCTCGTATTCAGTAATTAGGGTTACCGTTCTGAAGCGCAGCTTCCTCCCGACCTCCGTCTTCCATCATCCGTCCTCGGTACTAATCATTTTCCTCAATAAATACCCTGACAGGAAAAAAGCCATCACCACCAATACCGCGGCTGCCAGCAAATCCAGAAGATAATGCTGCTTGGTG
>CAZOUN010000051.1:0-17836 GCA_964582965.1 uncultured Anaerolineales bacterium | reverse complement strand
TAACAAAAGCCAGGGCAACCTGCACAATGATCTGGTGCAATCAATTCGTTCTTTCATGTATAGTAAAACAAAGAAACGGCCGGTTGTACTGGCAACAATAAACTTCCTCTAAAAATCGGGGGGTTTAGATAACTAAAAAGGGCGACTCGTTGAGTCGTCCTTTTGTTTAATAAGATGAGAACCATGGAAATTTTAGGGGCACAGGGTTCCCGTGATTTAATGTTCCCTTCAGCTACTCCTCCGTCCAACCATGCTCACCTATCAGGGGAACAAATGCGACCGGGGCAAGATCTTCCCTGTGAAATTCATCCCCCACCCGCCTATAAAGTAAGAGCATCTGGCCGCTCCTGTTGCCCACCGGCATCACCAGTCTGCCGCCTTCCCCCAACTGGCCTAGAAGAGGTGTGGGGACTTCAGGAGCTGCTGCGGTTACTAAGATCGCCTGGTAGGGAGCGAACTTGGCCAAACCCCGGGTACCATCCCCCTGATGCACCCGGACATTTTCATATCCCAGGTTATGCAGCAATCGATCTGCTTTTTCAGCTAGAGATGGGTGTCTTTCAATTGTATGGACTTCAGCAGCCAGAAATCCCAGAATGGCAGCCTGGTATCCAGAACCGGTTCCAATTTCGAGCACTCGCTCGGTTCCAGATAATTGGAGCAAATCCGTCATATAGGCAGCAATATAAGGTTGGGAGATCGTCTGCCCCAAACCTATAGGCAGGGGATTATCCTGGTGGGCATGGACTCGCTGGTTTTCTGGGACAAAATCTTGGCGGGGCACATCCAGGAAGGCCCTCAGGACCCTCGGTGATGTTATGCCCCGGTTGGCAATCTGCCCATCGACCATGCGTTTTCGAGCCACTTGATAGTCAATTAAAGCCACTTTCTATCCTTAAACCTGGGAACTAGTTCAATAGATAAGCCATGATCCATTTCGTGGTGCCGATGAGGGCATCAATATGAGTACGTTCGTAATTATGAGAAGCATCAACACCGGGCCCAATCAACGCTACGGCAACATCTCCTCCAGCTCGCCAAAAAGCTTCACCATCAGAGCCATAATAGGGGTAAATATCCACTTTGTGAGGAATCTGATACTCGTCAGCCAGGGATCGCAAACGCTGGCTGAGGCCATGGTGATATGGTCCTCCTGAATCTTTTACACACAGAGTGGCGTGGAATTCATCCGAGGTTTGTCCGGTACCCACTGCTGCCATATCCACAGCTACCAGCTCTTTCAATCCATCCGGAAAACCTGCCGCTGCGCCATGCCCCACCTCTTCATAATTACTAAAGTGGAAAACTGTATCCTGGGCCGGCTGCAGTTCTGCGCTGACCAGGGCTTGCACTGCTGCCAAAACACAAGCCACACTGGCCTTGTCATCCAGGTGTCTGGAGCGAATAAAGCCCCGGTTGGATTCTGTTCTGGTATCAAAAGCCACAAAATCACCCACCTCTATCCCCTCCTCGAGCGTTTCATCCAAGGATCTGGTAACAATGTCCAATCTCACTTCCATAGTATCTGCAGAACGTTCAGTAGTGCTGACTTCCTTGGAATGGACATGGGCGGATGCTTTATTTAACAGGATCGTACCCCGGACCAGATCGCCGCCACTCGCGAAAACCGTGCACCCTTCTCCCTCGATCGTATTCCAGGCGTAAGCTCCCAATTGAGATAACTTCAAACGGCCGTTGCTTTTGATCTCCTTCACCATTGCACCCAGTGTATCCACATGAGCTGTAAGCCCACGTAGGGAAGTTTTCAGATCTCCAGTCCAATTAGCAACCAGGGCACCTTTCGTGGTTTTATGGAAATTCAGGAATGGGAACTCAGCCAATCTTCCTTCCAGATAACCGATTACTTCTTCTGTATGTCCAGTCGGGCTGGGAATGGCTAATAAGTCATGAAGCAGGGTAGTCAAAAAACCTTGATCTATATCTGGTAGTTTTATCATCGATCACCTTTATTTACTAATTGTCTAGTCCTTCGAAATCTCGCAGTGTTTTTCGCCAGCTATCTTGGATGGGAATAGTCTTTCCAATCTGATAGTCATAGGCCACTTGGACAGTTTTTGCCTCCGCAAAGATCTGTCTAGTGTTTATTTCCCGGACCACATATACCATATCCAGGCTTTTATTTCCCAGACGGGATGTGCGCAATCCTACCTCCACTGCATCAGTCATCAGGATCGGTTCCTTATAATCCAACTCTACTCTAGCCAGGATAATGCCTATCTCTAGGAAAGAGTTTCCATCCCACAATCCCAGATGCCGCACATAGGCAACCCGGACGTGTTCTAGATAGGTAAGGAAAGCAGCATTATTAACATGTCCCTGCGGATCAAGATCTCCGTAGCGGACCACGATGGGATGATAGAAACGAAAATTGGACATTAAATCATTATACTTGAATTGAATAGGCGGGCTAATTTAGTGATAGATAATAGAGATGAAGGGTCGAGGAGAACAGTCATCTAAACCATTCTAAGAGCAACATTAGAGTTGTCTAGACAGCTGTTAGACGGTTATCCCGGCGGGTATAATGGTTTGCGACTAAAGTATATTTATCAAATGAGTGTTTAAAATGGAAGTCCTGAGCAGCTTATTTACGATCCTGATTATCGTTGTCCTGGGAATCCTGAGCCGGAAAGCCGGGATATTCAAGGCTGAACATGCCAAAACATTGTCCTCTTTTGTTTACTATTTTGGCCTGCCTGCTCTGTTCTTCGTAAAGATCTCTGATCTGGACTTGCTCGCGCTCGACCCTCAACTTGTTTTCGGCGCTTTACTTCCTACCATACTCGTGCTGGTGTTCCTTTTAATCCTGAAATGGACTGGTATGATCCAGAAAGACACGTATCTACTACTCAGTCTATCCATCAGTTTTGGCAGTTATGCATTCTTTGGTGTGGCGTTCTTTGAAAACTTTCAAGATGGGATATGGCTGGAATACTCAATACTGGCGGCGTCTGTATTAGGTATACTGGGTATCTTCTGCACACTAGCCCTGTTGGAATATGCCAGTCAACGGGATAATAGAGGTAATTTCCTGGGTAAGATCTTCACCAACCCGCTGATCCTGTCCATTCTGCTCGGTGCTGTTTTCTCTCTGCTAGGAATCAAACTGACCTTCCTGAATAATGCGTTCGTCCTAGTAGGACAGACCGCAAGCGCTATAGCGATCTTTGTGCTAGGGATGTTCATTCATGATCGATTCTCCCTGGAGATCATCAAGGTTGCCCTCCCCTATTCTTTGTTCCGGATGTTGGCCTTGCCGCTAATTACCTGGATTACGATCCAGTATATATTGCCTGGCGGCGGAGATATCAACCAATTCCTGCTGCTGGAGAACAGTATGCCAGCTGCTATAGCCCTGGTTGTTTTTGCTGAAAGATACGATTTTAAGGTCACTGAAATAGCGGGGATAGTCAGCCTGACATCTATGCTCAGTTTTCTGGGGCTGACCGGTGTCTTCTACTTAACCAACCTGCTTCAATAGCGGATTAGACTTCATCCCAGGAAGCATTTTCCCAGGGATAAGCTTCTACTTCTCTGGCTTTATTGCGCACTGCCGGGTCACTGGAAAACTTACCCCGCAAATGATCCGGGAGCAGTTCGGCAACCTCTCTCATTATTTGTTCTCCAAGATCATCCAGCTGCTGGCGGCGCTCCCTCCCCCTCCCTGTTACTGGAACTGGTTGGTATGGTTTTCCTACCCGTATGGTAACTTTACTCTGATTGCGGAATCTGATTGGTAAAACTTCATTGAAACCGGTAAAACCAACCGGCAGTACGGGTGCCCCGGTCCTAGCTGCCAGATAAGCCGCTCCCGGACGAGCAGGACGGATCATCTCTGCCCAGGCTCCACCCTCCGGAAAGATTCCAAAGAATCCCTTCTGGTTTAATATTGATTCCGCGTCCCGGATTGCCCGGCGAGAACCAGTACCCCTATAAACATATAACACACCCCACAATCGCGGTAATAACTTCCCCCACCAGGGAGTAAACGCTGGATTTGCTCCTGAGAACATTTCAATTGAAGCTGGTGCAATATGCAGCATTGCTACTGAATCGGCAAAACTGAAATGATTGGCCGTAAGGATCAATGGTCCTTCCTCGGGAATATTCTCCGCTCCAATTACCTCAAAATCCGAGAAAGAATGCAAGGCAGCACTGATCAATCCCTTAAGGGCGGATCTTATCAATAATCTGCGGGGATATTTGATTTCTGCCAAAACGGTCTCCTTAGCATTATTCCTGTTATATATAACTCAGGCCTTCACTTTCTTCAGCGCATCTAGCGCTATTTCATGAAGCAGGCCATTACTGGCACAGACGCCCCGATTATCCCTGAGGGTACGCCCGCGGGAAAAATCGAGTACTTTGCCATCCAAATCTGTAACAGTACCACCAGCTTCTTCAACAATTATCAAACCAGCTGCCTGATCCCAGATCTTTTCCCGGTAATCCATTCGGTTCGGGGACAACAAGCGCAGGTAGATTTCCCCTTCTCCAGAGGCCAGCAAAGCATATTTTACCTGGCTGTCCATTCGTACTGGATCTGATTCTCCTCCCAGTTCACTTTGGAACTCATCGATCAAGGAAGTATTGGTATGGCCCGATTCAAAAGATCGCATCAGGCGAGCCTGGGGTGGATCGGATCGGCCAGATACAGCCAGGCCGGAGAAATTCTCCTCTTTGACTTCACCGCTTAGAGTACTTATCCAGCTGCCTTTACCCCGCTGGGCGATCAAGAGAGATCCTTCACCACCAATAATCTCCTGTAGGTCAGGAGTGATATTCGGACAGCCTAGCGCTCCCAATTGTACAACCCCGTTTTCTACATATGCCAGGGCAGTAGCATACTGAGCCCCTCGTAAAAACCCTTTCGTTCCATCGATCGGATCCAAAGTCCAGTAATTTTCTCCTGGTTCATCAACACCACGATCAATCAAATCACAGACCTCTTCAGCGTCAACCCCGGGTATAACTCGCTGCATAAATTCCGTGATTGTATCCAGCGTATCTCGCTCATCTGGTGAACGCAGAGCAGCCGACGCCTCTTCGCCTACAAGGAGAGCCCCCGGGAACGTATTATCCAGCAGATAACCTACTACTGCCTGGGCAGCAAAGTCCGCCACTGTGACTGGAGAACGGTCATCTTTGGTAAGTGCTTCAGAAACCATCTCACCCTGTATATCTGCTGCCAGAGAGGCAGCCTGCTGGACAGCCCGCAGCGTAAATTCAACTTTTTTATCATTCAAACTAATCATTTTTTTCCTTTCCTGCCTGTAATTTATTATTAGAGCGGCACAGCGGTTAAATCATACACCATCGCACCTGTAATCTTTACTGGAACAATTTCTCCCTCTGGCAAGCCCCCTTCCACAATTACCATACCATCTATTTCCGGCGCATCCCGGTAACTGCGTCCCAGGGAAATTATCTCGTCGGATCCCTCTACTTCGCCCTGCCCCTCAATCAACACATCCAGTGATTTTCCTACTAACGCCTGGTTGATCTGAAGTGAAATCTCCTGCTGTTTAAGCATCAATATTTCCTGGCGTTCCTCTTTAACTTGAGAAGGAATTGGATCTCCGTAGATCTCAGATGTCGTGCCGGGCTCAAAAGAAAATTTAAAAGTGCCAACCCGGTCAAATCGCATTTTTTCTACAAAATCCACCAGTTTTTGAAAAGCCAGGTCTGTTTCTCCAGGATAGCCCACTATAAAAGTCGTCCGTAGGGCAAGATTAGGCATCTTGCTCCTCAGTTTTTCAACTGTGCCATAAACCCAGTCCATATTGGCAGGACGGCGCATTTTTTTCAATATCTCAGGGTCAGCATGCTGTAAGGGGATATCAATATAGGGAAGAATCTGATCCGTGTTCGCCATCACGTCAATTAAGCGGTCTGTTACATATCCAGGGTAGGCGTATAAAATACGGAACCAGTTTACTTCAGGAGCTTCTTCAACCAAAGCTTCCAGCAATACTGCTAACCCGTCTTTAAGACCAAGGTCATGGCCATAATCGGTAGTATCCTGGGCAATCAAGTTGATTTCCCGTACTCCGAGGGATTGCAGAACGCGAGCATCCTCCAGGATTTCATCCAGGGGACGGCTTGAAGCTGTTCCCTTGATCGAAGGAATCGCGCAAAACGCGCAAGGCCTCCGGCAGCCATCGGCAACTTTAAGGTATGCACTGTTACCCTGATAATAAGCCCCCAGGACTCCCTCAGGATTTTGACCGACAACGGCAGCATCTGGAAGATGATATAAAGGCTGGGGATGTCCATCTTCCCGCAGTTCCCTGACAACCTGCAATATATCCATCCAGCGTCTTGTTCCTATTAGGCCGTCAATCCCCGTTACCCTGTCGAGAACTTCCTTACCATACCTCTGAGTTAAACATCCAGCGGCTATCAGTAGTTGGTTCTCTTTCTTCCCTTCTGCCAATTCATTCAAAATCGCGTAAGATTCCTCACGGGCTGGCTCAATAAATCCACAGGTATTTACCAGGACAATATCAGCCTCAGCGGGATCATTTACTGCCACATACCCATCCCTCTGAAGCAGCTGGGCCATAGAATTTGAATCGACTGTATTCTTAGCGCAGCCGAGTGAAACCAAGTAAAAAGAGTTTTTCTTCATAAGGTATGGGCAGGGATTGAACCTACTCTGCTTCCTGCGTGGCGGTTGGTGTAGGAGTAATACTCGCTTCCGGTGTGTCTGATGGAGTGGGAGTCAAAGTGATAGTGGGCGTCGGAGTAGCTATACCCTCGGCAGTGAATACCCGGTCAATCACCTCACCGTAGAGTCCCATTGCCCCCAGATCACGTTGGTTATAAATCACTTCAACGCCGGCCGCGTTGCCTGTCAAAACCTCTATACTTAATTCACCCCCAAACAGCTTAACGCTTCCTGGCAGCAGTCTCCCTTCATACGCCAGAATATTATCCACAATAACTCTTACCCAGGTACGCTGCAGAATTATCAACTGAACCTGGACTTTTTCATTTCCTGTTATTCCCGGAGTTAGTGTCACTTCTGCGTTACCGTCTTGGATCTCATCTCCTGGGAATGTGGGAGTGATATCCACTTCAATTTCACTCAAAGTGGCGACAGGCGCCTCTGGTGTGGCTGTATGTGTTGCTGTGGGAAGCAATATATCCGACACTCCCGGGATTGTGGCGGTGGCTTCCATCGTGGATCCCCCAGCGCCGAATATCAATGTTCCTGCCCAAAGGGAAATACTGCCTATCAATATCACAACACCCACCCATAATATTGTCGGGCTGGCCAAAAATCTCTTTAGACTAACCTGGAGAGGAGAAGGGGATTTAATTTCGGGAATCCCTTCTCTGGATTTTGCGAGACGCTTTTGCAGCACATCCGCATAACCCAACATCAAGGGCTCTGGGTCCAGTCCCAAAAATTGGGCATAATTCTTGACCATACCTTTTCCCTGGACAGTGGAGGGTAATTCTTCCAGGCTGCCATTTTCAATGGCTAGTAGATACCTTTCAGGAATAAATATCTGATCCTCAACATTTGGTATGGTGAATCCCAAATGTTCCCGCTGAGCTTTAAGGATCGATCCGATCTCTTCCAGGGGGCGCTGTTCTATTGGCGGGGCGGGGTCTGGAACTTTTAAAGGAACTGGTTCAATATTCAGATCGTCATGCTGAATGACGGACCGCAGCTGACCCAGAAGCGGTACTGGATCAATCTCAAGGATCCGAGCATAAGAACGCACAAATCCCTTTTGCTGTACCGTTGAGGGTAGGACATCCCAGTTATCAGCTTCGATTGCCAGGAGATACTTTATATTTACTTTTGTTAACAGGGAAATTTCTTCCAGAGACAATCCTTGTTCCTCCCTGGAAGATTTTAGAATCTCTCCAATGGTGCGGTTTTGATCAGGCATAGGTCAATACAAAGACCGGCCTGGCCAGCTGTGCTGCTGATCTCAGACCGGTATTGATTTTAGGTAAAAAAGAATAAATTATGCAGTCTCTTCTTCTGCAACTGCTTCTTCATCCTGATCCGAAACTTCTACTTCTTCAGCCGGTTCATCGTCAGCGCTGGCTTCTTCAACTTCAGCCTCAACTTCAAGATCTACTTCAGCTGCTGATTCCTCTTCCATTTCGGCTTCCTCTTCTTCCAGGAAATCAATCAGGGCTTCTTCAGCTTTCAAGGCTTCTTTCTCTTCTTCTTCAAGAGCGGATTCAACGGTTTCACCTTCACGGTGAACGATGATCTCGATCTCGGGAATTAAGTCAATAGTCAGGCGAACGGCCACGTTGTGTTTTCCGATCATGCGCAGGGGCTGTGATTCAATCTGTTTCGCCGTGACGGTTACTCCGATCTCCTCACTAACAATATCTGCGATCATCTGGGTATTGATGGAACCGTACAGCCGGCGGGTTTCACTGGCTTTGGCAGCAAAGGTAAATCGCTGACCTTCCAGCTGCTCTGCAACACCGCCAAGTTCCTGATTGACTATAGCCCTTTTGACTTCACCTTGCTTTGTGATGCGCCCGGATTGTTTTACGGCACCGGGGGTTGCCAACACAGCCAATCCCTGAGGCATTAAATAATTTCGGGCATATCCGGGAGCCACTTTCTTAACATCTCCGGCGCGTCCCAACTTATAGACATCTTCGAGTAATAAGATTTTCATAGTATCTAGCCCTTTCTCCTTGCTAATGAATAGGTTACGTCTTTGCTAAGGGTACAACGCAAAAGACGCCGGAAAATTTTACCAGATGCCCATAACTCAGTCAATGACCTGTATTAACGCAGCCAGATAAGAGAATTGGAGTGAACCAGATTCAGGAGCGGGAAAGAATAATCCAAACAACCAGGCTGACGATCACAATCAACAATGCAATAAACACATAGAGGGTTTTTTCTTCAGTACGTTGATCTTCGAGGCGAAGATCTGGTGGAGAGCTTACGATCGAGAAATTCGGTCCTCCAAACCAGGTATAGAGCACTCCACCTATCAAACCGCCTATATGTCCCATATTATCAATACCTGGGATCATGAATCCGATTACTAGGTTTCCCACAGCCACCTGGACAATTTGGCGTAATGCTACCCGGGATTGATCCCCGAACAATTTCCGGTGCTGGTAGATGAAGATACCTTCTGCACCCAGCAAACCAAAGATTGCCGTGGAGGACCCCAGAGACGGTGCTTCGGTGAGAAGAAATGAAAGCAGATTGCCCGCGATACCTGCGATTAAAAATAAACCCAAGAACCTGAAAGATCCAAAGAACTTCTCTACTCGCCTGCCAAGAATATATAAGGCATACAGATTAAATCCCAGGTGGATGATCGATCCATGAAGAAACATCGCTGTCACCAGGCGCCAATATTCTCCGGCAATGATCAATTCATTGGATTTCATGCCATAGATCGCCAGCAGGTCATATCCGAATACCAGGTCCGTAAGCCACTGAAGGGCATAAAAGACTGCCATCATGACCAACAAAGCAATCGTGATATAAGGCTTCTTATCCGGGAGCTGGATCCTCACTCGCTGGTTTGAAGGCTCTTGAACAGCTTCTCTCTTTTCTACATCCACATCAATCGATTCGGAAGTGCTGGCAGCCTCGCGCCGGCGTATAACCCGCCGCAAATGAATTGGGCCTGCTGGATTGGCACTGATAAAAGGCAGGTTAATTTCTGCCTCTGTGTTGGTTTCCAAATCCAGGAACGCCTGATCTGCCGCCTCGGAGATGCGCTCTAGAGCAACGGGATCCTGGGAAAGATCCAGTTTGTATTGATTTTCAAAATCAGCAAGGATTTTGGAGATCAGATGATTTTTCTCGGATTGCTTGTCTTGTGAAACGGATATAGGGATCTGGTTCATAATTCTACGACGCGTTGATGAACGCGCTGATGTTCCGTTTTGATTATTGCTTCTATCATATCCACGGTTACCGAAAGCTGCTCATCCTTATTAACAACAATATAATCAAATAGATCGATCTTATTATATTCCTGGCGCGTGGTGGCAATTCTCAGTTTTAGGCTATCGTTATCCTCGGTATTCCTTTTCTGTAAGCGATTGATAAGTTCATCCTCATTTTGTGGTGTCAGGAAGATCAACAGGGCATCCTTGGCCAATTTTCTAACTGTTTCTGCGCCCTGAACATCAATACGCATGATCACATTTTTTCCAGTAGCAAGCGCTTTCCTCACTTGAGATTTGGGGATACCTTTGTAATCCTGGTAAACAACCGCATATTCCAACAGCTCCCCATCGTTGATCATCCTGGCGAACTCGTCCTGGGAAAGGAAGAAATAATCCACACCATCGGTTTCATCTGGACGGGCAGAACGAGTAGTGGCAGTAATTACAAAATGGAAGGGCAGCCCCCTTGATTTCATTTCCTCTAGAACTGAATCCTTCCCTACGCCTGAAGGTCCGGAAATCACGATCAACAGGGGATTGGGTGGTTCCAACACAAAAGGGGAGATGGTTGTTTCAGATGTCATATTCAAAATTCCTTATCCAGTATAATGTGGGAGGGAATTCGATCCCTTGTTTCCCTGGAAATATTATGCCTAATTATGAGTATCGTTGTATAGATTGTAACCATAAATTCGAAATATTCCTTTCTTATCAGGAATATGGATCAACCTCAGTCTGCTGCCCCGCATGTGGTAAATCCCATCTGAAACGGATTATAAAACCGGTTCGCGTGGCTCGATTTGATGGTGGTCGCCTTGAATCCATGGCGGATCCTTCCCAATTGGCAGGCCTGGATGATGATCCCCAGACATTGGGTAAAATGATGCGCCAGATGAGCAAGGAACTGGGAGAAGATATGGGCGCAGAGTTTGATGAAGTTGTAGATCGCCTTGAAAAAGGGCACTCCCCTGAGGAGATCGAACGAGATATCCCTGATCTAGGAGCAGATGGGAGTGACACCGGATCGGATCTCGATCTGTAGTCTTGCGCAAACCTCAGACTTTTTCTTTTAGATCAATATCCCCAATCATCGAAGTGGTTTTGAAGGACAGATCTGATCTCTGCCTGGACATCGTCGAAGGGCCGGTCAGCATCAACAACCACCCAGCGTGAAGGATCAATCTGCACAAGCTCCAGGTATCCCTTCCGGACCCGATGATGAAATTCTATATCATACGAATCCAGCCGATTAAAACCACCCGCATCCAACCGCCGCTGTAAACCAACCTCTGGTGCAAGATCCAGCAGGATCGTCAAATCTGGAATCAATCCTCCTGTAGCATAGTTAATAATGCCTTCCAGGGATGCAACAGTGTTTTGATGTCCATATCCTTGATATGCCAGGGTTGAATCCGCGTAACGATCGCTTATTACAACTCCACCCTGGGCGAGATGGGGTTTAATGATCTCATCTACTAACTGAGCCCGGGCTGCCTGGTATAACAGGGCCTCGGCCCGATCTATCATTGCTGTATTCTTAAGATCAAGAAGTGTGGCCCGAATTTGATCACCAATTGATGTGCCGCCAGGCTCCCTGGTCCGAAGGATAGGATACCTTGCCTGAATGAATTCCTCCGCCAGAATATCCAGCTGGGCTGTTTTTCCGCTCCCATCTGGTCCTTCAAAAGTGATGAATTTTCCTGATTTGTTTTCCATAGATATCATGGCCGTCAATTGAATAAATACAAAATATAAATTAGTTTCCTTCCCGGGAGATCCGCACACGCCGATTTGGATCTTTACCATAGGAATGAGAAACCAAATTCGCCTGAGTTACCATCTGGTGCTGAAGTCGGCGAATGGAAGATGACGCCGGTGGCAGCTCTACCCATCGTTCGCCGCTTAATACTGCCTGAATGGCTCCCTGGGTATGCTGCAGGGCTTTCTCATCTGACTTTGAGAGTGTCCCATTCTTTAAATTGAAGATATCTTTTAATAGGTGCTCCATACGGTTGATGGTATTGGAACGCAGCACATAGATCGGCAATCCCAGTTCTTCCGCTTCAGCAATGGATTTTGGGTTATCCCGGTAATGGTGTTTTAAAGTCACAGCGATCCGGGCATCCCGAATTTGTTTTTCAATCGTGACTGGAACATTTAAATTACGAGCTGCTTTTAACATCCGGTCTCGTGCCACGCCATAAGTATAGATTGGCAAAGATTCCAGATCTTCCTGGTCTGGCTTCCAAAAATCGCCGCTGAATGCAAATCCTTCATCCGGAATCGGGTCCAACCCAGCACTCTGCAATACAGGTTTACTGGGTGTCCTTTTTATGGTGATCTTACCGTCTGATGCACGGGATCTGACCTCCGGAACCAGCGGCACATCCCGCAGCAGCGAGTCCACCGCAGTTGCAACATCCTGGTGAATGGCTACACTATCCCTGGTTTGGATTTCCACCAGCACATGGAAGGTAGGGTTTGAACGCCGTTCAAGGACCGTTTTTTGTGTACCGCGCCGTTTAGCTTCCTCGTCAGACAAAGTAACTGATTCTATGCCACCAACCAGATCGGACAAAGTAGGATTGATCAACAGGTTATCCAGGGTGTTTCCATGGGCCGTACCGATCAATTGGACTCCCCGCTCTGCTATCGTGCGGGCAGCCATAGCTTCAAGTTCCCGTCCGATCTCATCAATGACGATCACTTCCGGGTTGTGGTTCTCAACTGCTTCTATCATTACCTCGTGTTGCTGGGAAGGTTGTGCAACCTGCATTCTTCGGGCTCTACCGATAGCCGGATGGGGAACATCTCCATCCCCCGCGATTTCGTTGGATGTGTCAACGATAACCACCCGTTTATTTTCTGCCAGGATCCTGGCGGCTTCACGCAGCATGGTTGTCTTTCCAATCCCGGGACGGCCCAGGATCAGCAGGCTTCTTCCGCTTTCAATCAAGTCTTTGATAATATCAGTTGTCCCGTACACAGCGCGGCCTACACGGCAGGTAAGGCCAACGATCTTTCCAATCCGATTGCGAATTGCGGCAATCCTGTGCAATGTGCGCGGTAAACCCGCCCGATTATCAGCATCAAAATTCCCGATCCGGTTCACAATATATTTGATGTCACTTTTGGTCACTTCATCTTTGGATAGTTCCACTTCTTCATCAACGAATCTCGCAGTCGGAACCCTACCCAAATCCAGGATGATTTCAATCAGATCCGCATTCTTCCCATTCTCGGATATAGACTTACTTATGCCAGGAGGAAGAACCTCAAAAAATGAATCCAGGTTATCTGTTATTCTATGATTTGACATATTCTTAATTCTTGATCTTTGAATTGGATATTGGTGTTGTAATATCCGGTTGATTTTCGAATCCCTGTACACGGAATGTCTGTTTGGCATTATAGTGGACGGTCAGCCTTTTCACCACAGCTTTTTGCTTCGGTCCCGCTTCTGCCTTGACCCTTTCCAGGGCTGATGTAATCTGCTGCTGATATGAACGGACTCGTAAATACACATCCCGCGTATCTCGATAGGGGAGATGAAAGAGCAACGCGCTCAAATATTCATCGATCGGGTCCAATTCGGAAGCCATCAGCAAGTCTACCAGGGTACCTCGCGGACCATATTGAGCCCCTGCATAGCCAACCACTTTGCCTTCTTTCCAGCTAATCAATCCTTGAATATCGGAGGATACCGGCGGGGGCTCTATTCGTTGGACCTGCCCGGGTAGAATTCGCTGATAAAAACTTTCTGCCGCGGCATTTGTATCTTTTGTGACCGGCACCCAGGCTTTCTTCCCGGTTCCAAATACAATCCTTCGGGGTAGTTTCCAAATCTGCTGTTCAGCATAGGGACGAAATCCTGCTTGAATAAGGATTTCCTCTTCAGGGGAATTGATCTTTACTTCAGCTCTGAGATAGAGTGCTCCCCGCTCACCAGCAGAAGTCGCCAATTGTGACAGCACTCTTCCAAATGCTGGATGAGGGCTAAAATCACTCGCGGCCAGAAATACTACTCGAGCACCAGAACTAGCAGATGGGTGGAATAATTGACCCACAAGGACTGAGCTGGTTTCAGAATCTATCGTTTCTACCGCTGTACAGAATCCACTCGCCGGCGAGATTAAAGACAGCAAGGAACTGGAAAACAGACCCGGATTGTATACATATTGGAATGAGTTGTCCAGAACCCGCTTCTGATTTTTGAAGCGAGTGAGGGCAGCTAAATCCTTCCAGACGATTTTTCGCGCCATAATCCTCGAAATTTATTTAGTGGTTTCTTCGCTCGCAAGCTGGACAAAATAGCGGTGCACACGGTCATCATCGGTCAATTCAGGATGAAAGGCAGTGGCCAGTAAATGGCCTTGTTGGGCAGCAACAACCCTCCCGTCAGGCAGGGTAGATAGGATCTTTCCATCACCGTCAACAGAGGCAATCAGCGGCGCTCTGATAAAAACACCATGGAAAGGTTTCGATTCGGACGAGATAGATGCCAGGGCAGGGATATCCAGGTCGATTTCAAAACTGGCTATTTGTCTGCCATATGCATTTCGATCCACTGTAATATCCATCAACTCCAGTAAGGGTTGGGATCGATGGGCATCTTTCGACAATAAGATTGCGCCAGCACAGGTGCCCCAGATCGCTTTATCTTTTCCGAATAACTTAAGGGGTTCCAGAAGCTTAAAATCGACAGCCAGTTTGCCAATAGTGGTTGATTCTCCGCCAGGGATGATCAATCCATCCAAATCCTCCAGCTGTTCTGGCAGGCGCACTTCTTCTGTTTGCACACCGATCTGATGCAATATATCAATATGCTCCAGAAACGAACCCTGCAATGCCAGAACACCCACCTTGATTTGGTCGGGCTGAATGATCTGTCGGGGTGCTCTTTTTGTCATAATCGTTGAAATCAGGTTAACTGAACCTACCAGCCGCGATCAGCCAGGCGTTCGTTATCCTTAAGATCGGTCACGTTTCGGCCTACCATGGGTTCACCTAGATTGCGGCTGACTTCAGCAAGTATTTCTGGATTTTCAAAATGGGTTACAGCTTTAACGATCGCCTCGGCGCGTTTAGCAGGATTACCGGATTTAAAAATACCCGATCCGACGAACACACCATCTACGCCCAACTGCATCATCAACCCAGCATCTGCCGGTGTAGCAATACCGCCGGCGGCGAAATTGACCACTGGAAGCCTGCCCAATTCCCTGGTCTCTAATAAAAGCTCATAGGGAGCACCAATGTTCTTGGCATAAGTCATCAATTCTTCTTCCGGCATAACCAGGAGCCGCTTTACCTCTCCCAGTACTGTCCGGGCGTGTCTGACTGCTTCGACCACATCGCCAGTTCCGGCTTCACCCTTGGTGCGGATCATCGCAGCACCTTCGCCTAAACGGCGCAGGGCTTCTCCAAGATTCCGGCATCCACAAACAAAGGGGGTTTTAAAAGCATGTTTGTTAATATGATAGGCTTCATCTGCCGGGGTTAAAACCTCGGATTCGTCTATATAATCCACTTCGAGGGCTTCTAGGATTTGGGCTTCCACAAAATGTCCGATCCTGACCTTGGCCATAACTGGAATAGAAACTGTTTCCATGATCTGAATTATCAACTCAGGATCACTCATACGGGCAACTCCGCCATCAGCGCGGATGTCTGCCGGGACCCGTTCCAGCGCCATAACGGCGACTGCGCCAGCATCTTCAGCAATCTTGGCATGCTCGGCCGTTACAACGTCCATAATGACGCCGCCTTTCAGCATTTGCGCCAAACCTTTTTTGGTTTTATATGTACTAACTTGAGACTCCATATGAATAAACCTCCTACCTGAGGGACACCGGTGTATGTAATAATAAAAGCCTTCCAGGATGAACCCTAAATCCACGCCAAAACCCATCCAAAGGCTTTCCTTTTAGGATGGATCCGGTATTTTAGCTACGTTTTTATTTTACCACGCACGATATAGGCAAGCAAATTCTATTAGTTTAGTATCAGACAAATCGGGAGTGGCGAAATCAGATTAAATCAAGTGGATAGACCAATTCTTCGGGTATACGAACGAAAGGATTTTGAAGCGCTCATCAGTTGAGTGTCAGATAGGTTATCGCTGGAATACACTCAACCTGATCGCTGTTCGAACATTGCCGTCAATTTCCACATCAACAAATTCGGGAATACTGACAACATCATATCCATCCTCTGCCAGATACTTGCGAGCTAATGCCAGGGCTTTCACAGCCTGATTAACAGCGCTGGCTCCGATCGCCTGAACATTTACAAACTCTCGCTCACGAAAAATACCTGCAATTGCCCCCGCTACGGCTGAGGTCCGGGATGTCGCTGAAACCTTAATGATATCCACTTTGTCGGTGCCCATGACTTGCTCCCTGGGTAAGACGTAGGCCAGTCATACATCAATATTGTTCTATTCCATTGTACAAAATGCAACCCAATAAATCAAGAAGGGCATCCCCTTGGTATCTATGCGCAATGTAACATCAGTCACAGACTCTCATTGCAGACTAGTGTACAATTACAACATAAAAAAAACAGGAAGATATTCTCTTATTTTGATTTCCCAGGATGGTGAATTATGGATAATGAATTGGTCTACATTGAAAACTTAGAAAACCTGATTGATGAATTCCCTCCGGACAGTATCCTCAGCAGGATGGTTTATCAGGATAAATCCCAAAAAACAATCCTGTTCGGTTTTCAACCAGGTCAGGAACTTTCCGAACACACAGCTTCAGTCCCGGCCGTACTGCATTTCATTGAAGGAGAGGCAGATCTAACTCTGGGAGAGGAATCCACAACTGCCCGGAAGGGAACATGGGTTCACCTTCCACCAGATCTACCCCACAGTGTTCTGGCCAAAACCAAGGTATTGATGCTGTTGACAATGACCCTTTAATGGAGTTGAGTTATGAAGATATTGGCTATTATTTCTGGGGAATACGGAAATCGGCACGTAGAGAATATTAAAGCAAACGGACCTGATACCTGGGAGATCCAAACCTGGCAAACACCACCTGTTTTTCCTCCTTTCATTGACGATCCTGAAGATTTCCTGCCTGACGAAATGCCAGATTCTGATCTGTTATTATCCTTTGCCGAACATAAAGGGGCAGCTGAATTGCTTCCAGATATCGCCAAGAGAACCGGCGCCAGTGCGGTTCTGGTCGCGGTAGACAACGAGGCCTGGCTGCCCAGGGGACTGGACAAGCAGCTTCATGGTTGGTTACAAGCAATGGACGTTGCTTGCGCTACACCCAAACCACTTTGCTCCCTGACTGAAACTGAATATGGTGTAACACGCCATGAGATGGCCGGTTATGATAATCCCCTGATTGCTGAGTTTGCCCAGTATTTTGGCAAACCCGAACTTGCTCTGGTAATTGATCCTGAGACCGCAACGATCACATCCGCCTCAGTAAAACGAGATGCGGTATGCGGCTGTGCTCGTTTTGTGGCCGAGGGGCTGGTTGGATTAACTGCGAATGAAGCAGAGGAGAAAGCGGGGTTGCTCCACCATCACTTTCCTTGCCTGGCCAGCATGGTAAAACTGCCGCATTTTGATCAAGATACTCTGATGCATGTCTCGGGTCAGGTGTTGAAAAATAACGTTGGTCAGCAGGTGAAACCCTTTAAAACATTACGTCAATTTAAACCGGGGAAATACTCAGAGTAAATAATGTATAACGTCCATTATGCCAGATCATACTCCTGGTTCTGAAAATTCTTTATCCGTGCGTTTGGCTGCTTATATCCTTGTCGTCACCAGCCAGCAACTCTAATTTCTCCCGATCAGAAAAAACGAACTGCATTCGACTGATTTCGATCATTCCCTCATCGGCGAATTGGTGGAGTGTTTTACTTACCAGTTCCTTTGTTG
>CAZOUN010000050.1:0-17915 GCA_964582965.1 uncultured Anaerolineales bacterium | reverse complement strand
CTCTTTTTTCATCCGTTAAACTGAAAAGGGGCTGACTTTTCAGACAGCCCCTTTTTTTTATAGTAGCCCACGATTTGTATCGTTGGGCCATTTGGTATGTTGTAGCTGGATCCCGTCTTCTGTCCTCCGTCCTCCGTCAAGATGCACAGCGTCCATTGACCTCCGATCTTAGATCCCCCGTCTCAGATTTCCAAGTTTCCGAATCTCCCGGTCGCCCACCGCCAGATTGACATTCATACTTCTCTCAAGTACAATGTTGGGGCAAAAAAACCGGGCCTGTAGCGCAGTTGGGAGCGCGCATCAATCGCACTGATGAGGTCGCGGGTTCGAATCCCGCCAGGTCCACTCCGGTTGACGAAGGAGCACTAACCGAGTAAAATATTTCCTGATAGTCCAAGGGCCCATGGCGCAGTTGGGAGCGCGTCTCAATGGCATTGAGAAGGTCGTGAGTTCGAGCCTCACTGGGTCCACACACAACGGCACTTCCGGAAGGAAGTGCCCATATATTTATAAACCGGGAGTAGTAGATTATCTGCCAGAGATGTGTGATCAACGGCTTAAAATTTCACCAGTGGTGTTTGCAGAACGCCAAAAAAATCGAACTCGCCTGGCACGCAAAATTGCGTGGATCTGCCCCTGAAATTAAGTAAGGAGCAGCGCTTCTGCCCGATAAAGCAGCCCCAAGTGGTGGCGCAAGGCGTCACAATCAGGGTGGTACCACGAAGTTAGACCTTCGTCCCTGACCGGCGAAGGTTTTTGTTTTAAGCAATCAATCTGATATTTATTTTTCAGGTTTTCATTAGAAGGATGTGAACTATGGCTAGAGAATATAACCCAAATGAGATTGAGTCCAAGTGGCAAAAAAAATGGGAAGCCGATGGTCTCTATGAGGCTAATATTGATGAAACCAGGGAGAAATATTATGCATTGACAATGCTGCCTTATCCCTCGGGTGACCTGCACACAGGACATTGGTATGCTATGGCTCCCTCGGACGCCCGGGCTCGATTCAAACGCATGCAGGGCTATAATGTCATGTTCCCGGTTGGATTTGACGCCTTTGGCCTTCCGGCAGAAAACGCCGCCATCGCTCGCGGAATACATCCCAGGGAATGGACCTATAAAAACATTCAGAACATGCGGTCCCAAGTGAAACGTATGGGTACGATGGTTGATTGGCGCCGGGAAATGATCTCCTCGGATCCGAAATACTACCGCTGGACCCAGTGGTTTTTCAGTCAGCTTTACAAAAATGATTTGGCTTATAGAAAATATTCCCCCGTGGATTGGTGTCCCCAGTGTAATACCACCCTGGCGCGTGAACAGGTCCATGGTGATGACCGCCACTGCGAACGTTGTAATACACCGGTAATTAAGAAAGACCTGGAACAGTGGTTCTTTAGAACCACTAAGTATGCCGACGAACTTATCGACTTTTCACAGATCGATTGGCCGGACCGGGTTAAAACCCTGCAAACTAACTGGGTGGGTCGCTCGGAAGGAGCTGACGTAATCTTCAAAACTGAAGATGGCGATGATCTGACCGTTTTCACGACCCGACCTGATACGTTATGGGGAGCTACTTTTATGGTGTTGGCCCCGGAACATCCCCTGGTAGAAAAGGTCACATCTGATGAACAACTAGAAGCTGTGAAGAAATATCGGGAGGACGCCATCCTGAAAACCGAGATCCAACGCGCCTCGGTGGATAAGGAAAAAACAGGTGTGTTTACTGGTGGATACGCGATAAACCCGGTTAACGGTGCTCGCATCCCGATCTGGATCGCCGATTATGTCATGATGGGATACGGCTTTGGCGCTATCATGGCTGTTCCTGCCCATGATGAACGTGACTTTGCTTTTGCCCGCCAGTTTGAACTGGAGATCATCCCGGTGA
This sequence comes from uncultured Anaerolineales bacterium, assembly GCA_964582965.1. Lineage (GTDB taxonomy): Bacteria > Chloroflexota > Anaerolineae > Anaerolineales > UBA11858 > B10-G9. The sequence continues at coordinate 16,018 of CAZOUN010000050.1, read as the reverse complement.
TCCAACCAGAGGGTGAGGACTTTAATGGAAAAACCATGCCGGAAGCTTATGTAGGCCCCGGCTTGATGATCAATAGCGCTCAATTTAATGGCACTGCTGTGACTGATGATAAAGGGCGCAAGAATCCTGGCCTGAACAAGGTGATCGATTGGTTGGAAAAAGAAGGGTTGGGTGAAGAAGCGATCAGCTATAAACTACGCGACTGGCTAATCTCCCGCCAACGCTACTGGGGCGCGCCTATTCCCATGGTCTATTGTGAAGAATGCGGCTGGAACCCGGTCCCTGATGAGGATCTGCCGGTATTGCTGCCGGATGATGTTGAGTGGCAGCCCACAGGAGAAAGTCCATTGAAGCTGCATCCTACCTGGAAGGACACAACCTGCCCAAGTTGTGGGAAGGCGGCCACTCGGGAAACGGACACAATGGACACTTTTATGTGTTCTTCCTGGTATCACCTGCGCTACCTGAGCCCAGATTATGACAAGGGTCCTTTTGATCCCAAAGAATATGATTACTGGATGCCGGTAGACCTCTATACGGGTGGTATCGAACATGCCACCATGCACTTGATGTATACTCGCTTTTTCCACAAAGCTTTGCGGGATATGGGCATTACCGAAGGTCATGAGCCGATGGCAATGCTGCGGAACCAGGGAATGGTACTGGGTGAAGATGGCGAGAAGATGTCCAAATCCCGTGGTAACACTGTAGCCCCGGATGAATTAGTCAATAAGTATGGCGCAGATACAGTTCGAAGCTACCTGATGTTCTTCGCTCGCTGGGATCTGGGCGGTCCCTGGAACAGTAATGGTATCGGCGGAACTGAGCGCTGGCTGTATAGAGTTTGGAAACTTTATACTGAACCCGCCGAAGGTGGTCAACCTGCTGCTGAGATAATGAGGGATATCAAACGTGATTTGCACACTGCGTTAAATAATATAACCAGGGACTATGAACAGGTAGAGTTTAACACGATCATCTCCACAATGATGGAACTGCTTAACAAAATGGTGGATGCCAAACGCAATGGAGCGGGAAACTCAGCGGATTGGCGTGAGATCCTGGAAACCTACCTGCTGATGATGGCGCCGGCAGTGCCTCATATCGCGGAAGAACTATGGACTGAGGTGTTGGGGAATGAATATTCTATCCATAATCAAATGTGGCCGGAAGCAGATCCTGAGCTGATGGCGGTGGAGGAGATCACCTTGATAGTTCAGGTCAATGGCAAGCTGCGTGACCGTATTGTGGTACCGGTGGATATCAGCCAGGAAGATGCTGAAAAGACCGCCCTTGCCAGCCCAGACGCTGCGCCGTACCTGGAAGGGAAAGAGATACGGAAAGTGATCGTGGTTCCCGGCAGGTTGGTGAATATAGTTGTGTAATGAGTAAGGTGTTTTAGAAGGTGGCTTGAAATCGCAAGTTTGTTATGCTTACACATAAAGTAATTTGTCAATAAGAAAGCTGTGAGGGCTCGAAAACCACAGCTTTCTTTGCGTATAGCCAATATGAGATAAGCGGTCAGCGTGGGATTACCGTCAGATAACGAAAAGGGGAATGGGGTATACTAGGGACGGAATTTGATTATATCTCTATCTATCAAGCAACTTATCCGGAGCAAACAAAACCATGAAAAAAGTTATTGTGAAATCAGATAATGCTCCCGCTGCCCTTGGACCATATTCTGTTGCTGTAAAAGCGGGACATTTTATCTATACAGCAGGTCAGTTGGGATTGGATCCCGCTACGGGAGATTTTGTGGAAGGCGGCATTGAAGCCCAAACTCGCCAGGCCCTCGAAAACCTGAAAGCTGTCCTCGAAGCCGCTGGATCCAAACTGTCCAAAGTCGTCAAGACCACAGTTTTTTTGCTGGACATGAATGATTTTGGTGCCATGAACGGGATCTATGGAGAATTTTTCACCAAAAAATTCCCGGCCCGCTCCGCAGTCCAGGTAGCCCGTTTACCAAAAGACGGTTTGGTTGAAATTGAAGCAGTTGCCTTGCTGGATTGATCCTCTCGAAAAACTATTAATATCCTATGACTGGTGAACTGATCCTCTTGGTGGACGACGAACCCAATATTATTGAATTGGCCCAGCTCTATTTGGTACGGGAAGGTTACCGCATTATCACAGCATCGGACGGAAAAGCCGCTCTTGATGCAGTTGAGAAACAGAGACCGGCTTTATTGGTGTTGGATGTGATGATGCCGGAAGTTGATGGACTCGAAGTTTGCCGCATTTTACGAGGAAAGAAAGATCCGGTGGCGATCCTGATGCTCACCGCCCGGGATGAAGATATTGATAAGATCCTGGGATTGGAGTTAGGAGCGGATGATTATCTCACAAAACCATTCAACCCCCGCGAACTGGTTGCCAGGGTCCGGGCAGTACTGCGGCGCAGTTCAACCCAGAGTGATGCCAATGATGAAGAGCAAATCCAGATTGGGGATCTCCTGATCGATCCTCGTCGTCGAGAGGTGCAGATCGCTGGGCAAATTGTTGAGATAAGGACCCAGGAGTTCGATCTGTTATACACTCTGGCACGGCATCCTGGGATTGTGCTCAGCCGTGATAAGCTATTGGATCTGGCCTGGGGTTATGATTATTTTGGAAATACCCGCACTGTGGATGTTCACATCGGCCACCTCCGGAAGAAGCTGGAAGGCTCGGCAGTAAAAATTGAAACAGTTACCAAGGTAGGGTATAAATTGGTCCATTAGATTGATTGGACCAAAAAATCCATGTTTACTTCTCTTCGTGCCCGGCTGTGGTTGACCTACGCGATAATCATTCTGCTGATCCTCAGCATCCTGGGGATCGGGATCTTTGTCTATATCATCCGCAACCCGCTGATCGACCGCCAGGCTTTGAGCCGGTTGGATGTCGCACTGGCAATTATCCAACGCCAGATCAATGAACGCTCTATCATTTCCGGGGAATACCAGCAGTACCTCAATCGCATCAGTGATTCTCTGGCAATTCGTTTGATCCTGTATGGTCCTGAAGGCGAATCCCTTCTCGATTCCGAACCAGACAGCCCGGAAATTATCAGTCCAGAGAGTGATCTAAATCCTCAAATGCGAGGACAGATCGATGATCAGGATGGAAAAACCTGGTTGTACCGATCCTGGGTGATGCCTCGAGGAGATCTTCTGGTATTGGCCCTTCCCCGGCAGGGTGGATTGCAGCTATTACGGAATCCCCAACTCAGGGAGACGCTCCGGGAAGATTTCTTGCCCTCTTTTCTTCGGGCAGGAGTGATTGCATTTGTGCTGGCTGTGATCTTTGCTGCCTGGATGGGGAGTTGGATAGTGAGACCTCTCGAGACCATTGAGGAGGCTTCCCGTAGTATGACCAATGGTGAATACCAGCAAATCCCGCTGCAAGGCCCGGATGAAGTCCAGGCACTGGCAGGGGCTTATAATGAGATGATCGATCAAGTCCAGGCCTCCCAGCAATCCCAGCGTGATTTTGTAGCAAACGTTTCCCACGAATTGAAAACTCCCCTGACATCTATTCAGGGATTTTCCCAGGCTATGCTGGATGGCACTGTGGATTCAGGTCCAGCCCTGATAAAATCTGCAGGGATAATTAAAATCGAGGCAGACCGAATGTACCGCTTGGTGGTGGACCTGCTGGATCTGGCTCGCTTTGATGCCGGCACTGTAGTTCTGGATCGTAAAGCACTCGATTTGAGAAGAATGCTCACTCACGTGGTTAATCAGCTCATTCCCCAGGCTGCTGAAGCGAGAGTAAAACTAAGTTTGGAGGTTGATCCGCTGCCAACTTGTGTAGGTGATGAAGACCGCCTGGTCCAGGTCTTTACAAATCTGGTGGATAATGCCATTAAGCACACACCGGTAAACGGCTTTGTGAAGCTCACTGCCAGAAGTGAAGCCGGACTGGCCCGTATTGAGATCATCGACAGTGGTAAGGGAATCCCGGAAGAACATTTAGGCCGGATTTTTGAACGATTTTATAAAGTGGATGGTTCTCGTAAAAAAGAAGCAAAACCTGGAACCGGGTTGGGCTTGGCCATTGCTCAGCAGATTGTGCAAGCCCATGATGGTACGATTACTGTCCGAAGTTTAGCGGGGGAGGGTTCAGTATTTGAGGTAACCATCCCGGTAGTGAAAGCTGATGACCAAACGGTTCTGATGGAAAAATTGGATTAATACTACATGAAAGTTTCTTTGATCATTCCCTGCTTAAATGAAGAAAAGACCATCCAGGATCTTCTGGCGGCTATCTGTGAACAGGATTTTCCCAGGCAGGACATGGAAGTCATTATCGCTGATGGCATGTCAACAGATAGAACCCGGGGGAAGATCCAGGAATTCATTGAAGCTGTCCCAGAGTTGAAAGTTAGAGTAATTGACAATCCAAAGAAGAATAGATCAGCCGCATTGAATTTGGCGATCAAGGCAGCAGCGGGTGATTACATCATTCGCATGGATGCTCATTCATTTCCACATCCGTACTATATCAAGTACTGCCTGAGAGATCTGGAAGCAGGCCTGGGAGATAATGTGGGTGGTGTGATCCAGATCAAACCTGCCAATCAGCGATGGGTGGCTCAATCCATTGCTGCTGCCGCCGTCCATCCCCTGGGGGTCGGTGATGCCAGCTATCGGATAGGTTCTATAGCTCGGGAAGTTGACACAGTCGCATTTGGCGCCTACCATAGATCGCTGATCGACAAGATTGGCGGATATGATGAGACATTATTGATCAATGAGGATTACGAGTTCAATGTCCGGGTCCGTAAGAACGGCGGAAAAGTCTGGCTGGATCCGGATATTTCGGCTACTTATGTTGCCAGATCTACCTTTAAGGATTTGGCCATTCAGTATTGGAATTATGGCTATTGGAAGTTAATTATGCTGCTGCGCTACCCTGGTACCATTCGCTGGCGCCAGTTGTCTGGCTTTTTTGTGCTCAGCTGGATCGGATTGGGATTTCTGGGTATCTGGTTTTTATGGGCCCGCTGGCTGCTCTTCTTTGAAGCGTTCATTTATGGTTCAGCCTTGATCTACGCTGGAACCAGGGCAGCCCTATCTAAAAACAAAGATTTTCTTGTATTTGGGCTTCCTCTGGCGATTGCGACAATGCACTTTTCATGGGGAAGTGGATTTTTATGGAGCCTGATTCGCGCTTCATTTGATAAAATAGTCAAGAAAACAAAAGGATCCTCAAACAAAACATTATGAGAAATAATTCATTTGATCCTCAAAAAGAACGCCGCTTTCGTTTCCGATTTGTAGAAAGACGGGTCATGTTGTTTAACGGCGATGTTATCGCAGAGATATTTGCGTTGATCGTGTCGATTTTTATCTGGGGCGTTCAAGCTCAACCAAATGGTTTTAAGGTTTCTTTTATCCTGGAACAGGTTCCGGGCTGGTTTTACCTGCTGCCATTCATCTGGCTTTTCCTGATGCTCGAATTGCATGATGTCCGAAAAGCAAGCAGTTGGACCCATACCTTTCAGGGAGTTGCCACCGCAGCCTTAATTGGTTCGATCCTATATTTGGGAATTTATTTCACATCACCCCCGGAATCCCTACCCCGGACCGTGGTAGCAGTATTTTTCCTGAGTTCAGTTATCTTTACTTTATTGTGGCGACTCTTTTATATTAGGGTCCTGACCACGGAATTATTTTTACCGCGGTTCCTTTTGGTTGGCGGCGGAGTATCAGGTAAGATCTTGCTGCAATCATTTAACAAAATCGACCCTAAACCTTATTTCATTATTGGCATAATCGATGACGATCCTGGTAAATTGGGTCAAGAGATCGAAGGCTATAAGGTTCTGGGATCCGGTCCTGATCTTCTGGATGTTATCAAAGAAGAAAAGATCTCAGACATCATTGTAGCAATCACTGGAGTGATCAAAGGTGGTACCTTCCAGGCTTTATTGGATGCCCAGGAGTTGGGGATTGAGATCACACGTATGCCAGTAGCATATGAGGATCTAAATCAAACAGTCCCTATTCGTATTTTGGAGACAGACTGGATCCTGCGTTCTTTTGTGGATGATACAGGTGTTAGTGGTACCTATCATATTTTTAAACGAGTTTTGGACCTGTTGGGTGGAGTGATCGGGGTAATGATCTTTCTGATTTTGCTACCACCGATCGCGTTCCTGATCTTTCTGGATGATGGGCTTCCGATCTTTTATCGCCAGGAGAGATTGGGCAAGGGCGCTAAACCCTACAAGATCATTAAATTCAGAACCATGGTCAAAGATGCTGAAGGTGATGGTAAAGCCAAATGGGCCAGCGAGGGGGATGAACGGGTCACCAAGCTCGGACGATTCCTTCGTAAGACCCACCTGGATGAGTTCCCCCAATTCATTAATGTCCTTAAAGGTGAAATGAGCCTGGTTGGACCGCGCTCCGAAAGGCCCAGCCTGATCAATAAGCTGCAGAAAGATGTTCCTTTTTATCGGGCCAGATTGCTGGTGAAACCAGGCGTTACCGGTTGGGCTCAGATCAACTACGGCTACCCGGAAACAGTGGATGAAACCATCGATAAGCTGGAATACGATCTTTATTACATCAAGAATAGGACTATCTTATTGGATCTACGTATTATCCTGGGCACACCAGCAACGATCTTTGGTTTAAAAGGAAAATAATCTTTATGTCTATCTCTCTTGTTACCGGCGGCGGCGGGTTTATCGGGTCGCATCTGGTGGATGCTCTGCTGGCACGTGGTGATAAAGTCCGGGTGCTGGATAATTTCTCAACGGGAAAACTGGAAAACCTTCAACATAATCTTGACAAAATAGAACTGATCACAGGAGATCTGCGGGATAGTTCAATTCTAAGTCAGGCTATTATGGGTGTCGATCTGGTCTTTCATCAGGCTGCGTTTGTGTCAGTACCCCAATCCATGGAAGATCCAGAATCCTGTTTTGATATTAATGTCAATGGGACGGGAAAATTACTGGCAGCTGCCAGGGCGGCGGATGTCAAGCGGGTAGTGCTGGCCTCCAGTGCGGCTGTTTATGGTGAGAACGAAGCTGTACCTCTTCTAGAAGCAGAAGAACTGGATCCGCTATCCCCGTACGCAGTCTCAAAATCGATCAATGAGATCTACGCCCGACTATTCACCAGGAACTTGGGATTGGAAGTAGTAGCGTTGAGATATTTTAATGTCTTTGGCCCCCGTCAGAATCCGGCATCGGATTACGCGGCTGTGATCCCTATCTTCATAAAAACATTAGATGATGAAAATGAGCCGGTGATCTACGGCGACGGGCTGCAAACGCGCGATTTCGTATACATCGCTGATGTGGTACGGGCAAATTTGATGGCTGCTGCGTCCGACAAGGCAGCAGGAGATGTATTCAACATCTGTTCTGGCCAGGAGATCAACCTGTTGGAGCTGCTTGATATATTGTCAACTATCTTCAATCGGACAATCCAACCAGATTTCCAGGAAGTTAGACTCGGTGATATCTACCGTTCCCTGGGTGATCCCAATAAAGCGAGAGAGATTCTCGGATTTTCACCTGGCTCCAGTATCGTTGATGGACTGAACGAAACCGCTGCTTGGATGAAAGGATCCTAATCCGGTAAATTTCAACTATTCAAATTGGTAAATGTAGAAGCTTATGCCTCCAGTATCTCTCAAGCAATGGAACGTATTTATCAAGGACTGCCCGCAAGCCCATGTGCTGCAAAGCCCGGCATGGGGTGAACTGAAATCCCAGTTTGGCTGGGAGAGCCGTTGGGTGATCCACGGTAATTTGGGCGCGCAGATATTATTCCAGAAAATTCCTCTGGGATATCAGGTTGCCTACCTACCGCGCGGACCGATCTCTTCTGAGGGAGAGGTTTTTGGGCATGCAGACTGGGCAGGTTTTCAAAACGATCTTGATATCCTTTGCCGCCAGAGAAAAACTGTATTCCTGAAGGTTGAACCGGATTGCTGGAGGGAGGGAGAAAACAAGTCAATTTCGCCACCAGAGGGATATAAAATCAGTTCTCACAGCATCCAGCCGCCCCGAACGATTCTGATCAGCCTGATTGAAAGTGATGATGAGATCCTGGCGCGCATGAAATCTAAGACTCGCTACAATATCCGACTGGCTGAGAAAAAAGGGATTACTATCCGCCAAATTGATACGGTGGAGCCCTTTTATGGTTTATTGGAGAGTACTTCCGATAGGGCTGCCTTTGGCATCCATACCGAAGAATATTACCGGATAGCTTTTGAGCTTTTCCAGAAAAGCGGAGAATGCCAATTATTCCTTGCTGAATATGAGAACCAACCACTAGCAAGCATTATGGTATTTGTCAGAGGCAGCCGAAGCTGGTATTTTTACGGCGCTTCCTCAAACCAACATCGTGACCGCATGCCCACCTACCTGGTGCAGTGGGAAGCTATGCGTTGGGCCAGAGAGCAGGGCTGCCTGAATTATGATCTTTGGGGAGTGCCAGATGAGGATGCTGAAACACTGGAAAAAGAATTCACTGAACGGAATGATGGCTTGTGGGGCGTCTACCGTTTTAAACGCGGATTTGGTGGAGATCTGAAAAGGGTCTGTGGACCGTGGGACAGGGTTTATCTTCCCGGGTTATATTTCCTGTATACTCTAAGAGCCAGATTAAAAGCAGGGTAAAAGAAATCGATGGCTCAAAATTCCTGGAATAAGATCATTAGCGGGTTTGAAAACCTCCATTTGCTGCAGTCCTCCCAATGGGCAGAAGTAAAAAACCAATCTGGATGGATGCCGCATTTCCTTGTCTGGCAAGCCGTTGATCCTGGGCTGGATTTGGTGGTATCAAAAACTGGGGATTTTTCGGAAATGAACCCGGAAGCTGCGGTTATGATCCTGGAACGACAGGTTCTGCCTGGAATATCAGTTATGTATGCTCCCAAGGGTCCGATATTGAGAGATTGGACGAATAAATCTTTCAGGGAACAGATTTTTCATGATCTGGAGCTATTTGCAAAGAAAGCAAACGCGATTCAATTGAAGATTGACCCCGACCTGGAACTTGGCAGGGGAATTCCGGGAGAAGAAGGATCAAGAGAGGATCCAATTGGTCCGAATTTTCTAGTAGAACTCGATCAGCGTGGCTGGTCATTCTCACCGGATCAGATCCAGTTCCGTAATTCCGTATTGGTTGATCTGCAGGAAGACGAGGAACAGATCCTGGCCAGAATGAAATCCAAAACCCGCTACAATATCCGTCTTTCTGGACGTAAAGGTATCACGGTCCGCCAAGGGAATGAAAAAGACCTGGCTAACCTATTTCAGATGTATGCCAACACATCTGTGAGGGGAGATTTTACGATCCGTAACGAAGATTATTACCTGTCACTGTGGCGAACCTTCCTTTCAGAAAAGTCACAGCCGGATATAGATCCGATCGCTCAACCACTGATAGCAGAATATGATGGGAAGCCAGTTGCAGGGGCAGTTATCTTCCGCTTTGGAGGCCGTGCCTGGTATTTACACGGAATGTCACTGCCCGAACACAGTGAAAAAATGGCTCCCCATTTGATCCAATGGGAAGCGATCCGCTGGGCTAAATCCCAGGGATGCAAGGTTTATGATATGTGGGGTGCTCCGGAAGTTTTTGAAGAATCTGATTCGATGTGGGGAGTCTACCGATTCAAGCGCGGTTATGGGGGCGAGGTTGTACGGACGATGGGTGCCTGGGATTATCCTGCCAGGCCTTTCTTCTACCGTCTATTTACTCGCTGGGTCCCCAGGATATTAAATGTCATGCGCTGGTTTGGAAACCACCAGACCAGGAGGCATAGTACAGATGTTCCAAATTAGTTGGAAATAAGAGAGGTGGGGAAATGTTCCCAAAAATGAGTTTTGCCCATTTACCGACTCCAATTGAAAAATTACCCCGATTATCTCTTCTATTGGATGGGCCAGAATTGTTGATCAAGCGGGATGATCAGACAGGTTTGGCTTTTGGTGGCAATAAGACACGCAAGCTGGAATATCTGATGGCATCGGCTGTTGAAGGCGGTGCGGACCTGGTCCTGTCGACCGGAGCGGCCCAATCCAATCACTGCCGTCAAACCGCAGCTGCTGCAGCTCGCTGTGGATTGGACTGCACCCTGGTGCTGGTTGGACCTGAACCTCAACAGGCCTCAGCAAACCTTTTCCTGGATAAACTCCTTGGTGCAAAAATAATCTGGACAGACAAGGAAGGTAGAGACAAAACCCTTCAGCAAGCGCATGACACTGCAGAAGAGTCTGGTAAGAAGCCCTACCTGATCCCATATGGAGGATCTAATGCTGTTGGGGCATATGCCTATTTCCAGGCCTTTCTGGAATTTGAAGATCAAATGAAAAACGAGCTGCCTGATTGGATCGTATTCGCATCATCCTCTGGAGGTACCCAGGCTGGGATGGTTGTAGGCGCTGGCTTAAATAATCACTCAAAGATCCTTGGTATCAGTGTCGATGAATCTGAAAAACAACTCAAAGAGAACGTAATATCCATCGTCCGGGATCTAACGAAACAAATGGGGCGGGGACTAGAAATAGCAGAGCAAGATTTATTGGTGAATGCAGATTACACTGGTGATGGGTACGGGATCATGAACGAGATGGATCGGGAAGCCATTCATATGTTTGCCGCCAGCGAAGGTCTTTTACTCGATCCGGTCTACACAGGACGGGCGGGAGCGGGATTGATCGATCTGATCAGAAAAGGATTTTTCAAAAAGGGGGAACGTGTATTGTTCTGGCATACGGGAGGAACCCCGGGATTGTTTGCCGACCAATACCTTCCTAATCTCTAGGAAATACAATATCTTATGAACCAGCAAGAGCACCAGCGGACCCAAATTTGACAGCAACAAAGGCTTCAAAAAAGGAATAAATAGTTGTTGTTAGGGGGTAGTCGTCAGGGGTTTACTGAGTTGGAAACAACCTCGACAATCTGTCTAATTAGTTGATCAGATTGGACCAGCTGGATGATGTTTCAATCCAATAAAAATCCCAATAACATGAATAAGAAAATCCTTTCATCTTGAGACGTCTATAATAGAAAATCTGATATGTTGTATGGTAAAATTTGCAGTTGATGGAATGAATTATTTGTTAAATCCTGAACAGCTTTTGTGCAAGGAGAAAACATGCTTTCTTATTGGGTGTACATCGGAATATTTTTAGTTGTAGCAGTAGCAGTACCTATCGTGGCAGTTGGCCTTCCGGCCTTGATCTCCCCTAAAAAATCCAGTAAACGGAAAGAAGAAGTTTACGAATGCGGCATCGAGACAACGGGTAATGTACGGGTGCAATTGAAATCACAGTATTATATCTATGCCCTGGTCTTCCTGGTCTTTGATATTGAAACCATCTTCCTTTTTCCCTGGGCTGTTTCTCTGGGAAAACTTCCCTTATATGCTGTTGTTGAAGGTGTGATATTTATCGCTATTCTATTTGCAGGCCTGATCTACGCGATCCGAAAAGGCGTGCTGACCTGGTCCTGATAGAACGCCAGGTATTTGCAGGAGATATTCATGGCTGATTTGATTAACCTGATTGAAAACTGGCTCGAGAACCTGATGTTGGGGTGGGGCGCATCACAAGAATTAACCCTCTTTTTCCTCCAAATCATTGGTAGTGTCCTGGTAGTCATCATTTGTTTTGTGATCGTGATTGCCTTGATCTGGGTCGAACGAAAATTGGCAGGACGCATTCAGGATCGATTCGGACCCAACCGGGCTGGCCCCTTTGGTATTTTCCAGTCCTTTGCTGATATTATCAAGATTTTCACCAAGGAATACATCACTCCGGAAGGCGCGGAGAAAGGTTTTTATAATGTTGCGCCTGTACTCGCGATTGCCTCGGTCTTGGCGATCTGGGCTGTTTTTCCTTTTGCAGTAAACGTTATCGGAGCTGATATCCATGTTGGTGTGTTGTACATCGTCGCTGTAGGCGCCTTTGGCATCCTGGCTATCCTGATGGCTGGATGGTCATCCAACAATCGTTATTCTCTTTTAGGGGCATCCCGCTCAGTTGCCATGTTGATTTCCTATGAGATTCCTATGATTGTTTCTCTGTTGGTTCCGGTATTGCTGAGCCATTCTATGAATTTGTCGGATATTATTGGCGCTCAGCAACCCTGGTGGTACCTGTTTGTAGCTCCCCTTGCGGCCCTGGTTTTCCTGATCTCTTCCATGGCTGAGATCGGCAAAGCGCCTTTTGACTTATTAGAAGCAGAATCTGAATTAGTTGCAGGTTATCATACCGAGTATTCTGGGATGAAATTTGGTATGTTCTATGTTGCAGAATTCCTCCACCAATATACAGTTGGCGCATTGATCACAATCTTCTACCTGGGTGGATGGGGTGGACCCATGGCTGTTCAGTGGCCAATCCTCGGTTTCATTTATTTTCATTTTAAAACCTTTGTAGTTTATCTCGTGATCTCCTGGATTCGGCTTTCCCTACCCCGTATAAGAATTGATGAAATGCTTAATTTAAACTGGAAATTCCTGATTCCAGTTTCTTTTATTAACCTGGTTGCGATTGCAATCACTGATCGGGTTTTGTTGGAATTTGACCTTGACCGCTGGATCTATGTCGGGATCATGTTCGGGTTGAATATTTTCATCCTGTTTGTTTCGCTTTTCCTGGCGGGTAAAGCCCGACCGGAAGTAGAACGGGAAACCTTCCCCACCAGGCCTGTTGCAGTCCCGCCTGGCACGAAAAGCAAGTAGGCGTTTAAAGGATAAATCTATGGTTCCAGTACTAGTTTTCGCGGCAGTCAGTCTGGTGACTCTTGGTGCAGCAATAGCTGTCGTGACCAATAAAAATATTCTCCACAGTGCTTATTTCCTGGTGCTCGCTTTTGTGGGTGTAGCAGGTATCTATGTGATCTTGGAAGCACCCTTTATTGCAGTGATCCAGGTTCTGATCTATATCGGCGCCATTGCAATCCTGGTCATCTTTGCGATCATGTTGACCCGCAGACTGATGAGCAAAGATATGGAAGAGCGCAATAAACAGTGGATATGGTCAGCCCTGGGTTCCCTGGTCTTGTTTGGGGTTCTGGGATGGCTGGTTTATAGCGCAAATTGGCCTGTTGTTGAGGCGGCTGTACCTCAAGACCCGATCACACTCATGGGGCAAGAATTGCTAAGTACCTATGTAGTCCCTTTTGAGATCGCATCCGTTTTGCTGCTGGCCGCCCTGGTAGGATCGATCCTGATCGGCAGAGAAAAAGATCAAGAGTCAAGGAGTGCAGAATGAGTATTCCGCTTAATTGGTTTTTAGTCCTCGCAGCGGCTTTGTTCAGTATTGGTTTGTATGGTGTATTGTCCCGCCGTAATGCGATAGGAATTCTGATGGGTATCGAACTGATGCTCAATGCAGTCAATATCAACCTGGTCGCTTTCTGGCGTTATATCGATCCGGTCAAGCTGACCGGCCAGATCTTCGCGCTATTTGTCTTCACCGTGGCAGCTGCAGAGGTTGCAGTGGGTTTGGCTCTGGTAATAGCGATCTACCGCAACCGCGATACCGTGGTTGTGGAAGAGATCGATTTATTGAAAGAATAAAAGAGGAAATATATGAAAGAATTCTTCTTCAACATAACCTGGATCATTCCAGTTTTACCCTTCCTGGCTTTTTTGATTATTATCCTGTTCACACAGGGGAATAAAAAACTTAGCCACAGCTTAAGCATCGGCTCGATGGTGCTGGCCTGGTTGGTGGGTTGGGGAGTGGTTTTCAGCGCAATTTTGACGCCTCATCTTGGTGAGCACCCTATCCATAAATCTATACCTTGGTTTGAGACAGGCACAACTACTTTTGAGATCGGTTACTGGATCGATCCATTGATGGCGATAGCACTCTTTATGGTGCCTTTCGTGTGTTTGATGATCTTCATTTACTCTGTGGGATACATGGGATATGGAACCGACGAAGTTGACCCCCATTATTCACGCTTTTTTGCCTATATTGCCTTGTTTGCGACTGGTATGCTGGGCCTGGTCATTTCTGAGAACCTGCTGACTCTGTATATGTCTTGGGAGATCATGGGTTTATGTTCTTATCTGTTGATCGGTTTTTGGTCCGAGAAAAATTATTCAGATCCCAATAAGATCACTCCACGACAAGCCGGTTTGAAGGCCTTCCTTGTAACTAAAGTCGGTGACCTGTTCTTGATGCTGGGTATCATTTACCTGTATTCTCAGGCTGGGACACTTAGCTACGCAGATACCTTATTCAACCACGAATTTTTGACTCATCTCGCTGAGACTCCGGCCCTACCAATATTCGGCGGCTGGTCCGCAGCATCTGCCATCGCCCTCCTGATCTTTGGCGGCGCGGTAGGCAAATCTGCTCAATTTCCCCTGCATGTCTGGCTGCCGGACGCGATGGAAGGTCCTACTCCCGTCAGCGCCCTGATCCATGCAGCGACCATGGTTTCCGCAGGCGTTATTCTTGTTGCCAGGATCTTCCCGCTCCTGAACATTGTTGTAGAGCTGGAACAACATAACCCTACCATGGGTGTGATTGCCTTTATTGGAGCGTTTACCGCAATTTTATCGTCTATCATTGCCCTTGCCCAAAATGATATTAAGGGGGTGCTGGCGTTTTCTACAATAAGTCAGTTGGGCTACATGATCGCAGCCCTTGGCATAGGTGCCTACGTAGCCGCCACATTCCATTTGATCACCCATGCTTTTTTCAAAGCTTTGCTCTTCATGGGATCTGGCTCAGTGATCATCGGCAGCCACCATGAACAGGATATGATGGAATTGGGTGGATTAAGGAAGAAGATGCCAAAGACCTTCTGGACTTTTCTGGCAGGGGGGTTGGCATTATCTGGTTTCCCGATCATTACAGCTGGATTCTGGAGTAAAGATGAGATCCTGGCCCACGCCTGGGAAGAATTCATGCACTATGGCACAGCATCATGGCCATTCTTTGTTTGGTTGCTGCTTACTATTGCCGCCTTCCTGACGGCATTCTATACAGCCCGCCAGATATCCCTGACTTTCCTAGGCAAACCGCGCAGCCATCATGCTGAGCATGCCCATGAAACACCCAATACTATGACCTTCCCATTAATCTTCCTGGCCTTCTTTGCTATCACCTTGGGGTGGGTCGGTATTCCCGAGGAGATCGTTGGACAAGGAAACAACTGGTTCCACTCCTTTGTAGGACATGAATATGCCTCTACGCCGTTGAGCATTCCAGTTATGATATTGTCGTCTGTCTTGGCGCTTGGCGGATTGGGATTGGGCTGGCTGGTTTACGGCCGCAAACCCCTTGAGGCTGGCCAAATGGATCCCCTTCAGAAAGGGATGGAAAAAATTCGTCTGGGCTGGCTGTATACAGCTATGCAAAAGCGTTTTTACTTTGATGAGATATACAAAGCCATATTTATTAATGGTTCCATTAAGTTGGCGGATTTATTCTATAACTTTGATTACAAATGGGTGATTAACCCGATTGTTAACGGGGTTGGAGCGGTCACCCGTGGTATTTCCAACGTCTTCAATACGTTTGACGACAAGGTTATTGATGGCCTTGTCAATTTCACCGGTCTCTCCAGTGTGAAATTATCAGACCTTGGCGGCATCACTGACCTGAAAGTAGTGGACGGCATAGTGAATGGCGTCGCTGATGTCACAGGCTGGATCGGAGAGAAGATATTCCGACCCATCCAGACAGGCAAAGTCCAAAACTACCTGTTAATACTATTGATATCCATGCTGGCAATTATTGGCATTTACCTGGTCTATTAGGCCAAATCGAATTACGAGGAGAATATGATGAATTTTCCAGTTTTGAGTGCAATCACTTTTGTCCCATTGTTGATTTCCGTGATCGTTTTGATCATCCCGAAATCAAAAGAAAATCTGATCCGGTGGACTGCCACAATTCTAAGTTTGATACCACTGGCACTGGCCCTTTTTGTTTACTATGTGGTCTCGGCTGATCCGGGAACGATGCAATTTATGGAAGAGTACTCCTGGATCCCGGCTATCGATGTGTACTACCGCATGGGTGTGG
>CAZOUN010000049.1:0-18288 GCA_964582965.1 uncultured Anaerolineales bacterium | reverse complement strand
GAAAGACATTTGAAAGAGATCCTTGAGGTGATCAGAAATAGTTCGCTTCCTCTATCAATCCGGAATCGGGCGATCCGGATCTTTCAGAATATTGCTTCAGTGGAAGCAGGTATCCACAATAAACCAGTAGATCAGATCCACCTCCATGAACTTGGAGGCACTGACACAATTGTTGATGTCACTGGGGTGCTGATGGCCCTTGATTACCTGGAGGTGTCCCGGATCTATGCTTCCCCAATCCCACTTGGCAGCGGATTTATTACCGGTGCACACGGCCAAATCCCCTTACCGGCTCCAGCTACCATGGGATTATTAAAAGGTTTACCGGTAAGGCGAACGGAAATCAAAGCCGAACTGATCACGCCAACAGGGGCTGCCTTACTCGCTGATCTGGTAGACGATTTCTCCCCTCCCCCAGAGATGAAAGTGAACGCGGTAGGATACGGAGCTGGAACCCGCGATCTTCCAATACCGAACCTGCTGCGAGTGATGATCGGTGAAACAGCAGAAACGGGTGATCAGACCAGAGAACAGCTGATCCAATTAGAAAGCAATCTGGATGACATGAACCCAGAGATCTATCCTTATGTAATGGAATCGTTATTTAATGCAGGAGCGCTGGATGTCTGCCTGGTTCCCGTTCAAATGAAAAAGAACCGGCCGGGTATTCAGATCCAGATCCTGTCAGAGGTTGAAAAAGCGAAGGAAATGAGGGAGATCCTTTTTAAGGAAACCAGCACACTGGGTATCAAGCAACAGCTGATAGATAGGTATTCTCTCCCCAGGATTATTCATGAAGTATCAACCAGCTTTGGAATGATCAGGATTAAAATTGCAGGAGAAGGGACGAAAAACCTAAAAGTATCACCTGAGTTTGAAGATTGTCAGAAAGTTGCCCGCGAGAATGATATCCCGATCCAACAGGTATATCAGGAAACGATTAAAACTTATCGCGATCTCCATCGCTGACCTGTTTTTCCAATTAAATAAGAATGGGTCTGCAAGAAAATATCACAATCCCCTCATGTTAAGAATTGGTTAGATTTTCTGTTGAAAAACCCTCACATGGTACAATTCGCACGTGTTTAAGAAAAGAAGAAAAATGGTCTTTTACCTACTACTGCTGATAATTATCATTCTGATTAGCGCCCCGCGCGTTATTATGGTGCAGCAGGCAGGCAAACAGATCTACACAGTAGAAGATGTTTCCACGGCTCCGGCAGCTGTTGTTTTCGGCGCAGGTTTAACTTCATCTGGCGGTGCTACAACAGTACTAAAGCACCGGGTGGAAACTGCGGTTCTCCTTTACCAATCCGGCAAAGTTGAAAAAGTATTGATGAGCGGGGACAACCGCTTCCTCAACTACAATGAGCCGGGCGCAATGAAAGCTTACGCCATGGAACTTGGCATGCCTGAAGAAGATATTGTGCTGGATTATGCCGGCCGCAGAACCTACGATACTTGTTATCGGGCCAGGGATATCTTCTTGCTTGACAATATAATTCTGGTCACTCAGAATTTCCACTTATCTCGAGCCCTATATACCTGTAAAACCCTGGGGTTGGAAGCTGTAGGAGTCTCCGCAGACCTGCGCGCCTATCGCGAAGAAGGCTATTGGAATGTCCGGGAGATTCCCGCCTGTTTGATGGCTTTCATCCAGGTCCATCTCACCAAACCCGAACCTGTTTTGGGTGATCAGGAACCTATCTTCCCTTTGGAATGAATCCTGCACTGTTAAATCTGATAAAGAAACCAATATCAGCGATAAAGCTGAGGAGTTTAGTTATGAAAGTGTCTATACGAAGTATATTTGTGTTAATCTTAATGGCAATTCCCCTCTCTGGATGTGGGATCAATATTGAACTTCCATTTAAAACAGAACAGAAAACCGGACCATCTGTAACCGAAAAAATACAGGTACCAATCCCGGATGCCCCGACTCCGTTGGATGTCAATTTATCATTTGGCGTTGGAAAAATGACCTTGCTTCCGAATCCAGGACAGGATCTGCTATCTGGTACAGCAACCTATAACGTGTCTGATTTCAAACCCGAAGTTACGGTCGATGAAAACGGCGTCACATTAAAACAGGGCAACTTGAAATTGAATGCCATACCAACAATCAACGAGACCATTAAGAACGATTGGAGCATCGCCATTAAGAACCACCCCATAGAATTAAGTATCAAGGCTGGGGGATATAGTGGCGATTTTGAATTCGGCGGATTGGCTATTACTGATCTACACATTGCAGACGGAGCAGCCAATGTGAAGTTGAAATTTTCTACTCCCAATACCACCCCTATGAGTGCTTTCCGTTATGAAACAGGTGCTTCCAATATCACTATGGACAAGCTGAGCAACGCCAATTTCCAGACAATGATCTTTCAGAGCGGTGCTGGAAATTACAACCTAGATTTTTCGGGTTTGCTGCAGCGAGATACTTCGATCTTCATTGAAACCGGACTCAGCCGCTTGGTGATCAGCGTTCCTGATGGTGTACCCGCCAGGGTTAATTTTGAAGGACCGTTTTCAAAGGTGATCCTTTCCGGGGATTGGCAGCAAGAGGGTAATGAATACTACCTGGATGGACAGGGTCCCCGGCTGAACTTCACCATCGAAACCAAAGCCGGTACGGTTACTCTCCAAAATCCGTAAGCGAAACGAGAATTAATATCATGGACTCAAAAACCCTCTCTATTGACAGGCTGATGGGCCTCGTGTAAACTTAAGAAACTGGCTATACGAAAGGATTTCGGAGATGATCAACGAAGGCACTTTCCAAATTAATCCCAGGATCACTCTCGCTCCCGCCCTCCAGGCCTGGGAGATCTATCTGAATGATCAGGGAAGTTCACCCCATACTATCACCGCCTTCCTCGGTGACTTACGGCTATTTGCCTCCTATTTGCCTCCAGATCGGCAGGTCGGCGAGATCAGCCTGGCAGATCTGAACAACTTTTTACGGTGGATGGAACATGAGCGCAAAGTGCCCTGCAGTCCGAAAACACTTGCCCGCAGAATAACCTCACTGAAATCCTTCTTCCGTTGGCTTCACGAAGGTGGTGTAATCCCCGCTAACCCTGCGGAACAAGTAGTTCAAAAATCTGTCCGCAGTCCCCTTCCCAAAATCTTATCCGCGGAAGAAATAAGGAACATCCTGGATACTGCCCTGGCTTATCGTCTACTGCCAGATCCAGATCTACGCTCCTACCTGTTATTCACACTCATATTGGAAACCGGGATCAAGAAGGGAGAATGCCTTTCCTTAAGCCCCAATCACATTCAGCTTGACGCTCCAGATGAGCCCCTGGTTTTCATCCGTTACGCCAGTCCCCAAAACCGCTATAAAGAAAGGAAATTGACACTCAGCCAGGATTGGACAGCAGCTTATCAGGACTATCGCCTCCACCATAATTTGGACGATCGCCTCTTTCCCTGGTCTGCTCGCATGCTTGAATATATCCTGGAAGATCTGGGTACAGACGCAGGCATTACAAAACGCGTCTCCTTTTCCATGTGCCGTTGGACCTGTGCAGTACAGGATTGGCGAGCGGGTATGGAGCCAAATAAGATCAGACAGAAATTAGGGATATCAGAAGTGCAGTGGCGCGAGATCAGTCGTAAACTTCAGATCCTGAGCAAAGAAGATTCCTCAAAAGAAGATCCGGAAGAAGATCTATCCTGATCTGTTCGAGTTATTTCTTACGGCGTATGAACTTGAATTCCACCAACGAATCACTATCACCGGTTATACTCGCCTCCTGACTCAGCCTACCCCCTGGAACCCAAAGAATTGTCCCTTTACCACTGATCAAAGGCCAGTCCTCACGATATGGAGCTGGGATCTTCTCATTAATCATCATATCCGACACTTTCATTGAGCTACCTCCCATTCCTAGAGGTTTGATCATATCACCTTCCAGGCGAGGTCTTATTACAGTATCCCTGGTTATCGCAGATCGATCCATCCAAACCAGGAAATCCTCACCTGGGATATCTATTTGATCAAATTGATCTTGAGAATACTCTACAGCAGATATGGTCAAGAACCAGTCATTTCCCAGGGAGATCTCACCATGGTCTGGGATCTGGATATGATTATGAGATAACAGTTGGGGAAACTGATTTTTAACCAAATCTGTTTCCCAGGTTGATAACACCACCATTTTGGGAGATTGAGATAGATTGACTTTGGCCACCCAATTTGTGGATTTGCGAGTCGGTGTCCTCACGAAATCAAGAGCTGCCTCTACCTGCAAAAAACTTAACTCGAGATATTCCGGGCGAAGGCTCTTTAACGCTTTTCGGATCAACCGCCTCTGGACAGCCACGGGATAATCCAACAGTTCATCACGGGAGAGCTGGAGATAACTAGTTCCCTGGCGATGCCGACAGGTTTCCCAGGCAATATCACAAAAATATTCCAGCGCTTGGTCTTCTGCTGATAATATCTGAGCTGTTTGCAGCAGTCGTTGATGGAAACCAGGAGTAAGTGCCTCTAGCTGAGGTATCAAGGTAAGCCGGATTCTGTTGCGAAAATAGATCTTTTCCTGGTTCGATAGATCTTCGATCACAGGAAATTGATGTTCAAGCTGGTAGCCAAGTATATCCTTTTTTGCTACCTCTAGGAGGGGACGAACAAGTGGGATCGTTTCATTCCAAGGATTTGGAATACTTACGACTTGCATTCCGGATAAACCCTTGGTTCCCGCACCTCTGAGCAGGTTCATCAATATGGTTTCAACTTGATCATCTGCGTGATGGGCAACCACCACAGCTCCAGCCATTTCAGTGACCGCTACATCGAATAAAAACTGATAGCGCAGGATGCGGGCTGCTTCTTCGATCGAGTATCCGCCATCACCGGCAAATTTACGCACATCACCAGATCCGGACCGGAACGGAAGGCCCACTTCCATGCAGTAATTTTGAATTTTCTCCGCTTCCTGGTCCGATTCGCTCCGAAGTTTATGGTTAAAATGAGCAGCTATAGGGGCATAACCTTTTTCCTGCATGGCATGCAGAAGAACCATGCTGTCAACGCCACCGGAGATACCAACAACAATTGGCGGTTCGATAATTGGCAATACTTGGTCAAGGGATTTGAATACCATTTTCACATTATAATCTATGGTATATTCAATTAACATGTTTTGATCGTTAACTCTGAGGCACATCATGACTCAAACGATTCTAATTATTGATGACGATATTGATACTCTGAAGCTAGTAGGTATCATGCTTGAGAGGAAAGGGTTCCGAATCCTAGCTTCCACAACCGGGGATAAAGGCCTGCAGCTGGCAAACAAGGAATATCCTGACCTGATCCTTCTGGATGTAATGATCCCCGATATTAATGGTTATGAGATCGCCCGATCCATCCGTACCAATCCAGCAACTGAAAACACTCCGATAATCATGTTCACTGCCCGCAGTCAGGTGGATGACAAAGTTGAAGGCCTGGAAGCAGGTGCGGACGCTTACATTACTAAACCTGCCCGCCCCAGAGAATTATTCGCCCAGGTAAACTCTGTATTAAAACGCTCCCCGCAGCGTTCCTCTGGTCGCGGGGTGGTAGTAGCTGAAAAAGGCACACTCATCAGCATTATCTCCGCAAAGGGCGGGATAGGTAACTCCACCCTGGCAACTAACCTGGCAATCGAAATTCACAATCAATCAGGTGAAGAAACAATTCTGGCTGATTTCAGACCCGGCCAGGGAACTATTGGGATGGATCTTGATGTACAGAACACCAGCGGCCTGATCAAAATTCTGGATGAGGAACCAGGTACTGATATATCAATTTTCTTTCCAGATGTGTTAATGGAGCACAAAACCGGAATAAAGACCCTGTTATCATCTCACAATCCATCTGATTCTAAATACATCACTCACGTAGAACAATTCGTACAGATCGCAAAAGAGCTCCATACTCTGGCCACCTTTACCATCATCGATCTTGGTCCCTCATTAACACCAATAAACTCCGCGGTCCTTCCGGTATGTGACAAGATCCTGATTTGCCTTGAACCCTCTCCTTCGAATATCACCCAGACCAGAATTCTAATCCAGGATCTTATCAACAGCGGGATTAGTCAAGGGCGTTTCATTACTGTCTTGATCAATCGCCAGCGTTCAGGTGTGCAGCTTAGTTGGGAACAGGCAGAAAACCAGCTTGAAAGGAAAATCGACCAGATTTTTACACCAGTGCCAGAACTCGCCTATCAGGCGGCGGCAAAGAATATTCCAATAATTCAGCGTCCTGAAGAGAGTATGACCGCAGAACAATTCCGTGACCTGGCGAAATTGATTCTGGAATAATAGCATTATGCTTCCCACTGAAGAAAATATTATCCTGATCCAAAAAGCCTCTGACCTAATCAGCCAGGCAAGTTATTGCGTTGCATTATCTGGCGCCGGAATATCAACGCCCTCCGGTATTCCCGATTTTCGTTCTCCCGGCAGTGGGATCTGGACAAAATATTCTCCAATGGAAGTCGCAACTCTGAGCGCTTTTCGTTATCATCCAGACCGTTTTTATGATTGGATGCGCCCATTCATGGGAAAATTATTCGAAGCAGATCCCAATCCAGCTCATTATGCCCTTGCCAGACTGGAAGAGAAGAATTTTCTACAGGCCATCATCACTCAGAATATCGATGCCTTACACCAAAAGGCTGGGTCAAAAAACGTTATTGAAGTTCACGGAACTTTTCAAACCCTAACATGCCTGGGATGCTTCAAACAGATAGATATCAATCAGGATATTCTCAATGATTTCCTGAACAACGGGGAAAAACCACTCTGCCCCCTTTGTGGAGAATTGATGAAACCAGATATCATCCTCTATGAAGAGCAGCTCCCGGCAGATAAATGGAGATCTGCCCGCCAGGAAATTATGGCTTGCGACCTTTTATTAATCCTGGGATCCTCATTAACAGTGACACCTGCTTGTGATCTGCCTTTATCAGCCCTCGGAAATGGGGCGAAGATCATCATTCTAAATTATTCACACACTCATCTTGATGACCAGTCAGTTGTCAACCTGCAGGGAGATCTGGCTGAAGTTCTACCTCTCATCACCGCAAAGGTACTTAATGAAAAAGAAAAAAACCAAACCGACACTGATAAATAGCTATCAAAAGTTGATCAATATATCTTGTGACCTTGCATCGGAATTGGACCTCAATATCCTGCTGTCCAAAATCGTGAAAGCAGCCAGTGAGGTGTCGGATTCAGAAGAAGCCTCGATCTTGATGTTCGATCCTGCAAAGAACACACTCTACTTTCAGGCGGCGACCAATCTAGACACGGGGCTAAACCGCGGGCTGGTTGTACCGCTCGAGGAAAGCATCGCCGGCTGGATAGTTAAAAACCAAAAGCCGATTATTGTCGACGATCCCCAGGAAGATAAACGGCATTTTAACAGCATCGATACAGTCACAAATATCAAAACTGATTCCCTATTGGGTATACCTCTCTTATCCAAAGGGAAAGTGATTGGAGTCCTCGAAGTGATCAACAAGCGTGGAGGAAAATTCACCCAGGAAGATCAGGACGTGATGCTGGCTTTGGGGGCCCAAGCTACTGTGGCCATCGACAACTCTCGCTTATTCCTCCAATCTGACCTGATTGGAGAATTTGTCCATCAGATCCGCACTCCACTTTCTGCGTTGAATGCAGCCACCCATCTGCTTAAAAGCAACCGAGTAGATGATCAACAAAAGAGAAAAATGATCGATATTATGGAAGCGGAAATCGAAGCTCTGTCTGATATGTCAACATCTTTCCTGGACCTGGCCCGCTTACAGTCCGGCAGGAAGCAATATTCCGTCTCGGAATTCAGCATCCGCGAGCTGCTCACGGAATGCTACGATATCTTCTGCTCAGATACACAACATCAGGCCATTAATTTTAATCTTGATCTGCCAGAAACACTCCCCCGGGTTACCGGTGATCGAAAACAGCTCAAACAAGCTTTTTCGAATATGCTGAATAATGCTGTCAAATACAATCATGAGGGGGGAGAGATCACCCTAAAGGCAGTAGCCAAGAAGAAACTGGTCATCATCTCGATATCTGATTCAGGATTAGGTATTCCGGAAGATGAACAATCCTTGATCTTCGAAAAGTTCTACCGAGTTAGAAGCCACAGGGACCAGGTCCCCGGTACAGGACTCGGCCTATCTGTTGTAAAACAGATCATTACTGACCATGGTGGTGAGATCTCCCTTACTAGCGAAGTGAATGTAGGTACTACCTTCACTATTACCCTTCCAGTAGATAAATAATAAACTATGCAATCCTTCCTAAAAAAAATTTGGATACCTTCTTTACTGCTAGGTGTGATCTTAATCCTGGCATATATTGCTTTTTCACGAGGAGGTTGGTTTTTAGTTTACGGGGGAATTAAAAGCGGAATCACTATCTTAGTTCGGGAGATCCCACTCCTTGTTGCCGCCTTTATGACAGCTGGTCTAATACAAGCCCTGGTAAAAAAAGAATTTATCACTCATTGGCTGGGACAGGATTCCGGCATAAAGGGGATTCTGTTGGCTTGCCTTGGAGGCGGACTCATACCAGGAGGACCATACGTCTACTACCCCATCGCTGGCGCCCTCTTATCCTCTGGCGCAGGTTTGGGAGTACTGGTTGCTTTTGTAACTGCTAAAAATCTCTGGTCAGTATCCAGGTTGCCTTACGAATTTGCCCTCCTCGGATCAAGTATCACCATTCGACGCTACCTGATCACTTTTTTAATCCCACCGCTGCTCGGTATTTTGGTCGAATGGATCTTCGGCAGATATATACAAAATATCCGTGAGAATGTTCAAGAATGAATACTTCTACGCTCGTTCTCTGGATTATCACCCTGATCTTGTTGCTTTTCAGTTGGAAAAAGGGGGCAAGTACAGTCAAACGGGGAACCCAATTGGCTTGGTTAACCACAAAAAAGAACGGTTTGTTAATTATTCTGGCTTTTATTATTGCAGGATTTGTTAATATCCTCTCCCCCGAAGACCTGGTGACAGCCTGGATCGGTCCTGAGACAGGCTGGCAGGGTATTATCACAGCCGAATTCCTGGGTACGCTGCTTCCGGGGGGACCCTATGTCGTTTTTCCGATCATAGGCATCCTGGTCCAGGCTGGAGCAGGTCTCGGCCCAGTGATCTCTCTCATCACCAGTTATTCAACCCAATCACTGCTGGCAATCAGTTTTGAACTTCCATTTATGGGGTGGCGTTTTACAGCCATTCGCTGGACGATTGGATTATTAATCCCTCTGATCGCAGGATTCACAGCGATTTTATTATGGGGATAATACCGGTAGATCAAATTCTTTATAATTTTCCGGGGTCCAGATCTGTCCAATCCGATAATCGTTCCCGGATCTCTTTTTCTAGATCCTCCAGCAGAGCCTCAGCCACTTCCTCGTTCTCAGCTTTGGCTGTTATTCGCACCAGCACATAACCTTTTCCTGCTGCCAATCCCACGGTTGGGTTGGCGAGTTCTTCCAGATCACTGATCAATGCATCAATACGAGATTCGCCAATTTCCTCCACACGGATATTACGGATAAGGATCACACCAGTCAGGCCAAACCGTTCTGTGATCCTGGGTACCACCTGTTCTTTGACCATTCCTTCCATCTCTACAGGCACACCTGGCATTGCATAGATCAGGGTATCCTGGATCTCCAATCCAATACCAGGGGCTGTCCCCCGTGGATTGGGAAGGCTATCTGCACCAGCCGGTAAATAGGCCTGTTGTTTGTTATTTTCCGGAGGTTGGATGCCATACTTTTCGAACCGTCTCACAATCTCATCCCACAGATCCTGATGAAACTCCAAATCGAGGCCAAATGCCTGGGCAATAGCATGGCGGGTTGGATCATCAACTGTTGGACCCAATCCTCCTGTCAGAATCACAATATCCGCCCTATCTACGCTTTCCAGCAGCATTCCAACAATCCGATCGGGATTGTCCCCAATCATGCCTGTCCGATAAACATCCACGCCAATCTTTCGCAAAGCAAGGGCAATTTCCTGGGTATTGGTATCGACTATTTCCCCCAATAACAATTCCGTTCCTATGGCTATAATTTCTGCGCTTGGCATATCAACGAGTCTCCATTTAATATAACAGTCCTGTGGTGTATTTTAACACCACAGGACTGTTAAGTAAAAACAATACTGTTTTAATCCATTCCAAGATAGGCTTTTTGAACCATTTCGTTCTTGCGTAAGTTCTCGGCGCTGTCCTTCAAAACGATCTCTCCGGTTTGCAGCACATATCCTCGATCTGCAATTGCAAGAGCGACAGTTGCATTTTGTTCCACAAGCAAGATAGTCGTTCCAGTTTTATTGATCGCCTGGATGGTTTCAAACACACTTTCCACCAGGATTGGTGCCAAGCCCATTGAAGGTTCGTCCATCAAAAGTAGTCGAGGGTTAGCCATTAATGCCCGGGCTGTTGCCAGCATCTGCTGTTCTCCACCGGATAATGTACCTGATACCTGGTTTCGTCTTTCTTTTAATCTCGGAAAAAGTTGGAAAACCCGTTCGAGATCATCATCAAAAGTTGAGCGGTCAGATTGGGAATATGCTCCCATATCCAAATTTTCAAACACATTTAATCGGGCGAAGATCCCCCTTCCCTCCGGCACCATGGTAATACCTTTATATACCAGCTCATGAGCAGGAGTATCGGATATTTTTTCCCCTTCGAAGAAGATTTCTCCCTTACGAGGTGGAATCAACCCACTGATGGAACGTAAAGTGGTAGTTTTACCAGCGCCATTTCCGCCGATCAAGGTCACAATTTCCTTTTCCTCAACGGTAATCGAGACACCCTTAAGGGCGTGGATATTTCCATAATACGTATGAATGTTATTAACTTCAAGCATAGCCATAATTAGATTCTCTTTGAGGACTGCTTATGCTGATCCAGCAGCTCCCCGGCCTAAATAGGATTCAATTACCTGGGGATTCTTTTGAATCTCTCCCGGGGTTCCCTTGGCGATTAACTGGCCAAAGTCCAAGACATAGATGAACTCGCTGATCCCCATTACTACTTTCATATCATGTTCGATAAGAAGAATGGTGATTCCAAGTTCGTCTCTTAGATTTTCAATAAAGCGCATCATTACAACTGATTCATTAGGATTCATACCAGCAGTAGGTTCGTCCAATAGAATGATCTTTGGATCATTGGCCAAAGCTCGGGCCATTTCCAGGCGTCGTTGGGCGCCATAAGGCAAATTACGGGCGAATAGATCGCCTTTTCCTTTTAAACCTACAAAATCGAGCAATTCCTGGGCTTTCTTGAGAGCCTCTTTTTCTTCAGCTCTTTGCCTGGGCGTATGCAGGATCGCATCAAGCCAATTGGATTTTAAACGCGGATGAGCACCAACCAAAATATTTTCAATTGCGGTCATCGCCGGGAATAAGCGAATATTCTGGTACGTTCTGGATATCCCTTTTTTGGTGATGCGATCGGGAGATAAACCGACCAGGGATTTTCCCTGGAATAACATATCTCCTTCATCAGAAGGATAAAATCCAGTGATGCAGTTATACAGGGTTGTTTTTCCGGCCCCGTTGGGACCAATGATGGCATAGATCGATCCTTCTGGTATCTGGATAGTAACGTTATCAACAGCAGACAATCCCCCAAATCTTTTAGTAACTCC
This sequence comes from uncultured Anaerolineales bacterium, assembly GCA_964582965.1. Taxonomy (GTDB): domain Bacteria; phylum Chloroflexota; class Anaerolineae; order Anaerolineales; family UBA11858; genus B10-G9. The sequence continues at coordinate 6,593 of CAZOUN010000049.1, read as the reverse complement.
ACGGGTTTCTAAGATACTCATATCTAACCCTCTTCTCCTACTAAACCTTCTTCCGGTGGTATTCCGTCCCCTTCATCTGCGTGGAGTTCCATCATTCTCCTCGGCGCAGGCCAGATACCTTCCGGACGTATGATCATCATGTAAACTAACAAACCACCGAAAACCAACAATCGGTATAGTTCCAGTTCCCTGAGAATTTCAGGAAGTCCTTTTAAAACAAAAGCGCCTATGATCACACCAGGTACACTACCCATGCCGCCTACAATTAACAGCGAAAGAACGTTGATAGACACCATTAAGGTATGATCTGCAGGACCAGTGTACTGATTCCTGGCAGCGAATAAAGCTCCTCCCAATCCGGCGAATGCAGCACCAGTTGCAAAAGCCATCAATTTATAGTACAAGGTATTGATACCCATGGCCTGAGCTACTGTTTCATCCTCTCTCATAGCCATCCAAGCCCGGCCAACACGAGAGTTCTGAAGGTAATTTGTGAACAAGATTGTCAAAAGAATACCCATGATGATCAGATATAGATATGATTTTTCACTGGAGATGGAAAGTCCAAACAAGCTTGGTCCTGCAATATCCCTAACCCCCTGTGGACCTCCCAGGTAGGGAGCCATCATATCACTCCGGATCAAAACCCGGATAATTTCTCCAAACCCAAGAGTAACGATCGCCAGATAATCTCCTCGCATACGAAGCACAGGTATTCCAAGAAGGATTCCCGCAAACGCAGCGAAGACTATACTGAGGATCAGAACCGGCCAAAATCCTAATTGAAGAGCAATCGGAGCCGGAGTAGTTAACAGACCCATTGTGTAAGCGCCAATCGCAAAAAACGCCACATAACCCAGGTCAAGCAATCCAGCCAGACCTACTACGATATTCAAGCCCAAACCCATCAGGACATAAATACCAACGGTTCCCATGGCGTAATTCCAATATTTGCCTAAAAACTGGGGCGTAAGTAAAATCACCAGGCCCAATAGGCCATAACCAATCCATTTGGCTCTGGGGTGTTCTATATATCGTTTTGCTAGTTTCGAATCCAGCGCTTTATCTTTTAGAATGAAAGCTTGTTTCTGGATGGCCTCTCCAACCTTTTTAGTTTCATACCAATAGGACAGCAACGCTCCCAGGATTCCAAAAACAAAGAATATTCCAAATGTTATTAAAACTCCTGCAGCAAGTTCTCTTCCATAGAGAAGAAAAGAGACAGAAAGATGATCCAGTTGTGCTAAATAATCTCGCATCGAGACATCAATACTGTCTAGATAACCAACCAAAAGTATCAAAGCTGAGATTATTAAAGCGATGATCAAACTCACCGATACCCCAGAAATCAGGGCAGATTTAAAATTCGATCTATCAGCTGACGTTGATTTGGAGCCTGCCCACAAGCTTAATATAGCAAAAAAGATCATTAAACCGGCAGGGTTTCCAGTGCGTGTTCTAGATTCGATATTTACAAATTCGCCCAAGATATCAGATAAAGTAGTAGTTAAGCCGAATAAGATCAAGAAAATGATAACTACACCAAATATCAATCCTAATCGCGATCCTTGTTTAATTAGGTCCTTCATCAGACTTTCTCCTCCGATAATACTTCACCTACAATGCCTGAGGGGCGGAAAATCAAGATCAGGACCAGGATGGAAAATGCAATCACATCCTTAAGCTGAAAATCCAATCCCAGGGCTGCTGGTCCAACAGACTCAACTATACCCAGCAGGAGACCCCCTACCATAGCACCAGGGATGTTACCAATTCCTCCCAGCACTGCGGCGGTAAAAGCCTTTAGTCCAGGAATAAAACCAACATAGTGATATATGATGCCATTGTGGATACCCCACATCACTCCCGCTGCTCCACCTAGAGCACCACTGATGAGGAATGTATTGCTGATTATTTGATCCACATTAATTCCCATCAAAGCGGCGGTTTGTTTATCTTCAGCGACAGCCCTCATGGACCTGCCATAACGGGTTCTCATCACCAGCGTATAGAGGCCGATCAGGAGCAGCAGAGATAATACAAATGTCAATGCACCAGTATAGGTGAGGATCACTTCCTCGCCACCGATCGGGATACGCCAACCCTGACTCCGGGCTAAAGACATCGGGTTGTAATAGGTTCTGCGCTTTGGCCCAAACATTACTTGAGCGGCATTTTGCAGGAAAATAGAAGCGCCAATTGCACTGATCAGTGGAATTAATCTGGGCGCTCCACGTAGGGGGCGATAAGCAATCCGTTCCAAAAAATAACCCGACATAGCGGACATAAACATACCAACTATAAATGCCAGTACAACAGATATGATCTGGTAGGAATCCAAAAAGCTCATTCCCGTAGAAGCTACAGGGATGGATTTAAGGGCTTCAAACACAAAATACCCAGAAAATGCGCCCAGCATCATGATTTCTCCATGTGCGAAGTTAATCATGAAAAGGATTCCATAAACCAGTGTATATCCAATGGCTATCACAGCATAAACACTGCCAATGATCAAACCACTTATGGCAAATCTGACCCAGGTATCTGGCCCGTAAACGCCAGAACTAATAACTGTATATAAGCGCCAGGACAGGAATGCCAGAAATAAAATAGAGATAATTACTTGAGTTACCTTAAAAGAATTTATCCGTTTGGCTGTTTTTTTCGGTTTGGGATCACTCATAATTGTCCTTCTTATAACTAGAACGTAAATCTAAAGTTCACTATTTGTTTTATGCAAGGTTCAGCGAGGCAAGCAGATGAAGCTTGCCTCGCATGTAATAACAACGTTCCAAAACAGATCTATTTGCTAGGGAATAACCCAGGCGCCATCTTGTACTACCTGGAAGGACGGGCCGGAAGCATTGCACTCGCCTGAATTGCAGGTCAACATTCCTGTCAGACCATCGTAATCGGTCAAACCGTTAACTGCAGCAACCAATGCTTCTCTAGGAATATAGAGATTCCCATCTTCACCGAGGATAGCAACAGATTTAATGGTCTGGACCAATGCATCAACAATGTCATAACCATGCCAGGTGAATGTTGAGATTGCTCCGGGAGGATCACCATAGATGCTCTCAAAGTAAGTATCAAACTCAGCTTTTGCAGCACTTTCTAACGGTGCGCCAGTCGCGGCATATACACCCTCAGCCTGAGCACCAGCTAACTCGATAAAGGCCGCGCCATAACTACCGTCATCGCTGAAGAGAATAACACCTTCCATACCAGCAACGGGCATACCCTGGGCTATCACTGCCGCTTCAGGATAATATCCACCAAAGTAGATGGCTTCGGGATCGGAGGCGCCAACATCAGTCAAAACAGCGCTGTAATCGGTTTCGCCAGGAGTGATAGCTTCAACGGCAACAACTTCTCCACCGAGGCCCATGAATACTTCCTGGACTTTCTCAGCAACACCCTTACCATATGCATCACCATCGTGCATGACAGCCAGTTTGGTCACACCAAGAACGTTGAAGAGATACTCTCCAGCGAACTGACCCTGCAGGTCATCAGTGAATGGAATACGGTTGAAGACATCTTGCGGACCTTCGGTCAGGTCAGCGCGGGTTGCGGATGGGGAAAGCATCGGCAGCCGGGCTTCATTGTAGATCGGGATGGCAGCTGCTGTGGAACCAGAGAAAGTGTGGCCAGCGATCGCCACAACATCCGGATCAGAAACGTAAAGGTTGGCCACAGATGCGCCACCTTCGCCACTTCCCTGGGTATCCTCTACCAGTAATTCGAAGGTGAAACCTTCGAATTCACCAGCATCATCTATAGCCAGCAAACCGGCTTTGGAGATATCAGTACCAAAGGCAGAGTAGTCGCCAGCCATCGGTCCAGCATATCCAATTTTAATGGTGCTGCCTGCTTCAATAACGGCACATACTGTCTCATCAGGATTTTCGGCACAAACATCAGGAGCTTTCGCTGTGCTACCGCAAGCAGCCAGAATCAAACTGGCGGCGATTACGATACTAAATAGATAATATCTCTTAGACATACTGTTTCCTCCTTAGGGAAATTATGAAAAAATAGAACTTGTTTACACTTGGAAATCAATTGTTTTCCACTTCACCTCCTCGCCAATAATGAAGAAAAATTCCTATACAAGTCATACTAAAAGAATAAAACGGTTACTGATTCTTTTATTATTCTGCTACCCTAAGAGAATCTACTCACCTACTGCTCGTACGAACGGGACTTCCCTTCCAGCTGATAGGGGTAAACCCGGTATGATTTTCTCTATGATTCAAAGGTACTGCTAAACTAGTAAATTAGAGGGTTTTGCTATTCAATTTGATAGTGGGAAATTTGATAATTGGAAAATTATCACTTAGAAGTGGAGTATAGCATAATTCGAATATATATCAAGGACATGATTGTCTTGTCAATCAAAAAGATTTTCTTATAACAACGATCTCAATCCGCAAGCAGGAATCATGAGGAAAACCATAAATTTATTGGATCTTTTCAATTGAATTTACTCAGGACGGCCTTTGTAAACCGCTCGCCGGGAGGGTAAATCCACCATCCGCTATGATAGTTTGTCCCCGGATCATGGAAGCATTTGGAGAACACAAAAATGCGACAATAGCTGCAACATCTTCAGGTTTGACAATCCGTCCCGCCGGTGTCTGGTCTGCGATCTTATCCAGCAGATCTTCATCCTGCATGGTATTAAAATGCTTTAAGGCTTCAGTTGCCACAATGCCCGGTGATACAGCGTTCACAGATATGTTTTTTGAACCGAATTCCACAGCCATGTAGCGGGTCAATGCCTCTATAGCAGCTTTGCTGGCACCCACAACAGCATATTCCGGCAGAACCCGGATGGACCCGGGAGAGGATATACTGACTATCCAGCCGCCGCCGCGTTTTTCCATCAAGGGAACAGATTTTTGAGCCAGGAAAAGAAATGCCCTGGCATTGATATTCATGGTCCAATCCCAACCTTTAGGGCGCTGCTCAAGAATTGGACGATTATATCCCGATCCCGCATTGCTGATCAGTATATCCAGGCCGTCAAATATCCGGTCTGTTTCAGCAACAAGTTTCTCGAGATCGGCCATATCACCAACATTTGCTTTTACAATTTCTGCACGAACCCCAAGGTTGAAAATCTGCTGCGCAGTTTCCTCAGCCGGCTCTCGATTTCGGAAGTAATTCACCACGATATCTGCTCCAAGTGACGCAAAATGTAATGCGATCGCCCGACCTATCCCCCTACCTGATCCAGTGATCAGGGCTGTTTTTCCGCGATAGAATTCCTTATTCATAATTTCTCCTTCAATTTATTATTTGTATTCTAACAACTAGTAAACCAAATTGCCAGCATACTCTATCTTTTATTTACCTTCCATAAATTCCTAAAATCCTAATCGCTCTAGCAATATTCTAAGCATAATTCCCGAAAAATCTCACTCAGTGAAAAATACCGCCCAGTCATCACTATAGGTTTTTTCTATGATTACCCATTCATAGTCCCGATATCACTTGTGATAAATTGCACTTATTCAGAAACAACCTCAATCCTATACTTATCCCGGTCATGTAATTAAGTAATCATTTGATTGATTGAGAGTTGATTATGAACCCAAATGAGATAGCAGAAGCCCAAGATCAGGCAGAATTTTGCAGCATCCTGGGAAACGCCCATAGGATTCAAATCGTCTGGGTGCTTGGGAACCGTGAATTGACCGTAAGTGAAATATCAGAGGAGATTGACACCTCTATGCAAAACACCTCTCAGCATCTCCGGTTGATGAAGAACAAAGGTGTTTTGCTTTCACGCCGGGATGGCAGAGAAATCTACTACAGGATTGCAGATACCAAATTCAATAGAATCTGTCCAATCCTATCTAAAAATCTTTAATCATTTTGTTCCATTACTGATAAGGAGAAAGAAATGTCCCCAGAAGAACTAGAAAAAATAGTAGCTGCAGAAGTAGTTGACGCCCGGGCGATGGCCTGCCCCGGTCCCTTACTAGAAGCCAAAAAAAGCATCGGTAAAGTAAAAGTAGAAGAAATTCTTGAGCTTTGGGCCGGCGATGAAAATACCAAATCTGATATGCCTCGCTGGTGTGCAAAAGTTGGACACGAATATCTCGGTGATGTACACGCCGATGGATATGAGAGACTTTTCATTCGACGCAAGAAATAAACTTAACCGTTCCAAGTATCCCGCAGCTCAAACTGGCTTGCGGGATACTTCTATGTCTGCATAGAGGATACAACCATGGAAAATTGGTCAGAATGCAAAACACCAAAAATTCTCATCCTGGCTACAACCTCGGGAGGATATGCTGGAGCGGATGCAGTAGGACAGTTGCATACAGACTATCCCAACAACACTTACATCCTACCAGTGCTCTGCCCGAGTATGTTTAATGAGGATTTTTATCTCAGAATTTTCAACCGCGGTCTTGATGGTGTGATCGTCATGTACAGTGGAACAGATAGTCCGTATAAAGGTGGACCCGACCGGGCTGCCAAGATTATTAATAATACCTACCCGATCATGAAAGAACAAGGTATAGATACCCGCCGGTTAAAACTGACCGCAATCTGTACAGTTTGTACCAAAC